>JAFSKV010000031.1 GCA_017448795.1 Synergistaceae bacterium | reverse complement strand
CTCGACAAGCCCTGTCTGCTCAACTGCTCCTGCCGCGGCGCGTTCTGCGATTAACGCTGTCTCGTCCATGTCGTTCTTCACGCTCTCAAGGTTCTCCAGAATCTCGGTCGTTGACTTCGTTACGTTGTCGATTCCGGCGGCGATTTCACGGCTTGAGGCTGCCTGCTCCTGTGCGACTGCCGCGATGTTCTGGATTCTGTCATTGGCCTTGTCGATCTGCCCGATTGCCTCAGCGAGTGAGTCCTGCGCTCCGTTGGCCTTCTCTGTCGTCTCGTCAAGCAGAACTGCCGTCTCATCGCTTGATGTCTTCGTCTCCCTTGCTGCTTCTTGCAACGTCTCAATGAGTCCTCTGACGTTCTCAGCGGCCCGGCTTGAGTCCTCAGCAAGTTTCCTGACCGACTCGGCGACAACCGCGAATCCGCGTCCTGCTTCTCCTGCTCTTGCGGCCTCGATTGCGGCGTTGAGGGCGAGAAGGTTCGTCTGGTCAGCTATCGATGTGATTTCGCCGATGAACTCAGAAATCTTGTTGACCGACTCGACAAGCTCCTGAAGTTTGATGCCGCTTTCCTTCGTCTTTCTCTGGAGGATTACGATGTTGGCGATTGCTTCCTTCACCGTGTCGACCGCGTTGTTCGTTACCGTCGTCATGTTCGAGATGAACTCGGCGCAGTCTGTGGCGGCCTGTGCGCTGGTCATTGATGCCGCTGACATCTCCTCAGTCCCCGCGTTGGACTCCTGGAGCGATGACGCGTTGCCCTCCATGAGCTTGACCACGTTGGCGACGTTGGCGCGGACGTTGTTGGCGTAATCGGTGTTCTTCGTAGCGTCTTCCTTCATGTTGGCTGATGTCTCTTGGCTCGTGATGGCAAGACCGCGGATATCACCGATTGCTGTTCCGAGTGATGCGAACATCTCAGTCAGTGCCTCGCCAAGATTGCCGAGCTCGTCTTTGCCCTCGTAGCCGAAATCACCGTAGGTTACCGCAAGTTCACCGTTGCTGGCCTGCTTGCAGATGTCAACAACACGCCCAAGAGGCGCGGAGATGGATTTTGCTATGTAGAGCGCGATGCCTATGCCGATGATAATAGCTACTGCCGCGAGAGATAATACCAGCGTCATTGTGCTTCCGAGCGCGTCATGAGCTCCCTGCGACAAGTCCACGATTCTCTGCGTTCCTGCGTCCGTTACCTTGTTGGCGATGTTCACGAGGGCGAGTCCGTCAGCAAGAAGTGCCGCGAATGCCGGTTCAGTCTGCGTGAACGAGTTGAGAACGTCAGCAAACCCTGATTTCAGCGTCGAGAAAGCCCCGCGCCCGGCGTTCATGACATCCTTGACCTCCTTGTAGGTCGTGTTCTCGTAGAACCTGTTGTAGGCGTTCTCGCCGTTGACTATCTGCTGTGTAACATCGTTCATGCCCTTAGCGTCCCTGTTCCACATCGCAACCGCGTAATTCCTCGCGACTATGGCGAACTGGGTGCGCAGGTCTTCGACTGACCTTATGCGGTTGATGTCCGTCTCATAGTCGTGGCCTTCGAGGTTGGTCTTGAGGTTCTGGATTGTGATCTTGTACTGCATGTCGATTACGCTCTCCAGAAGCTCAATCATCTTGTTGATTTCCACAACGAGGGTTGCTGACACCGTGCGCTTTGTGCGGATCATCTGGGTGGCTTTGGCGAATGTGGACTCGGTGTTGCGGATGATGTTCTCCATTTCGGCGAGGTTGGAGAGGGCTGACAGCGAGGGATCCTGCGCGTACATTGACTTGCCACGTTCCAGTATGGTGCGCAGGCTGGACAGGTAATTTGTCATCTTGTCGATGTCCTCGTCGCTCTCTGAGAACTTGAGATCCCTGACTCCGGCGCGGATGAAGCTGATCTGGTTGGTCAGCTCGACGGCGATTTTGACCGTGTTGTCGACGACCTTCTGGAGGTACTGAACATCTGACTGGACGGCCGAAATGCTCTGCCATGAGAAGAACACCGCGACACCGAAGAGCGCAAGCACTATGCCGAAGCCGATTGTGAGCTTGCCGGTAATCTTGAAATTGTTTAGCATGTGGTAAATCTCTCCTGTTTTGATTGAATTGTGTGTGAAGTGAAGCCTGTGTAACCCTTTAGCGCGACTTTACAGCAAGATCATTCAGGGGCAATCCCCTCCTTAGCCATGAGCCACGAAAGAGCCGCAAAAGTCTTCGAGTCCCGTATTTTCCCTTCACGAATCATTCCCGGTATGTCCGTCAAAGCAACCTCGCACACCGAAACATTTTCGTCCTCATCCTGCGGCAGTGATGACCGCGTGAGCCCCTCAGCAAGGAACAGCGTGAACATCTCCGTGCAGAAACCCGGCGACGCGTAAAATTCCCCTATCCTGTGCAGCTTCGAGGCCTTCACGTTCAGCTCCTCCTGCATCTCGCGCTCGGCGGCCTGCGAGGGGTCTTCACCCGGCTCAATGAGTCCCGCGCACACTTCAAGTGTCTCCTCATGGACGGCGTAACGGTACTGCCTCACGAGAAGAACAGTCTTGCGGTCGGTGAAGGCTATCATTCCGACGGCGGCCTTGTGTTCGACGACTTCGCGGACTGCATGATGCCCGGACGGTGTCAGCACTTCATCACGGCGAAGATTGAGGATTTTCCCGTCAAAGATACGGTTCTCCCTGACGCAGACTTCCTCAATGTTGGATTTCATTTCTCCCGGCATAAGAACACCTGCCCTTTTCTATTCTGGTTACATGAATTGCCTAATTATAGCGCATATCCTCAAAGTTTACACAATTTGCCCCGCATACCTAACGCCCATTCCCGCCCGGTCATCCTCCGTTTGCCCTCAGCCTGCACTTCCTGAAGCTCAACGCCGAAATCCCCGCAAATCATGACAGGATTCCCACCGTCAGCAAGAATATTCCCCGGTGTCCCGCCCGTTATGTCATTCCTGAGACATGCCCGCCAAACCTTCACGCGCTTCCTTCCGGCCATGACCCACGCGCCCCCCGACATGTCCAAAGCACGCACGGTGTTCACGAACTTCAACGCCGGGTCTTCCGGCTTCAGCTCAAATTCAGCCTTCGAGATTTTGGGTGCTACTGTGGCCAGCGAGTCATCCTGCGGGGTGAACGTGAGGCCTCCGGGATTCTTCAGGGCATCGCAGGCAATCTCACAGCCGGTTTCAGCTAGGCGCGGGAACATGTCCGACGCGTAATCTGACGGTGCTATGTCGGCTGCTGACTGAGCGAGAATCCCGCCCGCGTCCATCTCCTGAGCGATACGGAAGACCGTTACCCCCGTGCGCTCATGGCCGCCGAGTATTGCCCGCTGGATCGGAGCCGCCCCCCTGTATTCCGGCAGAAACGACGGGTGAATGTTGAGGCACATCCGGGACAGGAAAGGCTCGCGGATAATCTGCCCGAAGTCAATCACGAATATCACTCCGGGATTCTCAGCTTCGAGCGCGTCAATGAGTTCCTGATTCTCGGTGAGCTTGCCTGTTCTTGTTACTGTAAGACCGAGAGTCCCGGCCATGACTTCAACGGGTGAAGGATGCTCCTTTTTCCCGCGTCCTGAGACTGTGGGCTTGCCTGTTATGATGCGGGTGAATGTGAGTCCCCTGCGCGTGAGGCCTTCGAGGCACATTGCGGCGAATTGCCCCGTCCCAATGAACCACATCTAGAAATGTCCCCCTGTGTGCTTGGCTACTTTCTTCTTGATGGCGTTGCGTTTCAGGCTGGAAAGGTAATCGATGAAGAGTTTTCCGCTCAGGTGATCCATCTCGTGAAGGAATGCCCTGGCCGTGTAGCCCTCGCCCTCGAATGTTACTGTGCTGCCGTCCAAATCATTGGACTCAATCCTGACCCATTGAGGCCGGGTAACGTTGGCGTAAATTCCCGGGAAGCTGAGGCAGCCTTCCTCGCTCTCCTGTATCCCCTTCTGGTCGACAACACGCGGGTTGATGAGAACGTAGCTTTTCCCGTCATACTCGACGACGGCAACCTTCTTGAGGACTCCGACTTGAGGGGCGGCCAATCCTACACCGTCATGAACGCGCATTGATGAGAATAAAACCTTCACGAAGTCGGCAAGTTCTTGGTCAAAAACGGTAACAGGCTCGGAAATTTTCTTCAGTACAGGGTCAGGGTACTTCCTGATTTCGAGGATGCCTTCTGCTGCTTCATTGCTCAAAATTTTTCCACGCTCCTTTGGGATTATTGCCGACAATTTTATTGGATTGGCGGGATTAGTCAATTTCTGCGGTTGATTATCGCTGACCTATAAAATATAATGCAGGCTCAAAATTCCATGATAATGAAGCAGGTGATTCAGTTGCAGAATTTATCGCATGACATTGAGAGATACATACTTGACTTGCTGGAAGGCGGGCAGGAAAACTTCATCAGTCTCAGGCGCAAAGAGCTGGCTGAAATGTTCGAGTGTGTTCCGAGTCAGATTAACTACGTTTTGCGCAGCAGGTTCACGCCGGAGCAGGGCTATCTTATTGAGAGCAGGAGGGGGGAACACGGCTACATTAAGATTCTCAGGATAACCTGCGGGGATCACGGCGAGAAAGTCAGCCATATAAACGAGATTGTAGGGGACAGCATAACACTGAACGAGGCGAGGCGGCTTCTTGAGGCGCTGCAGGACAGAGAGATGATAACGGGGCGTGAGAGGCTGATTATTGAGGTTGCTTTGAGACATGCAGCAGAAGGGAATAACGAGAAGGAGCTCGCATATCTTCTCAGAAAAATGCTATGCGGGCTGATGTGAGAACAGGAGGAAATAATAACACATGTGGCAGTTCTACACAGAGAGAGCAAAAAGAGTAATACAGCTTGCGCACAAGGAAGCCGCTGATATGGGTCATGCTATGGTTGAGCCTGAACACTTGCTGATAGGACTTCTGACTGAGGGAGGAGGGACAGCCTGCCAGGCACTCGAAGAATTGGGGGTTGACCCGGAGAATCTTGCTGACCATATCAGGGAGCTTGTAGGGAAATCACAGAATATACTTGCGAAGCCTGTTGACCTTCCCATGAGCCAGAGAATGAAGCACGCCCTGGACCTTGCGATGATAGAGGCGCGGAAAATGGGGGTGAATTATGTTGACACGGAGCACGTTCTTCTTGGGATATTGGCTGATGATTCGGGGCTTGCCGTCCAGCAGTTCAAGGCTATGGGGCTGACTCCGTCGGCTGTCCTAAAGCAGGTGAACGAGATATTAGCAGGGAACGCGGGCAGGAAAGCGGCGGCATCCTCCAACATAGAGACTAACTCAAAGCGCAAGGTGAAGGTTAAGACTCCTACTCTTGACCATCTTGGCATTGATCTTACGGAGCGTGCCAGAAACGGAGAGCTTGACCCTGTGATAGGCCGTGAAAAAGAAATCCGCCGTGTTATGCAGGTGCTGTGCCGCCGGACGAAAAGCAACCCTGTGCTTATAGGCGACCCCGGAGTCGGGAAAACGGCAGTCGTTGAGGGTCTTGCGAGGCAGATAGCCGCCGGGACTGTTCCTGATCCTCTGAGGGAGAAGCGCATTGTCCAGCTCAACATGGGGACGCTTGTTGCCGGGACGAAATACAGGGGCGAGTTCGAGGAAAGACTCCGCCGTATCGTCAAGGAACTCACGGACAGCAAGGGAGATGTGATTCTTTTTGTCGACGAGGTTCACACTATAATCGGCGCGGGCAACGCTGAGGGTTCAACGGACGCGGCAAACATCCTCAAGCCGGAATTATCACGCGGGGCATTCCAGCTCATAGGGGCGACGACTCAGGACGAATACAGAAAGTATGTCGAGAAAGACGCGGCATTAGAACGGAGATTCCAGCCTGTGCAGGTTGAGGAGCCTCCTGTTGACGATGCCGTGAAGATACTGCGGGGACTCAAAGAAAGATACGAGAATCACCACCACGTAACATACACAGACGATGCCATAAACGCGGCGGCCAATCTCTCAGCGCGCTACATTCAGGACAGGTATCTTCCCGACAAAGGGATAGATCTCATTGACGAGGCAGGGGCAAGAACCCGGCTTATAGGCTTGGAACCTCCCGAATATGTCCGGGAAATTGAGCATAGGCTTGAAGATGTCCAGCACCAGAAGGAAGAGGCTGTATTGTCCGAACAGTACGAGCTTGCTACGGAGCTCAGGGACAGGGAACGCCGTATATCAGACGAGCTTGACGCGGCAAGGAAGGACTGGCAGAAGGCACGCAGGACAGAGAAGCACAGAGTCACCGGGGAGGATATAGCGGCTGTAGTAGCAGAACAGACAGGAATCCCCGTGAAGCAGCTCACAGAGGCAGAGACAGCCCGGCTCATGAACATGGAGTCAGAAATCTCGAAGCGTCTGATAGGCCAGGATGAGGCAGTAAGCGCGGTATCACGTGCAATCCGCCGGGCAAGAACAGGACTCAGAGACCCTAGACGGCCTATAGGCTCATTCCTCTTCATGGGACCAACTGGAGTCGGCAAGACTGAATTAGCCCGGTGCCTGGCGCGTTTCATGTTCGGGCGGGATGACGCTATGATACGCATAGACATGAGTGAGTTTATGGAACGTCATGAAGTCTCGAAACTCGTCGGAGCTCCTCCCGGTTACGTAGGCCATGAACAGGGCGGGAAACTCACTGAGATGGTCAGGCGCAAACCTTACAGCGTGATTCTCTTCGACGAAATCGAGAAGGCTCACCCTGAAATCTTCAACATACTCCTTCAGGTTCTTGATGACGGGAAATTGACGGACGGCCAGGGGCGCAAGGTAGATTTCCGCAACACAATAATCATCATGACAAGCAACGTCGGCGCAAAGGAAGCACAGCAGGGCAACTCTTTAGGCTTCGGGATGAGCGCGGAGTCCCAGACTGAACGCGACTGGGAGCGGGTGAAATCAATCATCCTTGAGGAAGCCAACAGGACATTCCGGCCTGAGTTCCTGAACAGGATCGACGAGATGGCCGTGTTCAAGCCGCTATCACGTGAGAACCTGCTTAAGATTGTTGACACTATGCTTGATGAGCTGTCAGAGAGACTAGACGCTAAGGGACTAAGAATCAGCGTCGCGGATGACGTGAAGGCGCGAATCCTGGAGAAAGGCTACAAGCCCAAGTACGGCGCGAGGCCTCTAAGGCGGGCGATACAGTCGATGCTTGAGGACAAACTTTCGGACTTCATGCTTTCCGGCAATCTCCCTGAAGGCGACTCAACAATCAGCGTCAGCCTCAAGGGCGAGGAGCTTACATGCGAGCTGGTGTAATAGGCCGGGCGTTTCATGACACAGTCCCGGTTATGACTGGCTATGTAGTGCTGGGGATTGGATTCGGCATCCTCCTCAGCACTAAGGGCTATGGTGCGTTTTGGGCACTGTTCACGGGCATCATGATATATTCCGGGACTATGCAGTTCGTGTGCGCTGAGATGTTCACAGCCGGGACGGGTCTTGTTTCAGCCGCCGGAACCGCCCTGATGGTGAGCGCGAGGCATATATTCTATGGTATCTCAATGTCGGAACGCTGGAAGAACATTCACGGTCTCAAGAAAGCCTACATGATTTACGCCCTGACGGATGAAACGTACTCGCTTGTCTGTGAGTCTGATGACGTGGATTATTGCTTCTGGGTATCGCTGCTTGACCAGTCATATTGGGTAACAGGCGGGGTAATCGGTGCATTGCTTGGGGATATATTGCCGTTTGACTCGCGTGGGATTGATTTCGCCCTGACAGCGTTATTCGTGAGCATATGTGTTGAGCAGTGGATGAACAGTGAGCAGCATTACCCGGCGGTTATAGGGCTGACTGCAAGTGTTTTGTGCCTTGTGATTTTCGGGGCGGGGAACTTTCTTATTCCGGCCATGATTGCAATTACTGCGCTGCTTTTTGCGTTTAGGGGGAAGATTGATGTTTGACGTTCACGCGGGATATATTGTGATTGTAGCGGGGGCTGTTACGGTGATGCTGAGGGTGCTGCCGTTTGCGGCGTTCGGGAGGAGGAGGCCGGGCTTTGTGCTGTATTTGGGGCGTGTGCTACCTCCTGCTGTGATGGCTATGCTTGCGGTGTACTGCCTGAAGGGTGTTGACATTCTCGCGGGCAGTCACGGAATCCCGGAGGCTCTTGCGTGCTGTATTGTGGGGGTGCTTCACGTCTGGAAGAGGAACACGCTCCTGAGTATCACTGCCGGGACGCTGGCATATATGGTGATGGTTCAGACGGTATTTGCGTCATGAGACTCCGGCGGGGGGACAATCCCAGTCCACGCGGGGAAAACTGCCCCCTGCTACTTCCGTGGCGTGAGAGGATTTTATCATGAGCGGGAATAATTTGCGGCTGGACTGATAGAGGCGGCACCCAGACTCGAACTGGGGGT
>JAFSKV010000030.1 GCA_017448795.1 Synergistaceae bacterium | reverse complement strand
CGGGACTCTTGTGGATCACTGGAACAGCTTCAATCCCGGCCTCAACATTACGGGGACTCATGTCTCATACGGAGTTCACTCGTTCGCGGATCACTGCGACTACTACCTCATAACGACAACAGCGACCATTCAGCCAGCTAAACGGCTTGAGATAAGAGCTGAGTACGGCGACACAACAGGCGATGAGGTCAAAGGCTCAGGCGCGTACCATTATGCGGTGATACTTGGGTGCAACAAGAAACTTGAGTGCTACCTGTGGCCAAATGAGTTAGGCACGGAGCTGGTGAAAATTACCCCAAGCATGACGGTCAACAACAATCAGTCATTCTCTGACACTGACGGCTGGCAAATGGGCGGAGGAGTATCCGGCGGTGGCAGTGGTGGCGGAGGCAAAGAATCAGCCGCAGGTGGCGACAAGAAAACTGGACAAGGACAAGGGAAATTAGAAGGCTCATTCAACTACAGCGTCTCACACAATGCCACTCACACATGGAATACTACGGATTACAGCATTACCCCAAGGCGCACGACAGCTCTATACCCTGCTGACGGAAGACCTGTTATAGGCTGGGTGCTTGACGTTACATCACCCTACTATTCAGGCGGCAAGGGCTGGGTAATATCTCCGGCGGCAAAGACAGCTGTAACACTTGAGGGCGAATCAATCTGGAGGGTACAGCCTGACCATGTAGACAATCCTGGCTTCAACTCACAAGCGCACTGGTCGGAGGGATTCTTCGCGGCTCATGACATGGGCGGGCGCAAGGTCAGCGATGCCAGCTGCACGATCAATCATGATGCCGACTACAAGGGACTCAATCTCACAAAGCCGGTGCGATTCGGGATTGGTGATTTCGTTTCGACAGGCACGAACGCGGGCAAGATGTACACGGCAAAAGTCTACTCCGAGCTGAACTGGACGGCCTCATCTAATGTTGACTGGCTCACTCTCTCAGACAGCAGCAAGAGCGGAGGAGCGGCGAACGGCAACGATTTCATCTACACAGTTGCGCAGAACACCACAGGCAGCACGAGGACGGCAACTATCACGGTCAAGACTGAGGGCAGCGATAAGGATTACACGCTGACATTCACGCAGTCCCCTTACGCGCAATAAGCACACGCTTCACGGAACAAGACAGAAAAATTCCCCCCGGCGCAAAACCGAGGGGATTTCTTTTTCCCTGATGAACTATGCTACTGTGATTTCCTTGCAGAGGTAGACATCCTGCACGGCATTGATGATCTGCACTCCCTCACTCATAGGACGCTGGAACGCCTTCCGTCCGAGAATGAGCCCCATTCCTCCGGCTCTCTTGTTGACGACAGCGGTACGCACGGCCTCCGACAAATCGCTTGCCCCGCCTGACGCTCCGCCCGAATTGATGAGGCCAGCCCTGCCCATGTAGCAGTTCGCGACCTGATAGCGCGCCAAGTCTATCGGGTGGTCCGTCGTGAGCTTGTCGTACATTTCCTTTGAGGTTTTGCCGTAGCCCTTGCCCATCGCAGGATAGCCGCCGTTGTTCTCAGGGAGCTTCTGCTTGATGATGTCGGCCTCGATTGTTACGCCGAGATGGTTCGCCTGCCCCGTCAAGTCTGCTGACGCGTGGTAGTCCGTAACCTTGTCGCCGTTCTTGACCTTGAAGGCCGAATTGCGCAGGTAGCACCACAGAATCGTGGCCATTCCCATTTCGTGAGCCTGATGGAACGCCCGCGAGATCTCCTGAATCTGCCGGGTTGACTCAGGGCTACCGAAGTAGATTGTCGCGCCTACTGCCACTGCTCCGAGCTCGTAGGCCTGCTTCACTGACGCGAAAAGCACTTGGTCATACTGGTTGGGGTAAGTCAGAAGCTCGTTGTGGTTGAGCTTGAGGACGAACGGAATTTTGTGGGCGTACTTGCGGGCGGTCGCGCCGAGAACTCCGAGTGTTGTTGCTACGGCGTTGCAGCCTGCCTCCATCGCGAGCTTGATGATGTTCTCAGGGTCGAAGTAAATCGGGTTTGGGCCGAATGACGCTCCGGCAGAATGCTCGATACCCTGGTCAACCGGGAGGATTGATATGTACCCGGTTCCAGCGAGGCGGCCATGTGAGAACAGCGTCTGCATTGCGCGCATTACCGGGATTGGGCGGTCGGTCATGGAGATTACGCGGTCAACGAAATCCGGGCCGGGAAGCGAGAGCATGTCTTTGGTGATTGTGGCGCATTCGTGGGTCAGGAGGGACTCGGCCTCGTTGCCTAAGAGTGCCTCAATTTTTCCGTACTGCATTGATGTTGCCTCCTTAAGATTCTTGTTACTCGCACATTATAGCGCGTCCGCAAAAATCTTTAGGCCCCGCATGTCCGCATGGCCGCAAAAAAACCGTCCCCCCTAAAATCCCGAAGGACGGCTAATTTCCCGTAAAGCCCGGCACGTCATCTCAGCGCGGAATCACGAATCCCTCAATCACCGCCATCACCCCCGACGCTACCAGTACCCCCGACAAAATCATCATCACCGAGAACGTACTGCTCAGCGGTGCAACACACATCATCACCGCAAACGCAATCATAGCCAGCCCGCCGGCAAGCACCATCCACCAGCCCGGCATTCCCGCCCCGCCAAGCCAGAACCCCGCGCATGTCCTCGAAATTCCAGCCGACAAGAGCCATAAGCCTACCACAAACGGAAACAGGAACGCCGATATTCCCGGCTGAATCATCATGACGATTCCCGCAACAATGTCCAGAAATCCGAACGCAAGAAGCCGCCTCAGTCCGAACATGTACCAGCCCGCAACATGATTCACTCCAGTCATCAGCAGGCCGATTCCGAGAATCATTCCCGCTGACATTATCGCCTCGACAGGGTAGCGCATCATCATCAGTCCCACAACGATCAGGATTGCTCCCGTTACCCACAAATTCACGCGCAAACTCTTCACTGTTACTTCTCCTCCTCCAATAACTTGTTCAAGTCCTCCTGCGCCTGACCCAGACTCACAAACTGTATTGCATGATACCCGAAATCCCTTGCCGCGTTCACGTTGCGCTCTATGTCGTCAATGAACACGCATTCAGATGGAACGAGGTCATACTTCTCCGCGAGTGCCTCATAGATTCTGCGGTCAGGTTTTATCAGCTTCACGTCGCATGAGAATATCCCCCCGTCCATCAGCGGCAGGAAGTCCAGGACATCAGGGTTGAGTCCCATCACGTAATGCGAATAATTCGACAGGTAGAGGACTCTATAGCCCCGCGATTTCACGTCCTTCAGCCACAGGGGAGTCGCCGGGCGTTTCCTGAGAGTGTCGCCTACGTTCGCGAAAACTTTTCGGAGTTCGCGCTCGTGCTTGGGGTCATGGGCTATGATTGACGCAAAGACTTCCTCCGGGTCATCGCCGGCATCGAGTCTGTCCCATCGTCCTCCGCCCCACACAGCCGCGTCAAGCTCCGCGATAAGCTCCTCGCGTCCGGGGAACATGCGGTGAATGAAGCCCTCCCAGTCGAAATCGATTAGGACATTGCCCACGTCAAATATCACGGTCGAAATCACGCGACTGTTGCCCCCATTTCCGCCAGCTCACCGAGAGTCTTCTTGTGATTCTCAGCGTCAACCCATCCCAGCATGTCAGCCTTCACCGTAACTTTGCGCCCGGATTTCAGCAGGGCAAGTACGCTTTCCTTCACGCAAAACTCCGTAGCGATTCCCGTAACGACAACCTCACGCCCCAGAATGTCGCAGAGTTTCTCCCCCGCAATATTCTTCGCCTCGAACGCTGAGTATTCCTCCCGGCCGTCATCCTCGCCCTTGCGGTAGACCGTGCAGTCATTGGGACGCTGTTCGGGGTTCTCGATGTCTGTTGTGAATGACGCGTGAAGCTCCGCTCCGTGTGTCCCGGCCTGGCAGTGAACGGGCCATGTTCCGCCGTTGGGTATGTAGCTGCAATGCTTGGGACTGTGATTGTCCGCTGAGTAGAAGACTTTGGCGGCCGGGTTGGCGTTGATGAAGGCGATGATGTTCTTCACGGCTGCCTCCGAATGCCCGCAGGCAAGAGTCCCGTCGATGAAGTCATACTGGCAGTCAACAACTAGTATTTCCATGTTACAACACTCCTTGTGTCTATAATTCCTGAAATGTGGCCATGCCGTTAATTATAGCGATTGCGTCGTCAATCACACGCATCATTATTGCGCACCCCGTGCCCTCGCCGAGCCTCATTCCGAGTTTCAGGCAGGGAGTGAGGCCGATATGTTCCGCAGCGTGAACGTAAGCAGGTTCCGCCGACTCGTGTGACGCTATCATGTATTCCCTCGTGAGCGGCTCAATCATATATGCCATCATCGCGCCCGCAACCGAGATTACCCCGTCGACCAGAACAGGAACGTGATACACAGCCCCGCCTAAGAACACCCCAGTCATCGCGGCAATGTCGAGTCCGCCGACGCAGGATAGTATGTTCACGGGGTCAGTGAGATTCCCGGCGTGGAAATTCAGAGCCTCAAGGATAACTTTCTTCTTATCATATAGTGCTTCGTCATCGAGTCCCGCGCCCCGCCCGACCAGTGAGTCATCACGCGTACCAAGCCCGGCCATTATGCAGGCGCAGGCAGGCGATGTGTTGGCCATTCCGACCTCGCCCGTGCCAATCAGCCCGATACCCTCACGCTTCATGTCGCGCACAACGTCAATCCCGAACGAGATTACCGCCCTCACTGTCTCAGGACTCATTGCCCGCCCGTGAAGGAAGTCCGCCGTCCCGTCAGCAAGAAACTTCCGGGTGATTATGCCGGGATATTCGCCGAGTCCTTTCACGCCCAAGTCGTACACTCTCAGCTCCGCTCCAGCCTGACGAGCTAAAACGTTGATTGCCCCCCGCTGGCTTCCCGCGTAAACCTCCATGAGCCTGCGTGTGAAGTCCTGCGGTGATGAGCAGACTCCCTCGTCATAGATTCCGTGATCTGATCCGAAGAGGCATATTGCTTTTCTTGGGACTGTGCGGGGGATTGCACCTGTGATTCCGGCTAACTGGACTGTGAGGCGTTCGAGTTCTCCGAGACTTCCGGCGGGCTTGATGAGCGAGGACTGAATTTCACGCGCTGACTTCATGGCCTGAGCGTCAGGGGGAGTGATGAGGGTGATGCGGTTCATATCTGGCGGAGGAATTTTGCGGCGAGTCTTGCGGCTATGATGAATGCGTTTTCGCGTATGTCTGTGCTGACTGGGCGGGCGAAGAGCTGGATTACTCCCTTTGCGTTGAGCGTTGATACCTGGACTAGGAGGCGTATCTCGTCATTGTTGAAGCTGTTTGACGCGTGGAAGGCTACGATGTCAGGAGCTAATCCCCACAGCTCTATCCACTGCCACAGAAACCGCCAGTCCGGGACGTGACAGGGGACTGAGTGAGTGGCAAGGAGCTTCATGTTCCAGTAAAGGACGGCGAGCAGGTCATCATCGGGCTGTTCGTGGGGCATGTACTTTATGAGGAGGGCTGACCATTTGAGTGCGGTTGAGATTGTCTCGCGGCTTCGTCTGAGGGCGAGCATGTCATCCTTCACATCAACATCTTCGAGGAAGTATTTTGCGGTCTTGGCGTTCTTGCGGAAATTGTAGACCGCCCACACGAACGGCTCAGAGTCACCCCTGAAGTTCTTTGAGGCAAGGCTCACTACTCCTTCACCTTGCAGGAAGAGGCGCACCCACAATCTGTTTTCGCCGGAGAACTCGCGGGAGAGGGTTACGCCTTTCGCGGTGATGAAGTCCTCGCCGTTGAACATGATGATACCTGCCTCCTGTTGCTGTGATTGGATGGGGGAATTATAGCATGACGGGCGGGGGTATGCAGGGGAAATTTGCTGTATAATCCCTTCATCCACAAAATATTTCAGCAAGGAGGCGGGGCAATGGCAGAAGATGACGGGCGCATAAACTATCATCACGGCTTCTACGCGGCCATGAAGGTTGAGTTTGCTTTGATGGGCGTTGATCTGGAATATGAGCAGGAAATCCAGCTTGGCGAAGACCCGATAAGGCTCGATTTCCTCATCATCAAGAAGAATCCCGGAGTGATCCTGACTGACCCAATCGGCGAATTTTTCGAGGCGGTCAACATCTTCGAGTACAAATCCCCGGAAGACGGCCTGTCGATTGATGACTTCTACAAGGCGGCCGGCTACAGCTTCATCTACAAGGGGTACGACAGGAAGGTTGACGAGCTTCACATAGAGGATATGACTTTGACTCTTGTGCGTCATGCATACCCGCGTGAACTGATGAAGGTGCTTGTCCGCACAGGCTTCACGGTCAGCGAACATCACCCGGGGATTTACCGCGTGGAAGGGATAACAGGCCTGAAGACTCAAGTCATCGTGTCGTCAAGGCTGCGTGATGAAGACTATGACGGGCTGAAGCTCATAGCCAGAGGATGCACAAGGGACTCGGTTGTCCGTTACATGGAGAAGACTGCGGCCAGCAGGGACGGGATTGTCAGGACTAACGCCGGGACGGTACTCAAAATGTGCTTCAACATTAACGAGGATTTAGATAAGCAAATAGGAGGAAACATGAGGACAATACAGGAAATCTTCAAGGATGCTTTCGACGCAACAGAAGAAAAGGGCAGGCAGGAAGGTATCAATGAGGCCAATGAGCGTTTTGCCGCAGACATGCTCAGAAACGGTGAGCCTCTCGACAAAATATTGCGCTACAGCCGCCTAGCAGAAGACACAATCCGCAATCTCGCAAAGTCTCTCGGTGTCGCAGTAGTGTAACCATCAATCACACAGGGGGGGACTCGCTCTCAGGACTCCCCCGCAAGCCCCAATTGCGCGAATCCCGTCTCAGGCGTAAAATTCTTTCCCGAAAATCCAGGCAACACATAGAAAGGAAGTATATACGTGAGACAGTTCACACGTTTCACATTCTGTGTGTTTTTGCTGTTAATCTTCACGGCGGGAACATGCCCGGCAGTAACAGTGCCCGGCCATGACGGAACATCGCTCGCCTTGAACCAGATACCCGACATAATCCGCCACGTTACGGGGCAGACTTCGGGGGACTTGCGCTTCGACAAGGACTCACTGTACATCTACGGTGTGCAGGCTTCCACTAGTTAGGAACACGAGGATCTCTACTCGTTCAATGCTGACGGCAGCAATAATAACCTGGCGACATTCACGAAAGCTATCGACACTCCCGCCGGGGCATTCGACTATCAGAGCGTTGCGGTCATCAACAGCTCAATGCTGAGAAGCGGCGACAACGGAAAATTTCTGCTGAACTTCTTTGTGCCTGCTCAAGCTGATAACTCGGGGAGCAAATTCCTCACTGAGTGTACGCGTGTTACGAGTGATTCTGACGGCGGAAACCTGAAGATGGAGCAGGGCGGCACTTACGCTGTAGGAGGGGGAGAAGGTGGCGTAATAACAGATAATCCGCTGGTTGACGTGAAAGGAGGCATGACAGTAAAGGGCTATGACCGCGAAGTTACGGCATATCTCTTCAGGAACGGCGAGACAATCAATCTGTATCTGGGATATATACAAATAGGCTCAGGCGATAACTGGAACGAAACCTACTCGGACTATGCTGTTTCCGGCTCATGGTCAGGGAAGACAGGCGGAAGCGACAACGTACCCAAGATGTTTGACGGGACTGTGTATTTCCCGGTCAGCATGGCGGTTGGCGATTTCGACGGGGACGGCTACAAGAATGAGATTGTCGTAGTCTTCACGAACAGAGTCGCGGTGCGCTACGTAGTCCTGCAAGTTACCCACACAACAGACGCTCCCGACTATTCCAGCTTCACGGTCAGCACGCTGAACAACGGAGATGTTGACTCATACAACTACTATAACTCCAATAATAACTGGGATACGCGATACGCAGACCGCTACTTGAATATGGACGGAATTTCCTGCACGTATTCGCTCTGCACAGTTGCGGGAGATTTCGACGGGGACGGGAAAGATGAGTTTGCCATAGTCTGGAGGGATACTTCACCGGATGATGATCAATTCAAACTACCTCCACACGACTCATCTTTATTCTGCGGCTACACGGGGAAGATTCACCTCAGAACCTACAAGTGGAACGGGAGTGGTTTCCAGACTGAGGAAGATGTGCGCGTGTTTGATATTCTTGGTGGTCGTTCAGATAACGATAATAGGTGGAACGATATAGACCTCCCGCTGGGCGTGAAGGCCGCTGTCGGAGATTTTGACGGCGATGGGCGCGATGATATTGCTGTCCTGCGCGTCATGCTCCAGTACACGGAACACTATATTTATGACCACTCATCACAACATATCGGATTCGAATACTCCAATTTCGTATTCGGTGCATTCGTTGACTGGTACAGTTTCGACACAAACAGCATCAAGCCGGTATATCACGGGCATTCAGACGGGTCAAATCCTTGGAATTACGGCGACAACAAAAACGGCTGGGTAGGCATACGCACAACAAATATCGGTATGGGCACGTTCAATGATCATGGCATTAACGGTGATGACCTGAACATAGTCAGGCAGATCTACTACTTTGCGCCTATCACGGGAGAGCAGACAGGAGCGCAGACACCTTACCCGCTCATTGACCGCGAGTTTGACATCATCGCCGGGAAATTCACAGGCAGAATCGGAACTATAGCGACATGCGACGACCTCGTAATCAAATATCCTCAGTGGACAGACGGGGACGGCAACAAGCTGAGGAGTCACGTTGCGCTGATGACGAACATTCCGGGCGTGTCGAACTGGGGGACTGAGGTTCACGAAATCACCGCCCTGACAGACCGCGACCACCTTCTTGCTTTTGCGAAGGCCGATTACGCGGAAGAGAGCGTAACGCTTGGCGACCCTGTGAAGACGGTTGACCGCTCAGATCTGGACTACACCGCTATACTCCAGATGATGCCTTACCACGTCGACAACATCAAGCCGGACGGTTCTGCGCTGACGGACAAGCCCCAGAACTTCACGCTCCTCTCGGACACGAAGATTGAGTACAGCAACACCACTCAGAGCACGGACAAGCAGAACATGAGTTACAGCATGACGAGCACGGCTGAGACGATATTCGCGCTCGACAGCGGCCTGACACGCGGCGCATCGTCAACCTTCCAGGGCATAAGGGGCATAACGTCAACATTCCTGAGCGAGACTCCTGCCGGGAAAGACATTGATGCCGTCGGGAAATTCTGGGACAAGCTCAAGGACACCGTTACGACGACAAAAGACACCTCGAACGGGCACGAGACCGGGCAGATAATGACGATAAAGACTCTGGCGAATTACCTTGATACGCTGTACGTGAACACGTCGGACCGCTATATCTGGCGTTATCCTATTGAGAATCCGCCGGAGTGGATACTTGCGCAGACCTTGAGCAGCTACGGAAGTTTCGACGCGTCAAAGCTCCAGAGGAAGCAGACCTACATCACGTTCTCCATGAGCGAGCCTGCAACGCCCACAGCCGTAAAAGGGATAAACGACACTCATTACCAGCCGTATCATGAATCGGGGAACTTGTTCTCATACCCTTCATCGCTTGAGCAGATCGAGGGCTACGAGGGCCATAAATCACTTCTCAGCGGAGGAAGCGGCGCGGCGATAACATGGGACGGCGCGCTGTTGGAGCAGACAATAACGTTCATTGACACGACGACGAACCAGGAGACAACCAAGAAGACGAACAAGGCCGGAGTGATAACAAAATTCCTGTCAGTGGTGGATAACATATTCGGCTCAAACTTCGCTCACATTCCGTATGACACGGTGTCGAGCTTCTCCAGGAGCGTATCGAGCAAGGAGAGCATCACGGTCAACATTCCCACTGCTTTAAGCGGCGCGCAGTTCACGGCAAGGTTTGAGCCATACCTTGATGTTACGGGGGCGACTATGGTAGGGTTTGCCGTGCTGGGTTTCAGGACGATTGACGCTTTGTGGGGAGGCAACAGCCTTTACTCGCAGAAGCCTGATCCGTCGTTCCTTCTGCCTGAGAAGTTCAACTACGTGCTTACGGGTACGGGCAAGACTTATGCGCAGTTCGATGTGAACGACAACGACCCCACAGCAATCAGGGGAAGGGGCATAAGGTACACCGTCGCTGACTACAACATTGAGAGCAGCAACCTCCTCATGAACGGCGTGAAGTACAAGATCACGATTCCTGTGTACAACGCGAGCTTCGTTCCTGCCAAACCGTTCAAGGTCAGGCTGTCATACTCGAAGGAGCTGAAGTACACCACGGAAAAGACGACAATGAAATTGACGAAGTCCACGAGGAGAGGAAGGACTCAGCCGATAAAATCCTCGATTACGGCGGGAACAACATGGCGTACTTCCAGATAGGCATATCGAACACGGACTCGATACCGTTCGACAGGACACAGCTTGAGACGCAGTACACGAGGACGACATCTGCCGGGAAATTTGCGGCGGCGAATACCTCATGACGGACGCGGTTATCATAGGCTACGCGCTGAAAGCTGAATCGGCGAGCAAGGACGTTACGGAGATCACGGACTCTGATATAGGCCTGGTGTTCGTGAAGGAGCATTTCGCGATGTTCCCGGAGGAAGATCACAAGCTGCACTTCCGCATCAACCCCAATGACCTGAAAAACGGCGTGGGCTTCCTGCTTCAGGTGTACGGACAGGAGTACCCATTGACGGACATAATCTACGGGAGCGCGGGAAGTGATACGGGAGTCGGGTCAAGCTCAAGCGGAGGATGCAGTGCCGGGCTCGGAGTCATGGCCGGGATTGTGGTGCTGGGACTCGCGTTGATGAAGCGGCGTTAGAGCGTCAGGCAAGCTATGAGATGCCCCCCTTGCGGTTGTGAGGGGGGTATTTTTTTGCCGCAAGAAATCTCACGGTCATTCCCATTCTTCACCGCCTCAATTTTTCCCGCTAGTTACGCTATAATACAATCATTCCACAAAACTATTGAGGGGAGTGTTTGTACCACTATGAACCTGCCTACATTCTTAGGGGGAGTCCATCCTCCTGAAGGCAAAGCTCTCACCGAAAACAAGGCCATAGAAACTTTCAGGCCGGAAGATTCGCGTGAGTTCGTTTACCCGATGGCCCTCCATATCGGCGCACCATGCAAGCCGCTCGTCAAGAAAGGCGATACCGTCCTTGCAGGCCAGAAGATAGGCGACGTTGACGCTTTCGTCTCAGCCCCGAAATATTCAGCGGTCTCCGGGACAGTCAAAGCAGTCGAGCCGCGCATGGCCTTCACTGGTGCAATGGAGTTGAGCGTTGTAGTTGAGAGCGACGGGAAATATACCCCCGCTCCTTCACTTCATGACGCGCTGGGACACAAGCCGACACCTTCCGACTACGTGAAGCTGATACGCGAGGCCGGACTCGTCGGGCTTGGGGGAGCATGTTTCCCGACACACGTCAAGCTCTCGCCGCCCAAAGACAAGCCCATCGACCACGTAATCATCAACGCCGCAGAGTGTGAGCCGTTCCTCAACTGCGACAACAGGCTCATGATTGAGAGTCCCGACGAGATTATACGGGGGCTTGAGTTCGTGCTTGAGATTTTCCCGCAGGCCGAAGGAGTAATCGCCATCGAGAGCAACAAGCCTGAAGCAATCGCCACCATGACCGCCCACAACAAGAACCCAAAAATCCGGGTTATGCCCGTCAAGGTCAAGTACCCACAAGGCGCGGAAAAGATGCTCATCCTATCCGTAACAGGAAGGGAAGTACCGCTAGTCCCGGCTCTGCCTGCTGACGTGGGGTGCATAGTCCTCAACGCCCGCACAGTCTGGCAGATTTGGGACGCAATCGAGAACGGCCGACCTGTGCAGGAACGTATCGTTACCGTGTCGGGTGATGCTATAGCCGAGCCCAAGAACCTGCGCGTTCCTCTTGGGCTGAACGTCCGCGACCTAATCCACGAATGCGGAGGCTTCAAGGAAGAGCCCGTGAAGATTCTATCAGGCGGCCCGATGATGGGAATAGCCATGCGCTCAATCGATGTCCCGGTCGTCAAAGGAACGTCAGGAATCCTCGCACTCACAAAGAAGCTCGCCTATATTGCCGACGAGTCAGCCTGCATACGCTGCGGGAAATGCGTCGAGGTCTGCCCCATGCACCTTGAGCCGACAGTCCTTGACCACGCTGTGAGGCTGAGGGACTACGAGAAGTTCGAGGCTCACTGCGGGATGAACTGCATAGAGTGCGGGTGCTGCTCGTACGTCTGCCCGGCTTCAAGGCATCTCGCGCAGGCCATGAAGGAAGGCAAAGCGTCCGTGAACGCCCTCAGGAAGAAAGCGGCGGCCCAGTCAAAAGCGAAACAGGAGGCGAAACAGTAATCATGTCAGAAAAACTCGTAGTATCAACATCCCCGCATATTCACTCCGAGTTCACCACGCGGAAAATCATGGGCATGGTCATATACTCGCTCCTGCCCGCCGGAATCATGGGAGTGTACCTTCTGGGACTGCGCTCGCTTCTGGTCATAATCGCGTGTGTAGCGGCCTGCGCTCTCAGTGAGTGGTGCTGGAACAAGTACGTCATGCATCGCAAGGACACTACCGGGGATCTGTCCGCTGTTGTTACCGGGCTACTCCTAGCGTACAACCTTCCTCCGACGATACCAATCTGGATGGCAATATGCGGCTCAGTCTTCGCGGTGATCATCGTCAAGCAGTTCTACGGCGGAATAGGCTGCAACATCGTCAACCCTGCTCTGGCCGCCCGCGCAATGATGCTCATATCATGGCCGACAGCAATGACAACGTGGACGGTTCAGGGAATCTCAGGGGCTACACCTCTTGCGGCGATGAAGGCCGGGACACTGCCCGCTAACCTGTCGTGGTGGAATCTCATTGTCGGCGACATGGGGGGCTGTATCGGCGAGACCAGCGCAATCCTCCTCATCATCGGCGGGGCTTATCTCGTCTGGGAGGGCGTAATCTCAGCTCGCATCCCCCTGACCTACATTCTCACGACCGCGATATTGTCCGCGCTTTTCGGGCACGGCGGCGGAATGTTCCCGGTTCATGAGATTCTGACGGGAGGACTCCTTCTTGGTGCTATCTTCATGGCCACCGACTACACGACTTCACCGATGACAGAGAAGGGGCAGTTCATCTACGCGTTCGGCTGCGGCTTGCTGACGGCGCTAATCAGGACATGGGGCGGCTACCCTGAAGGCGTGTCGTTCTCAATCCTCATAATGAACGTGGCAGTCCCGTTAATCGACAAGTACACAGAGTCGCGGACTCTCGGCGCGCCAAAGAGCAACTTCTTCAAGAGAATGGGGGGCAAATAGTCATGTCAGACAAAGTATCATTCAATGACGCATTGAGGAAAGCCCTTCACTTGGGGGGGACTCTCTTTGCGGTAACAGCGGTAACGGGAATACTGCTCGGACTGGTCGAGAACGTAACAAGCAAGGCAATCCTCCAGGCAGAAATAGCCGCCAAGAATGAAGCCTACCGTCTGGTCATGCCGGCGGGAAAAACTTTCGAGGACGCGGAAGTGAAGCCTGACGATTTCGTTACGGGAGTCGTGAAGGCTATGGACGAGTCGGGAGTCGTGGGCTGGTGCGTGAATGTCAGCTCAAAGGGTTACGGCGGAATGGTCGGGTTCGTTGTCGGAATCACGAAGGACGGGGCTGTGAAGGCCATCAACATTCTGAGCCACTCGGAGACGCCGGGACTCGGAGCAAAGTCAACAGAGCCGGAATTTTACACGCAGTTCAACGACAAGGACAAGCTCCCGCTGAAGGTCGTGAAGGGTTCAGCGTCGAATCCTGACGAGATAGCCGCGATTTCAGGTGCGACGATAACGTCCAACGCGGTAACAGACGGAGTGAACGGAGCTGTCGATTACTGGAGCAAAAATCTGAAGGGGGCTGAGTAGAGTTGAGCCAGGGTAAATTCAGAATCATCACTAACGGAATACTCGCGGAAAATCCCACGTTCGTGCAGTGCATCGGGCTTTGTCCCACGCTCGCGGTAACAACAAGCGTCGCCAACGGTCTCGGAATGGGAATCGCCGCAACTTTCGTGTTAATCGCGTCAAACGCCGTCATCTCGCTTCTGCGCAAGATGGTGCCTGACGAGGTCCGCATCCCGATATTCATCGTGGTAATCGCCGGGTTCGTTACGGTTATCGAGTTCCTCATGAAGGGATTTGCGCCGGAGCTGAACAAGTCGCTTGGTATCTTCATCCCCCTGATTGTGGTCAACTGCATCATCCTCGCGCGGGCTGAGGCTTTCGCGTCAAAGAACGGCGTGTTTGAGTCAGCGCTTGACGGCGTGGGAATGGGACTCGGCTTCACGATCGCGCTTATGTTCCTTGGGTCGGTGCGTGAGATTTTCGGGGCCGGGACGTGGTTCGGGAATCCTGTCGTGAGCTTTGAGCCGGCCATGCTGATTGTGTTAGCTCCGGGAGGCTTCATCATTCTCGGCTGCTGCATGGGGGCGTTCAGGGCGATTCAGGCGAGGGCGGCAAGGATGAAGGGACTCGGCGCGACACCTGCTGAGGCCCGGCCTATGGGGTGCGGTTCGTGCATAATGGCCAAGTTCTGCCAGAAGGACGCATCAGACTGTGAGGAGGCGAAATCCTAATGACTATGACAGAATTGTTCCTCCTCTTCGTCAGCTCAATCTTCGTACACAACATACTGCTCTCGCGTTTCTTGGGGTGCTGTCCGTTCATGGGGGTAAGCTCCAAGCTCAAGACGGCTCAGGGAATGGGCGCGGCGGTCGTCTTCGTCATAGTGCTTGCGTCAATGATGACATGGCTGACGTACAACTACCTTCTTGTCCCGCTTCACCTTGAGTATCTTTACACGCTATCGTTCATCCTCGTTATTGCGGCTCTGGTTCAGTTCGTGGAATTGGCGTTGAAGAAATTGAATCCCGTGCTGTATAAGTCGCTGGGAATCTTCCTGCCCCTCATCACGACAAACTGCGCGGTTCTGGGCGTGGCAGTCCTCAACATGAACGAGGGCTACGGACTTGTTCCGGCACTGGTGAACGCTCTCGGCTCATCGCTGGGCTTCCTTCTGGCAATATCACTCATGGCCGGGATCCGTGAGCGCATAGAGACCAACGAGGGAATCCCGGACAGCTTGCAGGGTCTTCCTATGGCGTTAATCACGGCGGGGCTTATGTCGATTGCCTTCATGGGCTTCACTGGAATCATAAAGTAAGGAGGCGGGAACATGGACATAATGCACACAATGGTAACTCCGCTCGCGTTGATGGGGATTATGGGCGGAATATTCGGTGTCTTGCTTGCGATCGCGTCAATAGTCTTCCGTGTACACCAGGACGAGAGAATCGGGCTGATACGCGCGGCACTGCCCGGTGCGAACTGCGGGGGATGCGGCTATCCCGGCTGTGATGGTTACGCTTCAGGAGTCGTGAATGACGGTGCGGCGGTCAACAAGTGCAGTGTAGGGGGCGCGCCAGTTGCGGAGAAAATCGCGGCGATAATGGGAGTTGAGGCCGGAGCTTCTGTGCCAATGCGGGCGTTCCTGAAGTGCAAGGGAACGTGTGAGGCTTCCCCGCGTCAGCTGACCTATGACGGAATACACGACTGCAAGAGCGCGGCTGTTATTCCCGGAGGCTCGCCTAACTCGTGTCCTTTCGGGTGCATTGGGCTGGGTACGTGCGTGAGTGTGTGCCAGTTTGGCGCGCTGTCGATGGGCTCGGACGGACTGCCGAAGGTTGACGTGTCGAAGTGTGTGGGATGCGGTGCTTGTGTCGAGAACTGCCCGAAGGGAGTCTTCACGCTTGTTCCTGTTACGGCGGATGTGATTGTGGCGTGCAATTCTCACTGGAAGGGCCCGGCGGTCAAGAGCGTGTGCAGTGCTGGGTGCATAGGGTGTACTCTTTGCTCGAAGAAGTGCCCGAAGCAGACGATCGACATGGTGAATGATTTGGCGGTCATCAATCAGGACAACTGCATTAAGTGCGGAGTGTGCGCTAAGGTTTGCCCGGCGAAATGCATTAACACGGGCGAGAAAGTCCCGGCAATGGAGAAGTCGGCGTAAAGGCTAGTGATTAGTGAACAGTGGCTAGTGGCTAGTGAAACCCTGTCCGGGAGAAAATTTCCGGGCGGGGCTGATTTTTTGCCCAAGACATGGAGGGTCTGTGTTTGCTTAAAGCCCCGTCAACCCTGTATAATTCCCCGCAAAAACAGGAGCTGTAGCCTATGTTCAATCCCTTCATGTTAGTACCCTGCCTCATATGCCTGTATACCGTCCTAAGCATGGCAATACCCCTCAAAGTCCCCGCACTGGTGAAATTGTTACTGGCACTCCTCACAGTCTCAGGCCTCGCAAAACTCTTCCTCCTACGTTCGACACCTTCCGGCTTCGACATACTGGAACTGCCCCGCAATATCGCCCTGCTTTTGTCGGCAATGTTCAGCTTCATGATAGCCGCCGCTATAATCTGCCTCGCAAAAGATGTTATCTTCGTCCTGTGGAAGATATTTTCACGCGCAAAATTCCCCGCTCATCATGCCTCACTCACTGTGCTTGTCCTTGCTGTCATCACGACAATTTACGGGATATACGCAGGAACGAGAGTACCCGATGTCGTCCGCCATGACGTGAAAATTCCGGGGCTTGGCAGGGAGCTTGACGGCCTCAAAGTAGCAATGCTCGTTGACATTCACACAGGCTCGGTGAACAGAAGGCCGTTCGTTCAGGAAGTCGTGAACAGGACAAACGCACTCAGCCCGGACGTGATATTGATACCGGGTGATTTCGTTGACGGCCATGTAGCACGGCGGAAATATGACCTTGAGCCGCTCTCAGGATTGCGGGCAAAATTCGGAGTCCTCGCCGTAACAGGCAATCATGAATACTATTACGACCTCGCAGGCTGGCTTGAGACTATTGCGGGCTTCGGTGTGAAATGGCTCGACAATGAGAGCGTCATAATCACGTCGGGAAACTCTCGCCTCGTCATCGCAGGAGTCCCGGATCCTACAGGCGGAAATCATGACACGCCCCGCGCCCTTGAGGGACTCCCGGAGAATGTGCCTGTGATACTCATGGATCATCAGCCCAGATTCGCCCGCGAAAACGCAAAGCACTCCATCGCCCTCCAAGTCTCAGGACACACACACGGCGGGCAGTTCCCGGTGGTCTACGAGCTGACACGACGCTTCAACAACGGATTCGTTCGCGGCTGGTATGACGTTGACGGAATGAGGCTCTACGTGAGTCCGGGAACATCACAGTGGGACGGCTTCCCGATGAGAGTCTTTGACCCGTCGGAAATCTCGCTGTTCACGCTTCACGCAGAGTAACGGACGCGGAGATATTACGCTTGATGATGAGAAAGTCCTCCCTCATTGCTGAACGGGGGAGGATATTTCTTGCCTTATGGACTCGGTCTTACTTCCTGAAGAACGCGGCTATCTTTGCGACTAACTGCTCCTGTTCGTCCTGAGTCAGCCCAGGAAAAACTGGCAGGGCGAGAACTTCACGCGACAACTTTTCGCTGACCGGGAAATCCCCCTCCTTGCAGCCCAAGTACTCAAAGCAAGGCTGAAGGTGCAGCGGCAAAGGATAGTAAACCCTCACACCGAATCCCTCAGCGTTAAGGTACTCCATCAGGTCATCACGCCTTTCACTCACCCTCACAACATACTGGTGATATATGTGCCTGTTGCCCCCAAGCTCAACGGGCGCGGTGATGAACTCCTGCACGTCATACGCCTTGAACAGCAGGCGGTAATATTCGGCGGCCTTCCTGCGCTCCTCGTTCCACGCCTCGAGGTGCGCTAGCTTTATGTCAAGGATTGCGGCCTGTATCGCATCAAGCCGGGAGTTTATGCCGATTTCGTCGTGATAGTACGTTGTCCCTGAGCCGTGAACACGAAGCCTCCTGAGACGGTCAGCGCGATTCTTGTCGACTGTTACGACCATTCCCCCGTCTCCGCAGCCTCCGAGATTCTTCGTCGGGAAGAACGAGCAGCACCCAACATCCCCGACAGTCCCGGCCCGCAAGATTCCCCCGTCAGCAAAACGAACCGCCCCGAACGCCTGCGCAGTGTCCTCAATGACAGCGATACCACGCCCGTGAAGCTCACTGATTACGCCCTCAATCGGTGTCATCTGCCCGAAAAGATGAACGGGAAGGAATGCCCGCGTCTTGGTGGTGATTTTGTTCATGGCCGCGTCAATGTCTATGTTGTAGGTTGACGGGTCAACGTCCGCGAAAACGGGAACAGCTCCGAGACGTGCTATAGTCCCGGCCGTCGCAAAGAACGTGAAAGGTGTAGTTATTACCTCATCGCCGGGCTTGATGTCGCACGACATGAGTCCAAGCAACAGCGCATCAGTCCCGGAAGCACACCCGATACATGAGCCTTCAGGGACACCGAGATATGACTCGCAATGTGCCTCGAACGTCCTGACTTCTTGGCCGAGAATGAAACTCTGTGCGTCAAAGATTCTTTCTGCTGCCGCTAGAACTTCCGGCTTTATCTCACAGAATGAGCGCGGCAAGTCTAAGATTGGTACTGTCAAAATATCATCTCCCGTTAAGAATTATCACATGAAGGCAGGCTTTGAATGCGCGAACCCGTCAGCTTCCCATTACTTCCCGCGGAATACAGCAGACTCCGTGTCCTCAGCAAAACCCGTCTCATGCTCCGGAGGCAGTAACACATTGCGCGGGTCTTGCACCCATTCAACCGTGCTGCCTCTGTAATTCTTGACACGCGACGGCGAGAAGTTGAACCTCCTCACAAGCTGGTCTGCAAATCTCCCGGACAATACGCCAGTGTTGCAGTAAAGTATTATGGTCTTGCCCTTCGTTATTCCGGCTTTCGACAAAAGACCCGCAACAATATCCGTCCTGCCTGTGAGATTCTCAAGTGGGAAGTTCACCGCCGACGGAATATGCCCCCCAGGTACTCCAGGACGGGGCGACTTCCCCAAGTATGACTCTTCGGGCCTCGCGTCAACAAGAACATACCCCGCTTCCCCTGAATGCTCCCTGACATATGCAGCGTCAACATCCTCAACATTAGGCTCAAAGCGCGAGAATATCAGCATGACCGCAAACACAAACGCGAACATTACGGGCGCGGCAATCTCAAGCGGAGGATATTTCCTGTCCATTTGTGTATCACCTTCCTGATTTTGACCGTATTATACCCTTGCAATCCGCAAGTTTATGTTATAATTCACACTGCTTTGTATCTATCACGTTTTTTGACGAGGTCTTGCTACTTTCATGAACAGGCAGCCCGTGGTTGCTTTAATCGGAGCTACAGCCGTAGGGAAAACCGCCCTCAGCTTATCCGTTGCAGAGAAGATTAACGCTGAAATCATATCTGTAGACTCAAGACAGGTCTATCGTTACATGGACGCGGGCACTGACAAAGTATCAGCCTCATCGCGCAGGGAAATTCCCCATCACCTGATCGACATAGCTGACCCTGACGAGAAATTCACAGTCTCAGACTTCGCGGAGAAAGCCTCACAGGCCGCCTCAAGAATTTACGCGAGGAAGAAAATCCCCCTCTTTGTGGGCGGGACTCCCTTCTACTACAACGCATTGTTTCACGCTTCACTCAACGCAGACCTGCCTTCTGATTCTGACGTGCGGGAAAAATATGAGGCTCTTGCAAACTCTCAGGGGGCGGAATTGCTGCACATGAGGCTTGCAGAGGTTGACCCGGACACAGCGGGGCGGCTTCACAAGAACGATGTGCAGAGAGTTACGCGGGCATTGGAGATATTCGAGCTGACAGGAAAAGCACCGTCCCGGATTTACAGCGAGGGAGAAAAACGCGATTACGGTTTTGATGTGCTGTATATAGGATTGTCGCGCTCAAGGGAAGAACTTTTCCGGCGGATTGAGATTCGTCTTGAGCAGGAATATTCATCTGATTTCCCGGCTGAAGTTGAGTGGCTCATGAAAAACGGCTACGATGACAGGTATAATCCCTTGAAGGGACTCGGCTACAAGGAGCTTATAGACTGTCACAGGGGGAAAATCTCACTGGACGGCGCGCTTGAGGTCTCAATTTCGCGGACTAAGGCATTCTGCCGGAGACAGCAGACTTGGTTCAAGAAGTTCACGCCTGCCGTTTGGTTCGACATGTCAGAGTCAAGCCATGAGGAAGAGATCATCAGCGCAATCATCAAACATATACACAAAGAGGACGCATCATAGATGATAATCATGGCCGAACATGCCGGTTTCTGCTTTGGTGTAAAGCGGGCGGTTGACGCTATATCTGACGCTCTGAAGGACAATCCTGAAGTCTGGACTATAGGCCTTCCCATCCACAACCCGCAGGAAGTCTCACGTCTTGAGGCTATGGGGCTGAGAGTCGCAGGGAATGACAGCGAGATACCTTCAGGGGCAAAGGTCTTAATCCGCGCACACGGTGAGCCGCTTGAAGTCATAGAGAGACTCAGGGCAAGGGGTGTTGATGTCGAGGATATGACATGCCCTTTCGTCAGGAAAGCGCAGGAGAAGGCGGCCATGCTGTCGCAGGAAGGCTATCATGTTGTACTGTTGGGCGACAAGAACCACCCGGAAATCAAGGGCATACTCGGCCATGTCTCAGACAAAGACAGCGCGCAGGTCATAGCGGACGAAAACGAGGCATCATGTGTGAATTTCCACGCAAAGACAGCGTTAATCTCCCAGACTACACAGCGCGAGGAAAGGCTCGAACGTATAGCAGGCATTCTCACGGGGAAATCATCAGAGCTCAGAGTCTGCAACACAATCTGCAAGGCCACCGCCCAGCGTCAGGAAGCCGTGCGTGAACTCGTCAGGAACAATCACGTTGACGGCGTTGTTCTCATCGGCGGGAAATCCAGCGCGAACACAGGGAAGCTCCGCGACATTCTGGAGTCTGAGGGCGTTAATGTCCTGTGGGTTGAGGACGAGAAAGAGACCGAAGCAAATTCCGGCTGGCTTTCAGGGAAAAACGCGTTAGGCATAGCGGCGGGGGCAAGCACTCCCGAATGGCTCATAGACAGGGTAAAGGAAAGAATATCGTTGATATTTGCCCGACGGCAGGACCGGAAGGCTTAATCATAAAACAAAATTTATTGCGGCAAAAGCAGGAATTAACAGGGGGTATTGTTTTACTGATGGAGAATCAGCAGGAAGTTATGCAGGAAGCAGCGCAGGAAGTAACACAGTCAGCAGCAGAAGCAGCACCATCACAGGCGGCAGAGTCAGCACCGGCGCAGGAAGCTCATGAGCCTGAGACGATGCAGGAAGCACTTGACAAGTACGGCGACAACGTCCACCTACGCCGCGGCGAGATACGCAAAGGCACCGTAATCAGCAGGAACGACAGCGGATTCCTCGTTGATGTCGGTTTCAAGTGCGAGGGAGTCCTTCCTATGAGGGAGTACACAAACCATGCTCTCATTGAGGAGGAAGGATCAGAACCCAAGCCCGGCGACGTTATCGAAGTCGAGGTTGTCAGCGTAAGGGACGGCGACGACGCGCAGCTCTTGCTTTCACGGTGGAGGCACGAGGCAGACAGGCGATGGGAGGCTCTGGAAGCCAGGCTGAAGGAAAATCCCGTTATCGATGTCAAGGGAATCAGCCGGGTAAAGGGCGGTCTCATGGTGAACGCGGGAGGACTCGAAGGATTCATACCCGTATCACAGCTCACGCTAGCGGGAAGGGGCGCGAACCCTCAGAATTTCGTCGGCCAGACCCTCACAGTGAAAGTCCTAGACCACGACAAGCGCAAGCACAGGCTCGTGTTCTCGCGCAGGGTACTCCTTGAGGAAGCCGAAGCCGAGCGCAAAGCCAAGTTCTACGAGAGAGTCCACGAGGGCGACATTCTCGAAGGTGAAGTGTCAAGCCTTACGGATTTCGGCGTGTTCGTGAATCTCGGCGAGATGGACGGGCTTGTTCACCTGACGGAAATCACGTGGAAGCGTTCCTTCAAGCTCAAGGACATGTTCAAGAAGGGCGACAAAGTTACGGTGAAGGTAATCGGCATCGAGCGCGACAAGGACAGAATCAGCCTCAGCATCAAGCAGGTATCGGGCGATCCTTGGGACACTGTGGGCGAGAGAATCCACAAGGACGATGTCATGAACGGCACTGTAACGAACCTTACGGATTTCGGCGCATTCGTTGAGCTTGAGCCGGGCATTGAGGGACTCGTTCATGTGGGCGATATTTCGTGGACGAGAATCAAGAAGCCCCGTGATGTCCTCAAGAGGGGTCAGGAGCTTGAAGTCCTCGTACTTGACGTTGATACGGAGAAACGCCGCATCAGCTTGGGTTGCAAGCAGCTTCATGATCCTTGGAGCGACATCGACAAGAAGTATCTTCCCGGACAGGATATTGCCGTCAAGGTTGTGCGCCTTGCTGACTTTGGGGCGTTCGTTGAGGTTGAGGAGGGAGTCGAGGCACTGATTCACATCTCCCAGCTGAGCCGCAGAAGGGTCGACAAGCCCGGCGACGTTCTCACGGAAGGCCAGGAAGTTACAGCCAGAGTCCTTGAGGTCAGCCCCGAACAGCGCAGAATGAGGCTCTCACTCAGCGCGCTTGAGCCGGCCCCGGAACCTGAGCCGACCCCGGCACGTGAGGAACGCGAACCCGGAAGGCCTGAGTCCAGAGGCGACCGTTCAGACCGCAGAGACCGCAGGGGCAAAGGACGCGGAGGCCGTCAGGTCAAAGACACAACAGGCTATGAGGAAGACGGCGAGAAACTTGAGTACAACCCGTTCGCGGAAGCCTTTAAGGACGCAGGCTGGTCGCAGGAGTAACACAGTAACACGGGAAAAATTAAACGGTCTCTCAGCAAAATGGGAGGCCGTTTTTTTGTTGACCCTACAGGGATTTTACCCATTCGCCGAAACAGTCAGGCTTTGACGTGAAGCATATTGTGATGTTCCCTCCGTCATTGCTGAGTGCTTTTGCGTAGAGAGGGCCGCCTATGTCGAGCAGTATATTCTGCATGGCCGCAACGTCCGCCTCAGTCTCAAGAACAGCGCAACGCTCATCATCGGACAATTTCACCACATGGCCGGAATATCTCTCATCGCCGACATTTTTCCCCTCAAGCAACGAGAATGACACAGCCGCCTTCTTCGCGACATCCCTCATGACGCAGTCCCTGTGAAGAATGCGGATGTCCCCGATCCCGCCAACCGCAAAAATCTTCATGGGACTCGCCGCACCCTTGGGCATGAAGCTCTGCTCGCCTGACGTGAAAAGCTCCTCCGTGATTTTCGCCCTCGTCCGCTCGGAGATATACACCTGTCCGCCAACCGTGAAAGTTTCAACACGCCCGGCAAGATTCACAGTCTCACCCATGCAGCCGTACTTCATCCTCACGTCTGAGCCTATGTTCCCCACGACAGCAGGCCCGGAATTTATCCCTATGCCCATTTCCAGCGCAGGATAACCGTTGAGGGCGTTCCATTCGTTGACGGACTTCATAGCGTTCTCCATCTCAACAGCGCATGAGACTGCGTGATTCGCGTGATTGCTGTCATCATTGGGGGCGTTGAACACGACAAACAGGCCGTCTCCGAGAAACTCAACGAGAGTCCCCTCCCAGCGTCTTATCACAGCTATCATTTCCTCGAAGTAGTGGTTGAGTATCGTTATCAGGACATCGGCAGAAAGTTTCGTGCTTAATGCCGTGAAGCCCCGAAGGTCGCTCATCAGAATCGTAACGTCCCGGAGCTGCCCTCCCTGCTTCTCACCGCCGGGAGTCTTGAGGACATACCGCGCTATCTCAGGGGATGTGTAACGCTCAAAAGCCGAGTTCACGCGCAGAAGCTCCGTCAGGTCTCGTATGACTATGACGAATATACCGCTGCTCTCTGTCATATACGTTATGCTGACGTGGAGGCGGAAGATTTTCCCGGTGCTGTTCTCGTAGCTGACGAGCGAATGTATGTCCCTGCCCTGTGTTACTGCGTCGATGAAAAGCTGTATGAGCGTGTCGTTCTTCTCGGTGAAGGGGATGGCTTCCCAGATTTTGCGGCCTGATGACTTATCGCCGAACCCGAAAAGCTCCGACGCGCTGTTGTTCGCGTAATATATTCCGCCGTTCTTCGCGGTTATGCAGACAGAGTCGGCCATGTTCGCGAAGATGTACGCAAGCTGTCTGCCGTCTATATCATTGTGCATAGTGTCTCTATGTCCTCCATTAACGGCTGACCATGATATTCTGGCCTCGTGTACTCGATTATTAGGTCGGCTTCAGGAACTTCACTGCGGATGTAGGGCATCAAGTCAGCGAAATTCACCGTGCCATTGCTGAGACGGTTGTGTAGGTCGTGAACTCCGTCGTTGTTGTGGAGGTGGAAGGCGCGTATCTGGCTCTTCAGGTCGTGGATCAGCCTGCGGATGTCCCATGAGTTAGCGTTCGCGTGGCCTATGTCCACAAGCACGTCAAAGCCCTTCTCCCTGCAAAGCGCGGTAAATTCCTCCTGGTCTAACAGCTTGTCGCCCTTAACATCAGTCCCGACATTTTCCACAACGATTTGAACGCCCCCGAATATCCCGCGAAGCTCCTCCAAATTTTCGAGTGATGTCGCCAGCATTGAGTCTTTCGTCTCAGGCGTAACAGCGCAGTTGTTGAGGTGGTAGACCATGTGGACGGGGTGAAGTATGTCCGCGTATTTCTTCGTCAGCATGATGTGGCGCATAGACTCCTCATATGCCGGGCTGCCTTTGGGGGCTGAATGCTCAACGCAGAACACAGGCTCATGAAAGCTCACAGAGCCCTCACGCAGGAAGTCAATGTTTGCCTCAAGGTTGGCCTCGAACTCCGGCAAGTCGAACATTGGCAGAAGCTCAAAGCATACTTTGTCCCCGAATGCCTCGCGGTAAATTCCCGCCGTCTCAAGCTGGCAACGGGGCAGTACGCACGTGTTAATGTATATTTTCTTCATCAAGAAGCCTCCTTAGTGTTTCGAGTGTAGGTTTGACCGCAGGACTCTCAGGCGAGGAAAGCTCCACGATTACGACATGAAGGAATCTCAGCCACCCAAGAATCAGAATGTCCCTTCTCTCAGGGTCAACCCCGCATAATTTCGCCGTCCTGTAATATATCTTCCGGCAAATATCCGCTGACAGTCCGAGAAATCTCTCCGAGTTGCCCGGATCGCGCTCGTTGAAGGCTATGTACGTCCTGTAGAGCCCGGCGAACTCGAATAGACTGCTTCCCGCACTTATGGTGTTCATGTCGATGAGCAGCATTCCGCCGTTCGACAGCATGACGTTCTTCATCTGGATGTCGCCGTGAACGAGGCCTGACGATTCCGGGACAGCCCGCACGAAGCCGGCAAGCCTCCCGTAAATTTCTCCGGGGATATATTCCCTCATGCACTCTAGGTAACCGAGATATACGTCCCTTGCGTCGGGAAATTCTCCGGGCTCTGACTTCACCGCGTGTATTTTCCTGATGAAGGCGGCGTATTCCGCTATGAGGCTGTCAGCCTTCTCCGGGTGCGAGATGAGGAAGTCGTTGCAGTTCCGCGCCTCTATAAGCTCGAACATTGAGCCGTAAGTCTGTCCTATCCTCGCAATCCCGAACGGTATAGCTGTGGGAATGCCCTTGATGAACGCGCGCCGTGAACGCTCCTGCTCCGTCTCAATCAGCGGAAGGTTCGCCGGGTCATCATAGACCTTCACGACAGTATCAGCGTCAATCCTGTAGACTTTTCCGAATGCCCCCGTGCCTATGACAGGGCAGCCGTCAATGTGTATCTCCTTCATGTACTGCTCCTTTCTCCGCGTCAATGTATATCATGATGTTGTTGCTGCTGAACGCGCTGAAATATCTCACGTCATCAGCCAGTCCCATGACAATTTTTATGCCGGGCATGTTTTCGGGGGAATCATCACGGTTTGCCTGGAGGAACGCTGAAGGGTCAAAGTATTCACAGCAGTCGCGCAAGGCCATGCAGATTTTCCCGTCGTTGTACGAGAGCCTGTAATCCGCGCTGACTTTGTTCCGGCGTTTGGGCTTCCCGTGAGCGATGATATTCCCGGCAATCTCCTCAACAAACAGTGCCATGAGTTTAGCGTCCCTATCATTGACACCGTGATTGCGGCAAAATGTCTCGGCTCTCCTGCTCTCGCGCATGACTTCACCCGGCGCGGTGATTGAAGCGTAAATGTTATCCGAACTTTCACCGCCGAAATCGTCAGGAAGGAACATGAAATCCCTCAATGACCCCGTGCGGAAGAACACTAAGGCCGCAAGGAGCGCGACAAGAATGAATTTCCCGACAGCGATTGATGCCATTATTCCCTCCGAGCCGAAATACATTCCCATCACGAAAGCCGTGCTTACGGGGATTATGAACCTGTCAGCAAAATTTATCACGTTGACCAGTTTCCGGCTGTTGATTCCCTGCAAGTAATGCTGAAGCGCAACAGATAATGTGTCAGGCACAAGCCCCAGCGCCATGCACCTTATGCTGAACGCCGACAGCTCTATGACTTCTGAATCGCTCGTGAAGCACCCCGCAATCCATTCCGCTCCTGCAAACGAAATCACAGCAACAACCCCCGCGATTACCGCCGCCATTCTCATAGCGCACGAGAAGAGATGAGTCAGCCCCCGCCTGTCATAAGCTCCGTAAAATATCCCCGTCATCGTGAGAAGGGTCTTGCCGATTCCCATCCCTATGCAGAACAGCACGGTGTTCAAGTCATTCTGTATACCCCTCGCCGCAATCGCCGCAGTCGTGAGCGCGACATGTATATTGATTCTGTTGACTGCCAGGTCTCTTAGTGCAGTGGCAAGTTTCAGCGTGAATGACGGACCAGCAGCCTTCACCATTTCCGGCACCTGCGAGAACTCGAAGCCCTTAAGCGAGGCCGTGAAGTATGAATCTTTCCTCATGAAGTGAGTCATAAGCACGAGGAACTGAGCGAGATACGATATTGACGTTGCAAGACCCATGCCGAAGTTTCCGCCGTGAAGAACATAGCCGTTCAGCCAGTCGCCCGCAATATTCAGCCCGCCGAAAAGGAACGCTGACGATGTGAATAATGTCTTGCCTGAGTCCATGACTATAACCGGGCCGATAACCTGTATCAGCATCAAGAAGGGGATACCGTACATAAAGCCTCTGAGGTAATCTGCCATGTGCTGGTGAATTTCGGAGTGTGAGCTTTGTGTTACTCCGCAGATTCTGAATATCTCCGAAGGCCATGCGACGCACAGAATGACGAGCAGCAACGCCATCACAGCATCAGCAACCACAGCGGCGGTGAAAGCGGCAACAGCCTTGTCCTTTTCCCCACGCCCTACTGACTGTGAGCTTACGACTTGGGAGCCTACAGAGATTGCTCCGCTTATGAGGAGAAGCACTCCGTTGAACGGCACAAGAAGCGATATTGCCGAATACGCCTGATACCCTAAAGCCCGGCTCGTGATTATCCCGTCAATGAGAACAGCCCCGTACCCTGCAAGCTGGGTGAAGATCATAGCTACAGCCGTCGACACAAACATTGACGGTATGAGGTCGGTTTGCGCTTCGCGTCTGAACATGCAGTAAATTATCCCTCCGATATAAATTGTGTGTGATAGGCCTGCATTATATCAGCAAAGGAGGACGCAAGATTTTCGTTTGGCTTACTTCCCTTTCTCCGTGTCAATGCATATCATTATGTTGTTGCTGTTGAACGCGCTGAAATATCTCACGTCATCCGCAAGCCTCATCACAATTCTCATGCCTGATATATTTTCGGGAGAGTCGTCTTTGTGTGCCTCATAGAACGCCGAGGGGTCAAAGTATTCACAGCAGTCCCGGAGAGTGATTGAGATTTTCCCCCCGCTTACTGAGATACGGTAATCCGCGCTGGCTTCCCTGCGGCCTTTGGCTTTTCCGTGAGCGATTATGTTTGAGGCTGTCTCCTCGATGAACAACGCCGCAAGTTTTGACTCCCTCGCGCCTATTCCGTGCTCAATGCAGAATCTTTCAGCGAGCCTGCTCTCAACAATCACATCAAGTTCTGACGTTATAGATGTGTAAACGTTATCCTCATCAGAGCCGCCGAAATTCTCAGGAAGCAGCGTAAAATTCTTCAACGAGCCTGTACGCAGGAAAATCATCACAGCCAGAAGGATTATGAGCAGGAGTTTTCCTACAGCGACGGAAGCCATCACTCCCCTTGAGCCGAAACTCATTCCCATAACAAAAGCTGTCAGTGCAGGAACAAACAGCCCGGCAACATTTATCACGTTCACTAATATGCGCTCGTTTATCCCCTGAAGGTAACACGAGAAAAGCAATGACGGAATATCAAGCACTACCCCCAGCGCCATGAATCTTATGCTGAAAACCGCAAGCTCCCTCACTTCCGGCTCTTTCGTGAAAAACCCCGCGATAACGTCCGCGCCGATGAATGACAGCAAGCCTATAGCGCCCGAAACAGCAAGGGAGAATTTCATCGCGAACCTGAAAAGCTGGGTCAGCCCTCTTCTGTCCTCAGCCCCGAAAAACATCGCGGACATTGAGAGAAGAGTTTTGCCCGCGCCCATGCTTATGCAGAAAAGAAGGTTGAACATGTCATTCTGTATTGACTGCGCGGCTATTGCTGCTGTGGTGAGCGCGACATACAGATTCATCCTGCTCAGGAATATTCCCCTGAGAGTCTCCGCGGCTTTCTTTATGAATATCGGGGAAGCGGCCTTCACCATTTCCGGGATCTGCCCGGCCTCAAAGCCCTTCAGAGACAATGTGAAGTATGAGGACTTCCTGACGAAATGAAGCATAATCACGGCGAACTGAAGAATGTATGACAGGGAAGTAGCGAGTCCCATTCCGTAAACGCCTCCGCCAAGCGCGTAAGCATTCAGGAAATCCCCGGCTATGTCAGTAACCATAAGCACTAAGGACGACCAGCCGACTAATGATTTCCCGCCGTCTATCACTACAGCAGGGACGACAACATGAGTCATCATGAAGAACGGTATTCCGAAAACAAATCCGCGTATGTATTCGAGCATCTGCGAATAAATTTCAGGGCTGGGAGTGGTCCGGGTTATCCCGCATACGATCCGGAATATGTCTGACGGCCGGAATACACTTATCACGACAAAGAACAGTGCCGCCAAACTGTTCACAAACACGGCTACAGTGAACACGGAATTGGCTTTGTCCTTCTCGCCTCGCCCGACTGCCTGGGAACTTACCACCTGAGAGGCTACAGAAATTGATACAAGCGTTATGATGATTACATTGATGAAGTGGGAGAAAAGAGATATTGCCGAATATGCTTCATGGCCCAATACCCTGCTCGTTATCACTCCGTCAGCAAAAACAGCCGCGTATCCTGAAAACTGAGTGAAGATCATAGCCGCAGCCGTTGAAATGAACATTGAGGGAATGAGGTCTGCTTGTGATTCATGTTTGAACATGCGCGTAATTTGTCCCTCCGATATGAGTTGTGCGTGTGATAGACTCCGCATTATACCAGCAAAGGAGACTGACACATGACATACTCAGAACTCGTGAAGTCGCGCTACTCTTGCCGCAAGTTTTCAGACAAGCCCGTTGATGAGGCCAAACTCACCGCCGTAATCGAAGCCGGAATCTCCGCCCCGACCGCCAAGAACATCCAGCCCGTGAAAATCTGGGTCATCAAGTCCCCCGAAGCCCTCGCCAAAATCACATCATGCGCCCCGTTCGCGTGGATGAAGGACGTACCTGTTGTGCTTGCTGTGGGAGGCATGAAGGAAGGAGCGTTCGTTAGGCCGTCTGACGGGAGGAATTTTGCTGACGTTGACGCGGTTATAGTCGCGACTCACATGATGCTTGCCGTTGAGGCTGAAGGCTTGGGGACAACTTGGGTAGGCTACTTTGACGCGCCCAAGGTTAAGGAGCTTTTCCCGGCCATGAAGGATTATGACCTTGTCGCGTTGTTCCCGATTGGTTACCCGGCCGATGATGCTATGCCTGCTGACCGCCATTATCTGCGCAAGAGCATGGACGAAATCGTGAGCGTGCTATAGCGATGCCGGAGCTGATACGCTCGTTCGTGGCCGTGAGGATGCCCGGCAATGTGGCCGATGAGCTGGAGAATTTTCTCGCTGAGATACGCCCGCTCGCGAAAATCCGCTGGGTGAGACGCTCGCAGTTTCACATAACGCTGAAATTCTTGGGTGAGAACAGCCGCGATGTAACGGAGGAAGTGAAGGAAGCACTAATCCCGCTGAAACACTTTGAGCCTTTCACGGTTGAGCTGTCATATATTGGTGCGTTCCCGAACCTGAACAGCCCGCGAGTGTTGTGGCTTTCGGGCGACAAGGGGGCAACAGAACTCGGCCATGTCGCAAAAACGGTGAATGACGCTCTGTCTGACATTGACGGACTCGAAATGGACACGAAAAAGTTTCAGGCTCATCTTACGCTGGCACGTCTCAGGGACTCTTACCTTCCAGAAAATCTCGTGAGGAAACTCGGTGAAGTCCCCCGTCTCTCGTGGACATGTGATGAGCTGTCCCTCATGAAGAGCGACCTCAAGCCCTCCGGCCCGGTGTACTCGGTGCTGTTATGACGGATTACTGCAAGGTTGAAGTGTTCATCCCTGAGTCCCACCTAGAAATCTTGCAGGAGACTTTGCGGGAATGCGGGGCGGGGCATATCGGCAATTATGACTCGTGCATGTCGTATTCCCGTGTCATTGGGACGTGGCGGCCTCTTGACGGGACTCATCCTTACAGCGGGGAAATCGGAGCCGTCAGCCAAGAGCCGGAAATCAAAGCCGAAGTAACATGCCTAGTCTCAGACATAGACAGAGTGATTGAGGCCGTGAAGAAGATTCATCCGTATGAAGAGCCGGTGATAAACGTGATACCCCTGCTTAGGACGGGGCTGTGAAGCTGTTGCGGATGACACGGAAATTCTGTCCCCTTGAGGTTATACTTTCAGCACAAAATCTCAGGGGGTATTCTTATGATACGGAAGATAATCCACATTGACGAGGACAAATGCAGCGGCTGCGGACTTTGTGCCAAGGCCTGCCACGAGGGGGCAATCGACATCATCAACGGTAAAGCCAAGCTCACCCGCGAGAATTTCTGCGACGGACTCGGAGACTGTCTGCCCAATTGTCCGACCGGCGCAATAACGTTTGAGGAGCGCGAAGCCCCGGAATATGATGCTGTAGCAGTCGAACGCGCAAAGGTCTCACGCGAGATGATGAGGCAGGGTATACAGTGGCCGCTTCAGGTGAAACTTGTCCCGGTAAACGCGGCATTCTTTGACGGGGCTGACGTGTTGCTTGCGGCGGACTGCACGGCCTACATTTACGCACGGATGCACGATGACTTCATGGCCGGGAGGGTAACTCTTATTGCCTGCCCGAAACTTGACGGCGTGGACTACTCGCAGAAGCTGGGGCAGATTTTCGCGGTGAATGACGTGAAGAGCGTTACTCTTGTGAGAATGGAGGTGCCTTGCTGCGGAGGATTGGTGAGGATGACTCAGGAGGCAATCAGACTGTCGGGGAAAGAGATTCCGCTTGAGGTTGTTACTGTGTCGAGGG
>JAFSKV010000029.1 GCA_017448795.1 Synergistaceae bacterium | reverse complement strand
TGACCCTACCGGGACTAACCAGAACGTACAGGGAATCTTCGGGACAGTAAAGGGGCTTGTAGGATTCGCGTCTGCAATCGGCGATCTTGCTCACGGCATAAAAGTTGGGAACATGACCACAGAGCAGAAAAGAGCCGCAGTATGGCAGCCCGAAAGCCCTACAGCCGGACTTACTGAGATGATGGACTTCTTGACGGACAAGGTTGAATCTGTTGACCAGCGCACTAACTCTGAGACATCGACAACGACAATCGACAAGAACATCACGGCGACGACCCACGATGCCATTCTCTACACTGACACGGCGAGGCATATATGGCGTTATCCTGTGATGACGAGGCCGCTCCCGATGTGGCTTGCTTGGGGGCCTAGGATTGACTCGACACAAGTGAATCCCAGTGAGGTGCAGGGCGACAAGGAGCTTTTCCTGACGTTCACGATGAGCGAAAACGCCGCGCTTCGTACGTTGGACTCTCTGCATGACGATCTTTACCAGCCGCTTCATGAGGAGGGAAATTTCTTCTCGTACCCGTCCCAGATCGCAGATGTCGAAGGCTACAACGAGTCAGGGCTTCTCGCGGACGAAAACACGTGGGGCTTCAGCAACACGCTGGACAACACGGGAATAACTTTCACGAAGGCTACCAGCAACATGCGGCAGACCGAAAAGAAGGTAACTCCGAGCGGCTTCACGTCAACTGTGTCATTCTTCGACAGGCTGTTTAACGGGGACAAAGCCACAGGAATAAAGATGCCTGACAGTGATAACCCCAAGACGTTCTCAAAGGAGTTCAGCAAATCCGAACGCATCAGCTACAGTTTGCAGGGCAACTCCGCGCTTACGGCCATGCAGGCGGCGGATCATACGGTGAAGATGCAGCCATTCGTGGCCAAAGAGGGAGCAATGACTCTTGCAACGGCGGTGGAACTCTCAAGCACTAACTATGCGCGCTTATGGGAACCGTCGAGCATATATCAGCAGAAGGCCGACCCTGCATTGCTTCTCCCGTTCAAATTCGTGAAGGAGGGTATGACTTTCAGGGGCAACGATTACGACCTTACAGCGATGAAGATCAGGGGAATCAGATTCTACGCGCCTGACTTTGCTTTCTTCACGGACAACAGGCTTGTGAACGGTCAGAAATACGAAATCCGTGTGCCTCTGTACAACGCGAGCTTCAAGGACACCGGGAATTTCAACGTCCGTCTTTCGTGGACAACGGAAAATTCCCCGACAGCAGCGAAGACTCCTATTGGCACAGTCTCAATGTCTCTCGGCGGCTGGAAGAACGACAGCAACAACAACAAGGGCTGGGCTGTCTTCAACTGGATACCGAACCTGACATCGAAGAAGCAATACTACCTCTATGTTGAGATTGACCCGGAGAACGCGCTCGATGAAGTTCACGAGGCACGCTATCAGGCAAACAGCACAATGATCCGCGATTACGGCGGGAACAACACGGGCTTCTATCCGTTCTACGCCTTCAACCCGGGCGATGCTGAAGCGTCAGGCAACGTTGTTGTGTCGAGCAATGCGGGAATGTTCAGCGCGGCGGCTGACGATGATATACAGCTGACACCAATGTACTTCACGGACGGAGCTGGCCAGACGATAACCGACATGGCGGCGTTCATCAGGTCGCACAGTGATGAATCGTTCGTAACAATAACGGCGAACTTCAGCTACTCAGGGCAGGAAGTCCCCTATGCTTTGCTGACGGGTTGCTTGCTGAGTCAGTCAGGCCGCCAGAAGATTCCGGGCGCGAACCTGAACACCATTGTTGACCTGAGCGGGCTTGAGCCAAGCGATATAGCGGACGTTTTCTCGGTCAATGATATTGCGCTGTTCAACGGGCTGAATAAGGTTACGTTCACGGTCTCACCGTCGGCATTGATAGCGTCGGCAGATGAGATTGCGGCTGTGGCAGACTCGGCAACGTTCGGAGTAATCACTCTGACTGACGAAGAGGTGCAGGCTGTTGTTGATGAATTTTACGAGGGCGAAGATCCCACGTTCGAGCTTGAGCCAATCCCGGACAACATCGTTTCGAGCGCGACAACAAAGACTTACACGCTCACGTCAAACGGAGATGTCTTCTGGAAGATTTCAGGCGTTAAGCTCAACGGAACAGTCTCAACGTCAGACACAGAAAGCGATGACCGGGACTATCTCGACATCAGCCTTGAGACAGTCAGGACCACCAGCGAGGACACAGCCGCGCCGAGCGATTACGGCCAGACAGTAACAATAACGGTCAGCTCAATCGCGGGCTACACACCAAAAGGAGAGTATGATATAACTGTTCAGAAATCCGAAGACTGCGAGGAATGGACTGACGCGGAAGTCCTGAAGTTCAGCGCAGAGAACGCGGAAGGTGACGGAAGCGACAGCAACATCAGCGGAGTCGACTCATCAAGCGGCGGCTGTAACGCAGGGCTTTGCTTGGGGATATTCGCGTCCCTCATTGGCGGGATTGCGGCCTTCGGAAGGAAAAGCCGTTCCTAGAAGCAGAGAAGGAAGAAATGCCCTCGGACGGTAAAACGTTCGGGGGATTTTATTTTAGGAGGATGCATCATGAAGAAACTGGTTATTGCGTTGTTGTTGTCATTGGCACTTGCTGTGAGTGCCTCGGCTCAGGAAGTCCCGGCACAGAAGAGCGACAGACTGTTTCAGGTTGCGCTGTTGCAGTCCCTCATGCAGGGCGAGTATGACGGAGTCGTAACGGTCGGCGAGCTGAAGCAGTACGGCGATACTGGCATCGGGACGTTTCAGGCTGTCAACGGTGAAATGATTGTGCTTGACGGGACGGTCTACCGGGCTGTCTGGGACGGAAGCGTTGAAGTTGCCCCCGACGATGAGACAGTCCCGTTCGCCAACGTAACCTTCTTTGACGCTGACATCAAGGCAGGAAACGTGAACGCCGACTCGATGAGTGAGCTGAAGAGTATCCTGAACTCGGTTGTGCGTAAACATGGCCGGAATCAGTTCTACATGGCCAAGATTACCGGGCTAATGCCTTCCATTCTTGTGCGCAGTGAGCTGAAACAGGAAGAACCCTACAAGCTCCTCAATGACGCGCTGAAGACGGATCAGAGGGAGTTCACGTATTCGGACATCCGGGGTACTGTCGTCGCTCTGTACTGCCCTGACTACATGGAGGGTCTGAACACTGCGGGCTGGCATCTTCACTTCATCTCTGAGGACAGGCAGAAGGGCGGCCATGTTCTGGATTTGGCGGTGAAGGATGGGACTCTTGAGCTGGACATAATAAGCGAGTTCGCAATGATCGTGCCTAACCGTGAGAGCTTCAACGGCAAGGGACTCTCCATCAACATGAAGGAAGCCATACAGCAGGTAGAAGGAAACTAACGGTTTTAACTGGCTGTAACACGGGATTCAGCTTCATTACAGCCCACCGTTTCACACAGGAAGAGGAATTTTTGTCATGGATATTGCCCGCGCGAGCATAAAGCGTACAGTCGTTGTACTCTTCATTTGTCTCTTAATCACTCTGGGCGGAGTCTCAGCCTACTACAGCATCGGGAAACTTGAAGATCCCGCATTCACCATCAAGACCGCCGTAGTCTCAATCATATACCCGGGTTCAACAGCCTACGAAGCCGAACAGGAAGCCGCTAGCCGAATGGAAGACGCTATACAGGCTATGGGGGAAATCAAGAACATCCGTTCCCGTTGCACTCCAGGTTCAGCAACTATTTACGTTGACATTCAGGACACGTACACAGCAGAAGACCTCCCACAAATCTGGAACAGTCTCCGCCAGAAAGTGAATGACGCTCTTGTCAACCTACCTTCCGGCTGTACCGTCGTAATCAACAATGACTTCGGCGACGTTTTCGGCCAATATTACGCGCTCACGGGCGACGGCTACACCATGAGGGAGCTGTACGATTACGCCGACTTCCTCAAGAAGGAGCTGGTGCTAGTCCCAGAAGTCGCAAAAGTCAGCATCGTAGGTGAGCAGACTGAAGCCGTTTACGTTGAGTTTTCGTCCTCACGCCTGCGTTCTCTGGGAATCTCGTCGTCCGCAATTTTCGACATCCTCAACCAGCAGAATACCCTCTCAGTTATGGGGAAAACTTTTTACGGCGACCAGTACGTTACCATCAACCCGACGGGCGGACTCCTGAACGTTGGAGATTTCGGCGAGACTGTCATCGGCGGGAGCGAAGGACACCTCATCAGGCTCAAGGACGTTGCGACAATCCGCAGGGATTACATGAACCCTCAGACAATGATGATGTACTTCAACGGTCAGCCTGCTCTCGGAATCGGAATATCAACGATTACGGGCGGGAATGTCGTTACTATGGGTCAGGCCGTCGAAAAACGCCTTGAGGAACTCGAAGAAGACTGCCCAATCGGCATGGAACTTAGCCCAATCTATATGCAGTCAGACGGTGTCGTGAAATCCGTCAACGACTTTGTGATTAACCTGATTGAGTCGCTCGTTATCGTTGTCGGAGTCCTGCTCGTGTTTATGGGAATGAGGAGCGGCTTCATGATTGGTATCGTTTTGTTGCTGACGGTCGCGGCTACCCTAATAGTCATGAACCAGCAGGGGATTTTCTTACAGCAGGTCTCACTCGCGGCAATGATTATCGCGCTGGGCTCGCTGGTCGACAATGCTATAGTCGTCGCTGAAGGAATGCTGATAGGAGTCCAGAACGGGCAGTCCGCAGAAGATGCCGCCTCTGACACTGTATCGGGGTCAGTCTGGGCGATGCTCGGCGGAACTGTCATCGCTGTCCTTGCGTTCGCGCCTATAGGATTATCCCCTGACAACACGGGCGAATACTGCCGGAGTCTTCTTCAGGTTGTGGGAATATCAATGATGCTGAGCTGGCTTCTCGCTATCACTGCGACACCCGTCATCGGCAATTTGATGCTCAAGCCCGCGAGTCAGTCTGGAGACCCCTACAACAGCTTCTTGTTCCGGGCTTACAGGGCGTTCCTTGAGGGCTGTCTTCACAGGAGGCTCATGACAATATCGGTCGTGGGAATCATGTTCGCTTTCTCGCTTGTTACGCTGATTACGTCGGTCGAAAAAGTCTTCTTCCCTTCATCAACAGCTATGTATTTCGTGGCTGACTTGTGGGAACGTGAAGGCACGTCAATCAACGTTCAGCGCGACATGACAGAGAAACTCGCCGAACGTTTGCGGAAAAATCCTGACGTGAAGAACATCACAAGCACAATAGGCAGCGGAAATCTGCGCTTCATGCTGACGTATTCCCCGCCTGACTCCAATAATGCCTTCTCGGAGCTTCTGGTAGAGGTCAATCCCGGCGGAGACCCTCAGGAAATCCTGCGCGAGACTCAGCGAATCATTGATGACGAAATGCCCGAAGTAACAGGAGTGTGCAAACTCTTCTCGAAAGGTTCAAGCATGGCTCCAGTCATTGAGGCAAGATTTTACGGCGATGATCCCCTCGTTCTCCGCAGTCTGGCAGAGAAAGCACGCGAGATCATGGAGAGAGACCCGATACACAACTGCGTCCGTCTCGACTGGAACGACAGAGTTACGGTGTTCCGCCCGCAGATTCGCAAGGACAGAATGCAGAGCTTGGGACTGACTCGCCCGCTGATAAACAATGCCATACTCGCGGGAACTTCAGGGGTAACAGTCGGGGAGTTCAGGGACGGAAACAAATCACTCCCGATTCTGTTCGGACTCATTCCAGAGGAGCGCAACAGGATTGAGAGCTTGCAGTCATTGCCCGTGTGGTCGCCGTCAGCAAACAGAGCCGTAACGCTGGGCTCGGTGATTTCGGACGTTGAGCTGTCCTACGAGGACGACGTGATTATGAGGCGAGACAGAAGACGAGTCCTCACAGTCGCAAGCGATGTCGTTCTTGGCGGCAACACTTCCGAGATGCAGGAGAGAATACGCGCTCAGGTTGAGGCTATACCGTTGCCGTTCGGGTACAGGTTCGAATGGGGAGGCGAGGACGAGAGTCAGAAGAATGCTATGGGCGGAATGTCAAAACTGTTCCTTCCGTGCCTCATGCTCATGTTCACCATCATGGTGTTCCTGTTCAACGGTTTCAGACAGCCGTTCATCATCTTCGGCTCGATACCCCTCATCGTCATAGGAGTTGTACTCGGTCTCGTTCTTGCGCACAAACCGCTGGATTTCCTCTCAATCGTGGGAATACTCAGCCTCGTGGGAATGCTCGCCAAAAACTCAATCGTCCTTCTTGACCAAGTCGCCAGCGATTTCGCTTCAGGAAAAGACCGCTATCTCTCCATCGTTGAGACAGGTGTAAGCAGGCTGAGACCGGTCGCAATGTCAGCAGTTACTACCGTTCTCGGAATGATACCGTTAATCTGGGACAGCATGTTCGGGCCTATGGCGGTTACGATTATGGGCGGCCTTACAGTCAGCACAATTCTCACGATGGTATTTATCCCTGTCATGACAGCAGTAGCCTACAACGTCCCCAACCCTGAAGACCGTAGCGATGACGGCGGCGACGAAGAAGAATAACAGAAAGGTGATATGAACAATGAAGAGGTTTATCGAGATAATCATTCTGGCAGGCTTGGTGTTTGGCGCGTACAGGGGGCTTGAGTACATGCGCGGACAAGAGGCTGAAGCTCCCAAGAGAGAGCTTGTACGTCCTGTGAAGACCGTTACGCTGAGGAGCAACGGGAAGGGCGGTTTGTGGCAGTATTACGGGACATTGCAGGGAGGGAAGCGCGTTGACTTGTCCTTCAGGGTGTCCGGGCCAGTCAGGAGCATTCAGGTCGACAAGGGGGCTTCGGTCAGGAAAGGCCAGCTTCTCGCCACGTTAGACCCCCGCGACTACCAGACACAGCTCAAGCAGGCTCAGGCCCAGCAGGCTCAGGCTCAGTCCCAGTATGAGAACGCAAAGGCTGACTTCAAGCGTTACGAGAATCTCTACAAGCAGAGAGTCATCCCCCGCTCGACTTACGACACGTACAAGACACAGATGGACGTAGCCCTGTCCTCCCTGAATGTCGCCAAAGCCGCAGCTACTGCTGTGCGCGACTCGCTGAAGGATACCGAGCTCCGGGCGCCGTTTGACGGGGTCATTGTCGACAGGATGGTAGAGAGCTTCCAAGACGTAACAGCCAAGCAGACAATCTTCATCCTTCAGGACATATCCACGCTGGAAATCGTCTTCAACGTCCCGGACAATGATGTTATCTGGGCATCAAGAGCAGCGTCCGCCCCGTCTGCCGCCCCGCTTACAGTCCGGGCAAAATTCGACGCTATCCCCGACAGGTCTTTTCCCCTGACGTTCAAGGAGTTCGTCTTGCAAGCTGACAGAAGCACAAATACATTCCCGGTTACAGCCGTAATGCCTCAGCAGAAAGATGTTGCCTTGCTTCCCGGAATGACCGCTACCGTTGAGGTTGAAGTGTCAGATTCTGAGGGCGGGGAAAAAGTCTTCACAGTTCCCCAGACAGCCATTGTTACGAGCGGCGACCAGTCCTATGTGTGGCGTTGTGAGAACAACACCGTGAAGCGAGTCAGTGTAAGGCAGAATTCCCCCCACAACAACGGCTATGTCGAAATCTCAGGCGGACAGCTCAAGGACGGGAATATGATTGTTGTGGCCGGGGCTCATCTTCTGCATGAGGGGCAGAAAGTGAGAATGTAACACTCCTAGCATTTGACATTGTGGCAACCATCTTGTTTTGACGGATAGACATCGCTAAACTACTTGACTGTGCTGAAAAAATCTCGAAAGGAGAAGCGAAAAATGCACAAGAAGGTAACGACAATATTGTCAGCTCTGCTGATGGTAGTGTTGTCAGCGATGGCCGTCATGGCCTCAAATGCGCCCGACTATTCAAAGCCGGAAAGCTGGTACAAAGTCCCGGAGATAACGAAGGACGTTGACACGTTCTATATTCTTGCGACTGAGTACATGGGTTTCAAGGAAGGCGCTCCCGATTACGCGGAGATGGACAACCCTGAGCTGGTTGAGAACGCTCCGGGACAATACGCTTTGCAAGCAAGCGCATACGAGGAGTCAACCAACGTTTTCCTTCCGTACTACCGGCAGACGAGCCTGAGATACGCCGGGGAAGTCTGGAAGAAGACGGGGGACATTGCCGATGCGCTTCTGGGAAAACCCTACGAGGACATAACCGCCGCGCTCGATTACTACTTCGAGAACTACAACGGCGGACGGCCTTTCATTCTTGCAGGACACAGTCAAGGGTCAGCCATAGCCAAGATTGTCTTGGAAAGGTACTTCAAGGAACACCCCGACTACTACAAGAGAATGGTTGCGGCCTATCTCATCGGTTACGCTGTAACGAAGGACTACCTCGAAGCTAACCCGCATTTGAAGTTTGCGGCGGGCGAGAGTGACACTGGTGTCATCGTAAGCTGGAACACTGAGGGCAAGAAGAACGTTGAGGCGAACGCAAAGACTGCTGTACTCTTCCCGAACGCGATCAGCATTAACCCGCTGAACTGGAAACTTGATGACACTTACGCCCCTGCGAGTGAGAACTTGGGTTCGCTTGTGCTGAACGAGAAGACAGGGAAGCTCGAAATCGGCGATGTTGGTGCGGACGCTCAGGTTGTTCCCGAGCGCGGTGTTGTCGTAACAAATGCCAAAGTCGAGCCAATGCCGGCGGAACTTGCTGCGGTTGCGAGTGAGTTCTTCGGCCCAGACGGACGGCATGAGAGCGACTACACGTTCTACTACAACAACATCAAGGCCAACGTTGCGAAGAGAGTCGCGGCTTACAAGAAGAAAGCTGACCTCGTTGTCTACGGAAAGATCTTCACCGCTGAGGACGGCAAGATCGCGGAAGCCTTTGCCGTAAAAGATGGCAGGTACGTCTATGTCGGAGACAGGAAGGGTGCTGAGGCGTTTGTTGACGGCAAGACAGAAGTTGTCGACTACACCGGCAAGGGACTGGTGATGCCCGGCTGCGGCAACGGACACGCTCATTACATGCTGGGTTACGCACTCAAAACGATTGGCACGATGATTGACATGGACGATGAACCGAATCACTTTCTGACGGCAACTGTTCCCGCCGCGGTCAAGAACGCTAAGGACAAAGGTGCAACGGCCATATTCGGGCAGGGCTGGAATTACATGCGCTTCAAGGATAACCTGCCTACACGTCAGCAGTTAGACGCGATTTGCAGCGATATTCCCATGTACTTCCTTGATGATGAATGCCACAAAGCTTTGGCTAACACAATTTTGCTGGTCAAGGCAGGAATCTTGAAGGAAGACGGCTCGGCGGGCAAGACAGAATTACGCGGCGGCGCGATTGGGGTTGACGCTGACGGCATTCCTAACGGCTTTCTGTCGGAACAGGCTCAGACTTACGTGCGTTCATTCCTCGACAATCTGTATACCCTCGACATGGCCACAGCAAACTTAGCGGACATCGAGCGTCATATGCTGTCATCAGGTTACACGATGTACCATGAAGGCTGGGGAAACTATTTCGTCAACACTAATTACTACAAGGCTCTACAGCAGCTTGACATGGCCGGAAAACTTCACTTTGTAGCTGGTCTGCCCTACGAGATTGAGAGCTGGATGAATGTTGATGAGGCTTTGAGCAGAGCTGTTGACGCAAAGAAATTCGCCTCAAAACGCGTAATGCCGAGATGGATTAAGCTCCTCATGGACGGCACTGTTGAGACTGGCACAGGGTATGTTGACCCGCTTTATCCCGACGGTCATCAGGGCATTCCCAACTGGACGGAAGAAGAGTTGACCGAACTCACTCGCAAGGCCAACGAAAAGGGTCTGACCATACACATACACGCGCTGGGCAATAAGGCCGTCAACTGTGCTGTCAACGCTTTCGTCAACGGCGGCAAGCCTGAAATGCGCAACACTCTTGTACACGTCCGCAACGTCAACCAGCCGGATTATCAGCGCATAGCAGACCACAACATTTATGTTACATCGGGCGTTACCTGGCACCATATGCCGACAGAAGCCGCCGAATATCTCCGTGAGCATGGCTTGGCTCCCGCAGGTCAAGAGGACAAATCTTATCCCATGAAGTCATACTTTGATTACGGCATTCCCGCGTCAATACACTCAGATTATCCCGCACTTTCCGGCAGTCCTGATGACCCGTTCGGCATAATGGAGATTGCTGTTACCGGCGTACTTCACTCAGAGAATGGGACTACGTGGTGGCCTGAAGAACTCGTTACTCGCGAGCAGGCACTTACGGCCATGACGATTAACTGCGCAAAACAGATGTTCATTGAGGACGAACGCGGCAGCATAAAGGAAGGTAAGTACGCTGATTTCCTCCTTCTGAACAAGGACGTTCTGACCTGCCCCGCAACGGAGATTCACACAGCCAAGCCCAACGCAACATATTTTGAGGGCAAAAAAGTCTTCGAGGTCGAAAACAGGAAAATCACGGGCGATTACGACAAGTCGCTTGCGGTCAAATGCGTCAACGGTACATTTGTCGGCACAAAAACGGAGAATGTCATCACGTACAAAGGCATTCCGTTTGTCGGCAAGCAGCCTGTAGAAATTTTGCGCTGGAAAGCTCCGGTTGACGTTACCCCTGACGATGGCGTGTACGAGGCGTATTATTTCGGGAAAAATGCCTGCCAGTCTCTTGAAATCGGTGAACATCAGGGTGAAGACTGCCTGTATCTCAACGTCTGGAAGGCCGACGATAAGAGCACGGAGAAAAAGCCCGTCATGGTATGGATACACGGCGGTGCTTTCACGGCTGGCGGAACGGGAATGGAGGTGTTTGACTGCACCAAGTTCATCAAAGAGAATCCAGATGTCATCGTCGTTACAATCCAGTACAGGCTCGGTGCTTTGGGTTTCCTCAACCTGTCTCACCTTCCCGACGGCAAAGATTACCCGGACGCTCAGAATTTAGGACTGATGGATCAGAGAATGGCGTTGAAGTGGGTTCACGAAAATATCTCGAACTTCGGCGGAGACCCTGACAACGTTACGATCTGGGGTGAATCTGCTGGCGGCGGAAGCGTCTCTCTACTTCCTCTAATCGAAGGCTCTCACAAGTACTTCAAGCGCGTCATCGCACAAAGCGGCTCTCCCTCGCAGACAAATTCGTTGGAAGAGGCCATTGCCTGCACGAATGACTTGATGAATGCACTCGGCTGCAAAACCGTTGCTGACTTGATGAAGGTCGACGCCCGTAAGTTGGTGGACACAGCAGGAGACATTCTCGCGTTGCGCATATTCCCCGTGAGAGACGGATACCATTTGCCACTGGATCCTTATGAGGCATACGCAAACGGAGCAGCGAAGGATATTGCGTTTCTTCAAGGCTGCAACAAGGACGAGATGAATTGCTTTGTCTTTGACTGGGGAGTGGAAAACTTCAAGGCGTGGGCCGCTGATCGAAAGACGAAGAAGTACGCTCACCTTCTGACGGACGACGAGAAAGTACGGATCGAGAGCTACTGCAATGAAGGAGCAGTAGAAAGCTGGGAACCTGACAGCCGTCTTTTCGGACATAGCTGGTTTATTGATGGTGCTGTCAGAATGTCGGAGAGCCAAACAAAGGGCGGCGGAAAATCCTACACCTATTACTATAGGGTGGAATCTTCGCCGGAATTGAAAGCCGCACATTTTGAAGAAGTCCCGATCTTGTTCTGCCACCCCGAACAGAGCGGCGGAAGACAACAGTATGACGAAACCTTCTCAAGAACCATGCGCAAAATGTGGGTTCAGTTCGCAAAGACCGGCAACCCCTCTCTCAGCGCAAAAGATTCCCCCGACGGCAAAGCAAAAGAGTGGTCGCTCTATGACCTTGAGAACAAGAACGTGATGGTTCTCGATGAGTTCGACATTCACCCAGCAAAAGAATCCGAAGTTAAGATCGTGGATTGGGAAAGAACCTATTTCCTGACCAAATACTATATGCTTTAACGGCAAATCAATCTGTAAGCGAGGAAGTCTGAAAAGCATAAGGCTTCTTCGCCTTCACAATACGAAATCCCTATAGGAGGTAGTTTGTTATGCGTAAGTTGTTAAGCGCGTTGTTGTTGGTCGCTCTGTTAAGCGGCTGTTCCTTTGGCGAAACACTGGACGAGGCGAGAGAGAAAATGACAGCTCTTTACGGAGAGAACAAGCGAATCACTGACGGCAATTATGACAGGTCGCTTGCTGTCAGGTGCATCAACGGTACTTTCGTCGGCAAGAAGAACGAGAACGTCATCGCGTACAAGGGCATTCCGTTTGTTGGCAAGCAGCCAGTCGGTGAACTCCGCTGGAAAGCTCCGGTTGATGTTATCCCTGACGATGCAGTTTATGAGGCGTACTACAACGGGAAGAGTCCCTGCCAGGTTAATGACATGTGGCAGAAGGCCTCCCTTTACGTTCAGGGCGAGGACTGCCTTTACCTCAACGTGTGGAAGGCTGACGACAGCGGGAAAAAGAAGCCCGTTATGGTATGGATTCACGGCGGAGCTTTCGAGGTTGGAGGAACAGTCGAAACAAGAGAAGAGGGAACTAATTTTGTCAAAGAAAATCCCGACATCATTCTTGTCTCAGTCGAATACAGGCTCGGAGTTTTCGGATTCTTCCACTTATCCCACCTCCCTGATGGCAAGGATTACCCTGACGCTCAGAACTTGGGACTTATGGATCAGATTATGGCACTCAAGTGGGTACATGAGAACATCGCAAACTTTGGCGGCGACCCCGAGAACGTCACAATATTCGGGCAGTCTGCTGGCGGCGGAAGCGTCTCTCTACTTCCTCTAATCGAAGGCTCTCACAAGTACTTCAAGCGCGTAATCGCACAAAGCGGCTCACCAGTCTTCACCCGCTCAACCGAACAAGCCATCGCCTGCACGAATGAACTGATGGAAAAATTAGGCTGCAAAACCGTTGCCGACCTGCAGAAGCTTGATGTCAAAAAGTTTGTTGACGAAGCAGACATACTCACGCTCCGAGTTTGGGCGGAAAGGGACGGGAAATATCTGCCGCTTGACCCTTACGAGGCCTATGCGAACGGCGTGGCAAAAGACATTGATTTCATGCAGGGCTGCACTAAGGACGAAATGGGTTACTTTGTTGTCGGCTTTGGAGACTCATATGACGAATGGGCTGCCAGCCAAAAGTCGCAGAAAATGGCTCAACTTACTGAGGAAGAGAGGACGTTAGCCGAAAGCTTCTGCAAAGACGTGAAAGAGGTTAGCCCTGACTATACAAGCACAAGCCGCCTGTTCGACCAGATCGTTTTCATCGCGCCGCTGTTCAGAATGTCGGAGAACCAGACGAAGGCCGGAGGAAAGTCCTACACCTACTACTTCAGGGTTGAATCTTCCATTCCAAAAATGAAGAGCGGACATGCGGTTGAACTTTCGACCGTGTTCAACCACCCGGAAGAGACTCTTGTTACGGGGAGAAGGTTCGATGAGACCTTCTCGAAGACCTTGCGCAAGATGTGGGTACAGTTCGCAAAGACCGGCAACCCATCACTCAGCGCGGAAGACTCTCCAGACGGCAAAGCTCATGAGTGGCCGCTCTATGACTTGAAGGACAAGGAGCTGATGATTTTCGACGAGTTCAACATTCACCCCGCAAAAGAGTCTGAGCTGAAGATTCTTGATTGGGACAGGACATATTTTCTGACAAGGTATTACTGCATTTAACAGAAAGAAGGATGACAGACATGAAGAAGAAAGTTTTTGCACTGGCAATGAGCGTTGTTGTTGCCTTTGGCTTGACGGTATGCGGCAATGCATCGAAGCCCCCGACTATTCCCGGCAACAACGTTCGAGGACTCAACCAACGTGTTTTTGCCGTATTATCGTCAGGCTAGTTTGCGTTACGCGGGGGAAGTCTGGAAGAAAACCGGGAACGCCGATGCTGCGATTTCAGGAATGCCCTACAACGACATACCGCCGCGCTGGATTACTACTTTGAGAACTGCAACAACGGCCGTCCTTTCATCATCGCGGTACACAGTCAAGGCTCTATGATAGCTTTGCTCGTGCTGAAGAAATACTTCAGGGAACACCGAAGGCAGGAAGAACGTTGAGACAAACGCAAGAACCGCTGTCCTTTTTCCGGGTGCGATAAGTATTAACCCGCTCAACTGGAAGCTCGATGACACCTACGCCCCTGCAAGCGAGAATTTAGGCTCACTCGTGGTGAACGAGGAGGCTGGGACGGTCGCAATCGGTGATGTTGGTGCGGATGCTCAAGTTGTCCCCGCTCGCGGTGTTGCCGTAACGAACGCAAAAGTTGAGCCAATGTCGGCGGAACTTGCGAGGGTTGCCAGTGAGTTCTTCGGACCTGACGGACGTCATGAGAGCGATTACACGTTCTACTACAGCCATATGCGCGTGGATATTTGCCGTCCCGCTCATCAGGTTCATCAACAACCGCACGAAATGGTCATCAATAATCTTCATGCTTGCCGGGATGATAATCGCAGCAAACATTACGTTCTTCGGGCTCGTTGAGGACAACTTCAACATCATGAATCAAGTCTTCTGTTCGCTCAACGGCGTGAGGATTTGGTTTCCTTTCCTCGTGTATTTCCTGTGCAGAAAGTCCGGGGCAAAACGACTCATTGCTTACTACGCGTTCCCGGCGGCGGTGGCTGTGTCTGAGTTCTTCATCGATAACCCGTTCATCTCCGTCATGACTTCGCTGTCTGTGTCTCAGTTCTGGAACTTGGGACTCATGCAGATTGCGAGTGTTACGGGCGTGGTAGGCGTGTCGTTTGTGGTTACGCTGTTTGCCTCCGTAGCAAATTACATCTGGGAGGAAGGAATACGCAGGGACACCGTGATGAATGCTGTAGGCTATGGGATTGCTGTAGTCGTCATAACAGGTATAGGCATGACCACAGTCGAGAAAATCACCACGAGCGACAAGACAGTGAAAGTAGCTACCGACGTGGAGAACATCAACCTGTTGCTTGAAGACAAGTCGATTCTTGCCCGCATGACGGCTCGGACGACGAGAAAATGTTTCATGCAAACGTGGAAGAGCCGGAAACAGAAAGAGGCGACGGCAATACACCAATTGTTGAGGTTGACGGCGTGAAGTACACCTACCTGATATGCGCCGACTACACGTCAAACAAGTACGCCTACAACGGCAGGGAGGCAGATATTTTCCTCAACCCATCCTATGATTGGCAGGCCTCTTCACATGCAGAATGTTATGGGGGTACATATGGGCATGATCTACCTTGATATTCCCAAGCAGGGCAGACAGATCATATACGGCATGACTGGCAACTGGTTTCCGTGAATTTGCGCGGTGTATTCGGTGATGGCAATACTGAGCGGCTTTGTTGTGCGCAAGAAGTGAGAGATTTCCGCCTGTGCTATAATTCCCTCGTTCTCACAATCTCCCAGAAAGGGTTGACATCTATGGTTTTCCGTGTAAAATCGGCTGTCGGCTGTCGGCTGTCGGCTG
>JAFSKV010000028.1 GCA_017448795.1 Synergistaceae bacterium | reverse complement strand
CCAGACCTGAGCGTCCCAGTCGTCAATGAGGCGGTCAATCGTCATCTCCCACAGGTCTTCGGGATTCTTGCCTTTGGGGTTGCCGCTGAGTTCGCCCCTTTTCGCGCCCTTGAAGTAACGCTTGCCGGGATATTTTGACGGGACTCGAACGTCGTCGAGATTGAAGGTGTAACTGTTGGACTTCGTGAACCAGAGTATGACCTCGTAGCGTCCGCTGAATCTCCGTGAGCAGTGGAGGCCATGCCCGAAGTGCCAGATGATTCGGTTGCGGAGCTTGAGGCCGTGAGACTTGAACAGGGGGTAGAAGTACACATCAAGCGGGAAAATCTCGCCCCCGTCAACAAAATTCCCGACCTGCCAGCAAATACTCCCGTCATCCCTAAGCACCCTCACCAGCTCCGAAATCAGCGGCTTAAAGTCAGCGATATACTCCTGAATGTCGCGGCGGGTCTCGTAGGACTTCCCGATGTTGTAGGGCGGAGATGTCATCACCAGCTTCACGGACGAGTCCGGCAACGTCCGCGAGAACTCCAGAGCGTCAGAGCATTCGTACCTGTATTCGGGCAAATCTGAGAGTCCAAGCGCGAGCTGTGTCATACATCGAGGCAGCTCCCACCAATAAACTCCCGGATTACCGAGTTGTTGGGTATACCGTCATTGTTCAGGGCTGGCACAAACCGCAGAATGTTCAACAGCCTCAAAGCCTCGCTGAATACGCTTGAGTTCTCGTCGACAGTGTGTAACAGCGGCTCAACATACGGTTTCAGCACACCAAGCTCATACGGCAATGATGAGTTGAAGATTGCGTTGGCACGACTCCTGTACGGGAAGATGTACTTTTTTGCCCCCCGTATGACTTTCGGGTAGACTTCGAGTGTAACCTGTGCCGACTTCCCGCGCGTCCTGTAATCCCGGATTATCCTCCGCAACAGCCTGTTGTCGCTGGTGCTTGTCCTGTTGTGGGGGTCAATGCATATACCCGTGAGAGGCGACACGAACACCCCGTAGCGTCCCGTCTCAGGAATCATGGACAATATTTCGTCGTTCAGACCGTGAATGCCCTCCATTATTAGCACGTCCGACGGCTTCAGCTTGATGACCTTTCCAGGCTCTTTCTTGCCCGTGATGAAGTTGTAGACAGGGGTAGTAACTTCCTCGCCCCCAAGTATGCGCGTCAGATTGTCCCTCAGAAGCTCCAAGTCCAGCGCGTCAAGCCTCTCATAGTCATATTCACCCGTCTCATCTTTCGGGGAATCCTCGCGTTCCTTGAAGTAGTTATCGAGCGGCAATGTTACGGGGGTTTTTCCGCACACCATCAGTTCAACCTTCAGGCGTTCCGAGAATGTCGTCTTTCCTGAACCTGAAGGCCCGGCGATTGTTACGACTTTGACCGGGCGCGACGCTATATCTTCGGCGATGTTGCCCAGACTCTGCGAGTGAAACGCCTCCGCTATCAATATGAGTTCCTGTATTCGTCCTTCTGTTACGCGGTGATGAAGTTTGTTGAGATAATTGAGGTCGAGGACTTGAAGCCAGTGCGCATAGTCGAAGAATACTTTTCCCATTGACGGCTCAAGTTTCAGCTCCGGCATCTGTTCGGGAGCATCATGACGCGGGAAACGTAACAGCATCCCCTGCTCGTACAGCACAACATCAAACATCCTCAACGCTCCTGTTGATGACGCTAACGGCTCTCCGCAGAAGTAACCGTAACGATCCCCGCATCTGTAGACTTCCACCGGGTCAAGATTAGCCCTCACGAAAAGCTCCGCAATCTCAGACTCTCCCTGACGCTGAAAGACTCTTCTTGCTTTGTCGATGGTGAGAATCTCGCGGGTTATGGCACTGTCCCGGCGGATTATGTCGTTCATTTCGGCTTTGATTCTGTCAACGTCTGACTGAGACACCGGGCCGTCGTCAAACTCCCAATAATGAGAGTCGGCGATTGAATGCCGTAAAACTGCCTTGCGTCCCAAGACCCTAGCACACGCTATGATTAACACGAAGCCTAATGTGCGCTTATAGATTCTCTGACCTGTCGGGGAAGTTGACGTGATGAACTCTACCGTAGCGTCCTCATCAACTACCCAATCAAGCGGGCGCGTGTAGTTGTTCACGAACCATGCTATTACCCTCCTTTGCGGCATGTCATGCTTGGCTATCATCTCTTCCATTACGTCATGGCCGGTTACAGGGGCTTCTCCTGCTATGTAGCTGGCTACGTATGTGTCTCGTTTGGCCGCCGCTGTGAGTACGCAGACTGTGAATGCCATTGTGATTAGCACCTTTCCTGAAAATTTCTGACATTATACCCCCCGCCGCAATACATTTAGGCTCTTCCCGTTCTAAGATGATGAATGATACATAACAATATACAAGACGCTTGACAATAAGAACGTTATGCTGTAACATTTTTCGCATAAAGGCAACAGGAGAGACACAAATTCAATCAGGAGGTGAATCACAATGTCGAGCGCAGTCGATAAAATCGCAGCGAATGCCGGGAAGATTCTCGCATCCCCAGCAGGGCAGAAGGCCATCCAGAAGACCGGCGATGCAATAGCGAAGTTAGCCGGGGGGCTTCTTAAGGCGTTATTGCGCTAGGAATTTCTTGAAGGTGTAAGGATGATTTCCCGGCTTATCTTCTGGCCGGGAACATTCTTCACCAGCAGCAGCAATCACGGAGGCAATAGGCCGGGCGGCATATGAAACCTGCAAAGCACAAGCTGCCCGGTGTTGAAATAAAACAGTGCAGGACATAAAGATTACTCCCGAAGGATCGGCCTGATGAGACTCGTTTCTCATGCAGGCTATTTTTTTGAGTGCTAGAATATGACTATTTCAGGAAAGTGATTTGTTCATATGCCAATACAGAACGAGGAAGACAGAATAAAACTCTTGCAGGATAACTTAAGGACTATCCGGCTCATATGCGGGTGGACTCTTGACGATTTCGCAAGGAGGCTCGGAGTAACAAAACAGAGCATCAGCAGGTTCGAGAACAAGAAAGTCGAAATCACCCGTGCTATGTATATTGCCATACGCGCAGTGCTTGAGGAAAAATGCTCGGAAGAGAAAAACTCAGGCGACAATTACGGTATTCTGACACGTGCAATCCCGATTCTTCTCAGGGAAGGCGAGTGTGAGAAGCTCAGTGATATGGAATACGGGGGCATCAAGACAAAATTAGAGACTCTCGCGGCGGCATATCTGGGCAGAGCCAGCAAACGCAGCGTATCTTATATGCTGTCGAATTATATTGCCAGCATACCGGCTCTGAGCGGTGCCGCCCTGTTTCTGGCAAGAGGAGTCGGACTGGACAGCGGATTTGCTTGGCTGACGAAGCTGCTGAAAAGTGATGATGACAAAGGCAATGCAGACGAAGCCAACGAACCGGTATGATTTGCTTTCATGAAAATTTTTGCCGTACCCCTTGATTGTGAGTACGGCTTTTTCCTGCCTCATTTTCTCCTGAAAGCCTGACTCAGTAACCCCCATTCCTCAAATCCTTTCAGCCTCGTAACAACCGCATACATTCCCGCGCAAAGTGCAATAACTCCCAGCACCCACAGCGCACGAATACCAAGGCCCGCCCCCGTGTCATACGGCCACAGCCAACGGTAAACCAGCACACACGCATCAACCACAGCAAGCGCAACGAGATAGTCCCCCGCAAGTGTCCACGTGATTATCCCCAATGGCCGCCCAAGTTTCCGCCTCACGTAATACAGTCCCAAGAGTCCCGACAAAGTGAACGCGATTCCCGGAGCTAACGCAAGACCGTTATACCCCATCGGCCACACTAACACGAACGACAGCAGGGCAGTGCTTCCCACGCTGAACGCCGTAACCTTGAAGGCCTCACGCGGCATAGACAGGGCATAAAGCGCGCGCATTATCACAGTAGAACACGCCATGCCCGGAAGCCCCAGCATGCTGAAGGCAAGTGTTGATGATGTTGCAGACCACGCCCAGCCCCCAAATTCCCCGCGCACAAACACCAAGTGTACGAACTCGTCCGAAATCGCAATAACTCCCAATGACGCAGGAAGCACCACGAACAGCGCGAACCTCACAGCCTGCCTCAATGTGCCGACAAATTCCCCGTCATCTTTTGCCCGCGACAACTGAGGCAATACAGCCTGAGATATTGCTATCACGAACAGGCCTAAAGGGAGCTGCAGTATCCTGTTGGAGTAGTTGAGGACGGAGATGCTGCCTTCCTGCAAGAACGAGCCGAGCATACGGCTGATTATAGGGTTGACCTGATTCAGCGAGAGTCCCGCCGCGTATGGCAGAAACAGCTTCATTATCCTCCGCAAATCCGGGTCCTTCATGTCCGGGCGCGTGGGGTAAAGCACAGCCTTCATCCTGAAACCGTAAAGCCATTGTGTCATGAAGTGCGCAAATCCTCCGCATAGTACCGACAATGCCAGACCGTAAACACCGAGCCTCGCCGCGAAAAACGGGGCTGTGATGATGAACACGAGGTTGCTGAACGCCGGCGACAACGCAGGCACAAAGAATGAACCGAGCGAGTTAAGTTCCCCCATCGTCAGGGCCTCAAGCGATATGAATATCAGGAAAGGGAACATCCACCGCGTCAATCCGACAGCCAGCGAATGACTCTCAGCGTCGAAACCCGGTGCCATTATGCTGACCAGACCGGGCGCGAAGAAGATGCCCAGTCCCACGACTATGCATGTTACCGCTAGAAGGACGGTCATAGTTCCCCGCGCTAAGGCAAGAGCTTTCTCCCTGCTTTTCGTGAGAGCCTGCGAGAATACCGGGACGAATGCCGCCGACAATGCCCCCTCGGCCAGAAGCTGGCGCGCAAGGTTCGAGAGAGTGTAGGCTACGTTGAACGCGTCCATGAATCTTGTTGCCCCGAAGAATGCTGCCACGAGGACTTCACGGGCGAGTCCGAGAATACGGCTGAGGAGAGTCCCGGCCATCATGAAGACCGCATGACGCACCATTGAAGGATTGTTATTGTTCTGCAAAGTTTTATCACCCGGCAGAATTATACACACCAGCTGATGCTACAGTATATCCGCACACAACTACAGCCCCCGCGTCCGTACATGCCTCACATAACCTAGACATCGTCGCGCCTGTCGTGAATACGTCATCAACCAGCGCAACTCTCAGGCCTCGTATGTTACGCGTAATCATGAAGACATCATGCGGCATTTCACGGCGTTCCTTCATGGTTTGGAGCGCGTGGCGGGGAATTTCTTTTGTCCACAGTGCTACGTCAAGAGTCTCAATTCCCCAGTAATCGCACATTCCTTCGGCAAGCTCGCGGGACTGGTTGTATTTTCGGGAACTGTTCAGGTGAAGAGGCACGGGGATAAGGTAATCTGCTTGTGTCGTTCCGAATATTTCTGCGGCTTGTCTTCCTATCGGGCGGCATAATTCCTTCCTGCCATTGTACTTGAAGTTGTGTATGACTCGTTTGATACTGGTGTGGTAATCTGCGGCTGAATAAACCTTGAGTTTCCCGGAATGTCTCGTTATGATTTTCCCGGTGAACAGAGAAGGCATGACGCGTGAGGGAATTTCGGCTTTTCTCATGCGTTCCCTGCAAGCGTCGCAAAGCCCCGTCCCAATCCTCCCGCAGACTTCACAGCTTACAGGCCACAGGAGATGCAGGAAGTACTCCCAGAGCCTACAGCTTATCCCGCGCAATATGGACGAGTTCATCACACCTATTGTTGCGTTCATCGTCAGAATGTCCCTTCACCCAGTGCCATTTGACCCGGTGAATCTGCGTGAGACTGTCCAGCCGTTCCCACAAGTCCCGGTTGAGGACATCGCCGCCTGTTGAGGTCTTCCAGCCCTTGCGCTTCCAGTTGTAGAGCCAGCGTTTCACAAAAGCATTCTGGAGATATGACGAGTCTGTGTGAAGGTCAACAACACATGGCCGCTTCAGTGCCTCAAGTGCCATTATCGCCGCTGTTAGCTCCATTCTGTTATTGGTTGTGGCCGACTCTGAGCCGGAAATCTCGCGCTCCTTGCCGTGTTCGGGGGAATATAGGATTGCCGCCCAGCCTCCTTTTCCGGGATTGGGGGATGCTCCGCCGTCAGTGTAGATTATGACATGGGGATTCATGGCTTATTCCTCGAAGTCGATATCAATCACTACAGGGCCTTCCGTGTAGATGTCTTCTTGTGCTGACGCTGAGATCATCACAGGCCCGGCTATCTTGCTGAGACGGTCTACCGCCATGAAGAACGCCTCACCGCCCAACGTCCCGACATTGTTTGTCGCAGGGTCAGGCAAAATCCCGTCAGCAACAGCCTTGTTCCTCAGCTCACGCAGGAATATGTGCAGGATCTCTTCAGGGGTTGAAGCCGCTGATGACATGTCCACAAACTTGCGGTAAACCGGCGCGCCCTCACGGTATGTGAGAATGCTCGCACCAGTCTCAAGCCTCGCCATCACCCTCATGTTCTCGCCTACAGTGTAATTCTCACCAGACAGCGCACGAACATACTGCCTCATGTCAGCACTGAGCAATTCCGCGATTAATGCCTCCTCAGTCTCAGCGTCAAACTCAACTGGCACATCACGAAGCCGCGTGAATGACTGGTCAGAAATCCGCGTCAAAACATTCAGCCTTACCTGCTGTTTCAGCTCAGAGAGTCCCGCTGTGATTTCCCCGCGTGTTGACCCCTCATCAAATGCCGTCTGACCGAGTAACACATTCGCGCTCAACGCTATAGCCTCGCTCCGTAACGACTTCAATTCTTGCCGCAGCTGTGAGGACTCTTCACGCATTATCCTCAATGCCGCCTCAAGCTCACGTTTCTCCTGCTCAAGTAACAGCCTGTCGTTCCTCATTGTGTCAAGCTCAAACCCGGTAAGGTCAAGACTGGCCGACGCTTCCGCAAGTGATGCCCTCATCTGCTCAGTGTTGCGCTCGTTCTGGGTCAGCTGGAACTGCAAATCATACAGCTGCTGCTTCAGTATCTTCATGCCGAACAGCGCAGTCCTCACATCCTGAGACAGCCCGGCCATGACCGCCAATATCCCGACAGCTATCAACGCTCCTGTCAGGGCAGTGATGAGCCTGCTTGTGTTCTTGGGACGGAGCTTGAAGACTGAGACTCTCTTTTTCCCCCACTTTGAGCCGACATAGTCCCCCAGCACAGACAATGCCGCGCTCGCCGCTGTCAGCGATAATATAGGAAGCCAGCTCGTTTCTTCGAGAAAGCGCAGGAACATGGCCGGGTCAGTCCTTCTTCACGAGAAACGGCGACAGCTCAGACACAAGCACCGCCGCGAATATCAGCCCGCATCCGGCAAGCATCCGTGCTGTTACAGTCTCACCCAGAAATATCATGCTCGCCACGAGGCCGAACACTGACTCAAGGCTCATTATGATTGTCGCGTGGGAAGGCTCGGCGTATTTCTGCGCGATTATCTGCACCATGTAGCACCCAAACGTCGCAAACACTATCGTGAAGACCAGCTCATATATCCCGTCCATGCTGAGGTATTCGGCGGGGGACTCGAAGACTGCTGACGATACCAGCGATATCACAGCGAACGTAACGAACTCCGCGAAGCTCAGTGCCACAGGGTCATTGTCAGTAGCGTAACGGCTGATTGCTATAACCTGGACCGCGAACGACAGCGCGCATATCACCGTGAGCATGTCGCCTATGTACCCGTCAGGCCCGGCAGACTCATCCCCTGAAAGCAGGTACATTCCCGCCACACACAGCACAGCCGCCCCAATCGTCAGCCAGCCGGGAAATACCTTCCTCATCCCCCACAGCATGAACGGCACCATAAGAACATACGTCGCAGAGATGAACGCAGAACGCCCCCCGCCAATGTAACGCAGTCCGATTGTCTGTGTCGTTATCGCCAAGAATAACAGGAAGCCGATTATTGCCCCGTCCTTGATGACCCTGCGGAGTGAGCGGGCTATCCTCCCGTGAAAGAACACGTATATCATGGCCGCCCCAGCCGAGAATCTCAGGAACAACAGCCAGCAAGGAGGATATACCCCGACAAGTATCTTCATGGTAGGGAACGTTGCCCCCCAGAACATCGCGCAGTACAACAGCCCCAAGTCAGCAAGCATTATTGTATTCTCCGCGCCTCAAGGTAGTAGCGTTTCTCCGTCGCATGACCCATCGAGAATGTTTTTCGCGGCAATGTCCCACTCTCCGAAATCACACGGAAGAAATCCCTCTTTGCCGTATCATCAAACGGCGGCAGCTCAAATCCCACACAGCCCCCCTCGTCAGCAAGTCCCTTCAGAGCGTCAGTGCCGTGAATGTAGTCGATGTTGCAGGCCTTCCCGTCTAGGTATTTCTGGAGGACTATCAGCGGGGATGCTCCTTTTGACTTGGAGACATGGATTGTGCCTTCTCTGCCCTGAGCGTAATATGTCAGCGGCCATGACTCAACATCACAGCAAATCTCACCCTCAAGCTCCGCGATAAACGAATCAGCGTCAACACCCTTCACGATTCTGTGAATAGGCTCGAACTTCAGCGCGTCGTCGTGTATATTCTCAAGCTCGACCATAGCATAGCGTGATGTCATGCCTTCCTCGTAGCAGACTTTCGCCGCCGCTAGGGAGTGGTTGCCGTCCCCGACAGCAAACACTAACGACAATTCTTCACTCTTGCGCCTGATGTAGGAGTCTATGCGCATGTTAAGAGCCCGCCTCTTGTCGCCGCGCACAAGCCAGCCCCGTATGTGTCCGCCACCAAGCATGAGGCTGAAATCGTACAGCTTCGTCATTGAGTGTTTCGCCAGCGTCAAAGGCTCGATGATTTCCCGGCGTTCGTCATCACACAGCAGTATCACGTGTGAGAGTTCAACGGGAGCATTCCGGCGTATTGAGACACGGGGGGGGATTCTCTCGCTCACTGTCTCTTCTGTTGCGCGGATTAGGGGAGACGTTCCGGGCTTGTAGTCGTATTCTTCAAGGTCAATCACTCCCACAATTCCACGCCTCGTAGAACCGTCAAGCATCTCACGTTCAACATATATATACACGTTCTTGTACTCGGTGAAAATATTTTGCGTCAGGTATTCGTTCATGGCCGTGTTGATTCTGGAGATGGCCTCGCTGTTGTCGGAAGCTAGGCGCGCTTCTGGGAGGATGAGATTGTATGCTGACGGTGAACCGCCCGCGTAATCTCTCACTTTGTCCCAATAATCGGGCTGTGATGTGAACTGATCGCAGGCAATGACCGCCCAGCGTGAAAGGTCAGCAACATCCGGCAACAATAAATCTGCTGGTCTGAATATGGTTATGTCAGTCCCTTCGTGGATATTATGGCGTTAATTTTAGGCGGGGGGTTAAGGCGCGTCAATTCGTGGTACTGCGTTATAATCACTCCATAAATCCAACATGACAGGGGTAAAGATGATGCGTGAAATTTTTGACCGTTACCGCAAGGTCGTAATCACAGGCGGGGGAGTCATTGTGTTCATTTTTGCCGGGCTTGTTACAATGCTCCTTACAGAAAACGGGACTCATATGGACGTGTCTTCATCCCCGAAATCTCAGGAAGAAAAACCGTCCCTCCCTCCAAAAACACAAGAGGCAGGCAGCCCGCTTCCGTCCCAAGAATCACAGAAGCCTTCACGCATTGTTTACGCATATATCACAGGTGAGGTCAAGAAGCCGGGAGTCTACAAGCTCTCTGATGACGCGAGAATCTTTCAGCTTGTCGACATGGCCGGGGGCTTCACACGGAATGCCGACACTGAGTCGCTGAATCTGGCGGAAATTATTGCTGACGGGCTTCACGTCCACATAGCCAAGAAATCAGAAGGAAGGCCGCCCGCAATTCAGGGACTTCCTGCAAGAGCTTCATCACGGGCTGTTAGCGTTACGGCATCAGGACGCATCAACATCAACACAGCCAGTAACACAGAGCTTGAGTCCCTACCCGGAATCGGCCCGGCTCTCGCACAGCGCATCATAGACTACAGGAACAAGCACGGAAATTTTGCCCGCCCGGAAGACCTCGTGAAAGTCAGCGGAATAGGCCAGTCAAAACTAGCGCAGATACTCCCGCTCATCACGGCCATGAATGCAGGCTCAAGGGT
>JAFSKV010000027.1 GCA_017448795.1 Synergistaceae bacterium | reverse complement strand
CGGCATGGAGATTGAGCGCGTTGTTACTCAGGTTACGGACGCTGACGTTGACAGGCTGTCGAAGCGGATTCAGATGCAGCTTGCGGACATCAAGGAGACTGACAGGCCGATACAGGACGGTGATCTTGTCGACATGGATCTTACTATTCGTGTCATCAACCCTGACGGTTCAGACGCAGAAGACCAGCCCAAGCCCGTAACGACCCGCGAGAAAATCAACCTTTCCGACGAGACCGTGAGAGCCCAGGTTCGCGAGGCACTGATAGGGAAGTCGAAGGGTGATGAGGTTACGGCGGTGTTTGACGTTGAGGAAGGACACGCAGACAGGGAGCTTGCCGGGAAACATGTGCGCTACACGATGAAGGTTGATACGGTGTCTGAATACGTGCTGCCGGAAATCAACGAGGAATTTTTCCGCAACGTTTTCGGCGAGGGGACGGACATCAAGGACGAGGCCGCTTACCGTGAGCGTCTCAGGCAGGACATCACCGGCGAGGTTGAGCAGGAGAACAAGTCAGACCTACTCACCCGCGCAGTCGACATGATAGCGTCGCGCTCGAAGATCGACATTCCCGACAGCCTCATATCACAGCAGGCTTACTCCATCAGGCAGGAAGACGAGAACTGGGCAAAGTCCAACAACATCGACATGAACACAGCGTTCGGCATCGGCACGGAGGAAGGCAGGAAGGGTTACGAGGCGTTACTGAGAACCCGCGCTGAGACCGCCGTTCGCAATGTGCTTGTGATGGACGCTCTCGCCAAGAAGTATGACATCCACGTTGAGCAGTCAGACCTTGAGGCAGAGTTTGAGCGCAGGGCAGAACAGCTACATGTGTCGAAGGGATTCGTCGCCAAGTATTTCTACGAGAACAAGAACCAGCTCGACAACCTCACGAGTCAGCTCAAGTGGGACAAGACAGCAGAAGCCCTCGTCTCACACATGGCCGTCAAGGACGTAAGCGAGCTCTCGAAGCCTGAACCAGCGCAGGAGTAACCCATGCCCTACTACATACCGTACGTGATCGAGCAGACCGGGCGCGGTGAAAGGAGCTACGACATCTACAGCCGCCTCCTCAAGGACAGGATAATATTCCTGGGGTCGGAGATTGTTGACGACGTGGCTAACTCAATCGTCGCGCAGATGCTCTTCCTTGAGAGCGAGGACCCGGACAAGGACATCAATGTTTACATCAACAGCCCCGGCGGAAGCGTTACGGCAGGGCTGGCAATCTATGACACGATGCAGTACATCAAGCCTCAGGTGTCGACAATCTGCGTGGGACTGGCCGCAAGCATGGCCGCGATACTCCTAGCGGGCGGCGCGAAGGGAAAACGTCTTGCCCTCCCGAACGCCGAGGTCATGATTCACCAGCCTTTGGGGGGCGCAAGAGGCCAGGCAAGCGACATCGAGATTCAGGCCAAGAACATCATCAAGACCAAGGAACGCATGAACAGGATATTAGCCTCCCACACCGGGCAGGACTATGAGACAGTCGCAAGAGACACTGACCGCGACAACTACATGACCGCTGACGAGGCACTGAAATACGGCCTTATCGACAAGATCATTGAGGCAAGATAGACGATGCCCGGCAAAAACGACAAGAATCCCCCCGAAGAGGAACGCTGCTCATTCTGCGGAAAACCCCGCTCAATGGTTGATGAGCTGTTCGAGGGGGCGGGCGGGAACGTCAGAATCTGCGACCAGTGCGTGGCCGTCTGCAACATCATGATGGCGGGCAAACCCAGGCACGATGAGCCGGTTTCACCGGGATTCTTCACCCCTGATGATTTCGTCAGCCTCAACAACGTACTCTCCGAAAGCACGGAAGACTCCCGGCCGTCAGCAGGCAAAACATCCGCCAAGAAACCAGCCGGGAAATTCTCCAGCCTCCCGGTGAAGCCCCGTGAACTCAGCGAGTACCTAGACCAGTACGTCATAGGGCAGTCGCGGGCGAAAAAGGTCGTCTCTGTTGCGGTCTACAACCACTACCAGCGGGTCAGGAACAACTTAGACCAGCGCAACGCCGAGGTGGAGCTACAGAAAAGCAACGTCCTCCTTCTTGGGCCGACGGGGTCAGGAAAGACTCTCATCGCACAGACACTGGCCCGGAAGCTCAATGTCCCGTTCGCGATTGCTGATGCTACTACGCTGACTGAGGCGGGCTACGTGGGCGAGGACGTGGAGAATATACTTGTGAGGCTGCTGCAGGCGGCGGATTATGACCTCAAGGCGGCTGAAAGAGGGATAATCTACCTTGACGAGATCGACAAGATTTCGCGCAAGTCCGAGTCGACCTCAATCACACGCGACGTTTCAGGCGAAGGGGTACAGCAGGCACTCCTGAAGATTCTTGAGGGTACAATCTCGAACATTCCCCCCAAGGGCGGACGCAAGCACCCTCACCAAGACTTCATCCAGATCAACACGGAAAACATACTCTTCATCTGCGGAGGGGCGTTTGACGGACTAGAGCCCATCGTAGCGAGAAGAGAGCTTCAGAAGTCGATGGGATTCGGCGGGGAACTGGCCCGGAAGTCGGGGGGCTATGAGATTCTCAGCAAGACAGAGCCGGAAGACCTCGTAACATACGGCTTCATACCTGAGCTTGTGGGGCGAATCCCCGTTATAGTCAGCCTTGAGGAGCTCGACAAGGAAGCGTTCATCCGCATCCTCCAGGAGCCGCGCAACTCCCTCGTCAAGCAGTACACAAAGATATTCGAGATGGACGGGGTCAGCCTCACCTTCACGCCTGAAGCCCTCGACAGAATCGCCGAGCTGGCCGTGAAACGCAAGACTGGCGCAAGGGGACTCCGCTCAATCGTGGAGAACATCATGCTGGATATAGAGTTCGAGCTTCCGTCGATACCTGACGCTGAGAAGTCCGGCAAGAAGCTCATCATCACCCCCGAATACGTCAACAGCCCCACAACCCCGCTTAGAGACTTGCTTCATGACTGAGAGACTCATAACGAACGCCCGGCTTGAGGCCACATGCTTCACACCGGGCCAGCTCATCCCGCAAGACCCAAGCATCCCCGAAATCGCAACGGCAGGACGCTCCAACGTCGGCAAATCCTCGCTCATCAACGCGCTGTTGGGTACGAGGCTCGCGAAGACAGGCCAGACTCCCGGCAAGACACGGAGCATCAACTTCTACCGCGCAGAGACTCCGGCGGGGACTTTCCGGCTTGTTGACCTTCCCGGCTACGGTTACGCCAGACGAAGCAAGGACGAGCGCAACGACTGGCAGAGGCTCATTGCCGCGTACATGAGGGGGCGTGAGAGCCTGAGGCTGGTCTTGCACCTCGTGGACTTCCGTCATGGCCTGCTGAAGAATGACCGCGAGCTTCAGGAATGGATACGCGGCGAGGGGAAGAATGTATTTGTTGTGTTCACGAAGGGCGACAAGATTTCGCGGGGGAAGTGGCGG
>JAFSKV010000026.1 GCA_017448795.1 Synergistaceae bacterium | reverse complement strand
GAAGAGGTGAAGCCCGTGAATCTCGACCCACTGGGAATAACGCTCCTTTATGGTTGCCTCGTGGAAGCGGGAATATTTGTCCTCCTGCTTCTGCGTGAATGGGAGATTGGGAGGTGGTTCTTCGGGGATTACTTCGTTTTCCGGGCGCGGGCCTATGCCCATTACCCAGTTGAAGAATGACTGCCAGACTGCGCGTAGTTCTTCGTTCAAGATTGTGTGTCTCCTTTCGTATTGATGTGATGTGCTACCATGTCAGGCCGATTCCTCTCAGTATTTCCTGAGCCGGAGCGAAGCCTTGCCGCGCTGACATCCTGAAATATCTCAGGGCTTCCTCGTAATCCTGCTCTGTTCCCTCGCCGTTAGCGTACATGAGTGCCAAATTATATTGAGCCTGTGCTTCTTCCTGCTCTGCTGCTTTTCGGAAAAATCTGAGGGCTTCTGTGTAATCCTGCTTGACATACTGGCCGCTGTGATACATTCTCCCAAGAAAGTTTTGTGCTTTTGCATTGCCTTGTTCTGCTGACATGGTGAAGTACTTGAAGGCTTCCCCGTAATCTTGGCTTATTCCGTCGCCGTCATAGTACATAGCTCCAAGCCTGTATTGCGCCGTGGCGTGTCCGTTGTCGGCGGCTTTGGTGTACCATTTCGCGGCTTCCTGCTTATTCTCCGGGACTCCTTCTCCGCTGTAATACATCATTCCCAGGCTGTATTGCGCGTCTGTGTCTCCGTTGTCTGACGCTATGAGATACCATTTCAGAGCCTCAGTGTAATTCTGCGTGAAACCGTCGCCCCGTCTGTACATGAGTCCCAAGTTATATTGCGCGGCGGCGTGTCCGTGTTCTGCTGCTTTGCGGAACCATCTGCCTGCCTCCGGGAAATTCTGAGGTGTTCCTATTCCCTCGTAGTACATGTAACCTAGGAAACACTGTGCGTCTGGATGACCTTGTTCTTCTGCTGACCTGCGTATCCATTTGAGGGCTTCGGCGTAATTTCTGGTTACGTCCTTTCCGCTGTAGTAAACGAGTCCCAGCGCGTATTGTGCCTGAGCGTCGCCTTTTTCGGCATTCTCCTTCACTTCGTCGAGCGGTGTCCGTGTGATGTAGTCCCAAGCTGTCTCGAAAAGTTTTCCTACTGCCCAGTCGACTCCGGGTATAGCCATTGCCGGGACTGTGCATGTTATAACGGCTATAACGGCGAGTATTGCTGCGTACCTGCGCATGTTTTATCCTCCTTTCGTGTTCGTGCCTGACGGAATCCGCCGGCCTATGATTTACCTTGCCGTTCTGCCAGGCCTGAAGCGTACGCAAGATCAAGCAGGGCTTTGGCGACGGCATGGCCTTGTTCAGCGGCTTTGCTGTACCACTTCACCGCCTCCTCATAATCCCGCGTTACCCCCAAGCCTTTGGAGTACATGATACCCAAGTTGCATTGCGCGTCAGCATGGCCTTGTTCCGCCGCTTTTTGATACCATTTCACAGCCTCCAAATAATCATGCGGGACTCCCTCGCCGTTAAAGCACATAAGCCCCAAGCTGAATTGTGCCAGATTATCCCCTTGTTCAGCGGCAAGACGATACCATCTGGCGGCCTCTGTTTTGTCCTGCGTTACTCCGTAGCCGTTGAAGTACATCTGCCCCAGATTGCATTGTGCCTCAGCGAATCCTTGTTCCGCCGCTTTGCGCCACCACTTTACAGCCTCCGTATAATCCTGCGGGACTCCTTCACCTTTTAAGTACTTAAACCCAAGACTGTATTGTGCCAGAGCATAATTCTGTTCAGCAGCTCTGCGGTACCACCTTACGGCCTCTGAATGATTTTGCTGAGTGCCTATGCCTTCGAAATACATCATGCCAAGAAAAAATTGTGCCTCTATGTGTCCGTTCTCTTCTGCCGCCCTGCGAAGCCATAAGAAGGCTTCAGGATAATTCTTGCTGACTTTCTCACCAGCGTAATACATCATGCCTAGTGTGTACTGCGCCTGTGCATCTCCGTTTTCTGCATTCCTTCTCATTTTGTCGAGCGGCCTGCGTTTGCAGTAACCCAATGCCGCAACGAGCAGTTTTTTCATGAACCTAAACCAGCCTAACATTCAAGCGTAAACTCCTCCCGTTACTTCTCCCCTTCGTCCTTATGCCCCATCCTCCCAATCCTCCGCAGCGCCAAGAAGAACAGCACGCTCGTAACCCCCGCACCAACAGCCGCCTCCGTAATCGCCAAGTCCGGCGACCTCAGCAGCACCCATATCACCGCCATCACCAGGCTGTAGCTCATGAAGATTATCACCGAGTTCAGCAGGTTCTTCGAGATCGACACCGCGATCGCGCACACTATCAGGAACACCAGCAGAAGCCACTCAACCGTTATCATCGTCATCCTCCCCTTCCGTCAGGTCTACGAAATCACATATCCTCTCAAGCTCAGGGTTGGTCTTCACCTCAGCCCGCGCAACAAGATGGCTCGCCGCGGGGTTGCACAGCCACAGGAACACTATCACCAGTGCCAGCTTCAGCGAGAACACGTTCCACCCGGACAGCACGATTAATCCCGACAGAACGAGCAATGCCCCCATAGTGTCGCATTTGGCCGCGACGTGAATCCTGTTGAGCATCGTCGAGAACCTGAATATCCCAACCGTAGCAATCCCAAGAGCGAACAGCCCCCACACCATCAATACGCCCGCTATGATCACGCGTATCATTCTCCAGCCCCCTCCTTCTTCTCGATAACCGACCTTGCCAGCACAACGACTGACAGGAAACTTATCACCGCGTAAATCAGGCACACGTCAGCAAGATAGCCCTCACCGATTATGAGCGACAACACGGCAATAAGCAGGATGATTTTCGTGCTTACTATGTTGGCGGCAATTATCCTGTCCGAATATCTCGGCCCAAGTGCTGCCCTAGCTAGGCACAGGAATATCGTAGCCGACAGAAACACAGCGCACACAACAAGCAGAATGTTCTTCAAAGTCTCAGCGTCAAACATGAAGTATCCTCTCCATTCTCGCAAGCAGTCTCTCGAACAGGCTTCCTTCAAGCCCGCCCGCAATTTCCCGGTTCAGCGCGTGTACAAGCAATTCATCCCCGTCAAGTGAGACCGTGATAGTCCCCGGCGTTAGGGTGATTGAGTTTGCCAGGGCGACTCTTGCGGCCTCAGACTTAAGCGGAGTCCTGAACTTCACGAGGCACGGCTCAACCGCAATCTCAGGTGCGAGGACAAGCCGGGTGATTGAGAGATTCGCCCGGACTATCTCGGCAAGAAGCACGGCAATATATACGAGGATTTCGGGGAGTATTCTTGCGGTTCTGATGAGATTATGGACGGTGAGATTGAGGCGGAACACCTTGCGGATGAAGAAATCGAGCGCGGCTGACAGGACGGCTCCGACGGCGCATATCTCAAGAGTTATCCTGCCGTTGAAGACAAGCCATAGCAAGAAGTAAACGAGGCTCAAAGAATATACCTCCCAGCGTGAAATGAATTGTGTTGAAATGTGAATGATGACTGAAATTTTAGCATAGCCCGTGTAAAATTAGCTCATCATGAATCCTGAAGGGAGATACATTATTGATGGGTATGATTACGTTCAACGATGAGTGTGTTCACGTGGTGTTCCTGGGGCTGCCCAATGTTCCCGGAATTGCGGCGGAGATTTTCGGGGAACTCTCGAAGCATTCAGTCAGTGTGAGCATGGTGACTCAGAACACGATGCGCGGGGGGCGTTCGGATTTGTCGTTCCTGATTCCGAAGGGAAGACTCGATGACATGATTCCCGTTTGCCGTGAAGTGTCAGAAAGAGTCGGCGGACAAGGCGTGTCGTTCATGTCGGAAGTTGCGGCCATAACTGTGGCGTTCGACTCACCTGCTGACTCTGCGCAAGTCCTCGCAAAGGTGTTTAGTGTTCTTGCGTCCGTGAAGGTAAACATTGAGATCATCAACTCGGCCACAGAGAGCGCAATATGCATCGTGAGTCTTACCCGTGCGCGTGAAGGCTTGGAGGCACTGAAGCGGGCGTTCGCGTGAAGGGTATAATACAGTCATCACACAAAGGAGGAACATAACACAATGCGCGTAACTTACGAAGAGTTCAAGGACAACCTACCAGAATTGATGGGGAGAGTCCAGTTCGGCGATGAACATCAAATCATCATCACGAAAAACGGTGTGCCTGTCGCAAAGCTGGTCGACTACTACAACCCGCCTCGTGGTGGAGTAAAGCTCGGCGTGGCTGACGGAAAATTCATCATCCCTGACGATTTCGACTCGATGATGAGTGATGAGATCGCTGAAATGTTCGGGGTGAAGTAGCATGAGATACCTTCTCGACACTCACAATAATGCTCTGGATTGTCGGAGAGTCCAAGAAAGTCCCGGACAAAGTGAGGGAAATTCTCAGCGTCAAGGAAAACGAGATATACTACAGCACGATCTCAATATGGGAAGTCGCCATAAAACGCCTGACTCACCCTGACAAAATCACCGCGCTGACACCGAAGGAACTTGTGGGTTTCTGCAAGGAGGCAGGACTTCTCGAATTGCCGCTGGCTCTTGAGCATGTGTACACCCTAGAAACCATCTCACGCCAGGACAACGCCCCGCCACACAAAGACCCCTTCGACCGCACCCTAATCTCACAGGCCAAATCCGAGAGCATGACCTTCATCACCCATGACGATAAACTCACAACATACACCGAGCCTTGCATACTTTACGTGTAAATCTCCGCGTGAATAGCTGATTTATTATATCGGTAAAATTACGTATAGGCAATTCCGGCGGGTTGGGGTAATATATGCACCGTCCTACGGGAAATACCTAGTAGGAAATCGTCAAAAGACGCACAACTCATTAACCAGACGGCAGGAAAGCGAGGTAAAACAATCCCCGTTCAGCCATTACGGAAAAGAGTTAATTGCGGGAAAAAGCGCAGGAGGTCTGAGACAGGTCAAGCCTCTGTGAACTGCAAAGAGGTTCTGAAAGGAAACAAGGCAACTTTCACAAACCCCCCGCAGTCTCAGGACTTAACATCAAAGACTGAGTGCGCGAGACGATAAAGCACATTGACAATTTCATAGGGGGTTATTCGTAATGAGAAAGATAGCAGCATTAGTAGCTATTGCAGCAGTAGCAGCACTTGCGGCCCCGGCGTTTTCAGCGACAAATCCGTTCATGGACGTGCCGATGAACCACTGGGCATATGACGCGATCGGTCAGCTTGCGGCACACGGAATCCTTTCGGGTTATCCCGATGGCCTCTACAAGGGCAAGCAGCAGACAACACGTTATGAGATGGCTTCAGCACTGGCCAGAGCACTCGCAGTCGTTGACATGACAAAGGCAAGCAAGCAGGACGTTGAGATGCTCAAGAGACTCGTTGTCGAGTTCAAGGACGAGCTTGAGGCACTCGGTGTACGCGTTGATGAGCTTGACGAGAGGGTAGCTGTTCTTGAGAGCAGGCTCGGCGGATGGCACATTCACGGCACGTTGGTGCTTGATGTCATGAACGAGAGCAGGAATGACGCAGGAGATGCTTTCACAGCTGACGGAAAGGGGTCAGTGAAATTCGACGAAGCGAGGCTGTTCTTCGAGCGCACATGGGGCGAGAATGATGAGTACTTCTTCCGCGCAAGGCTCAGGAACGAGGGCGACACCAGCGGCGGAAACAAGAACACTCAGAGCGCGTACTTTGACAGGTTCTATGTTGAGATGCCGTTCTTCATGGACACAAGGCTTCTCGTCGGCCGTCAGAACTGGGCATGGGAAGGCGACTACAAGATTTCCCTTCCGATGACAGGCGGCTGGGACGGAGACCAGATCCTCACAGACTGGACATGGCAGGGAATGGGTCTGACAAAGAACTTCGGACTTGGCACAGCCCAGATTATGGCGGCGCATCCTGACCAGTTCGGCTGGGAAGACTGGATGATCATGGCAAGAGGCACGTTCCAGTTCACAGAGCGCGTAGGGTTCGACATCGGAGGCCAGGCGTTCATCGGCGACAACGCGGAGACATATGACCACCTCAACGCAAGGGGCGAGCACATCGTTGACGCCAACGGAGCAGACAGCGCGTTCAACAACCTCTGGACGATTTACGCGGGGCTTCGCTTCAACTTCACAGACGCGATCGCACTCAAGGGTACGTTTTATCATCAGGCATGGGACGAGGAAGTTGTGGCTTATGACGCGGCCAACAGAAGGCATTACTGGGCTGACGCGAGCAACACGACTGACGCTAACCACTGGTCAGCAATCATTGACGTGAAGCAGGATGCTCTGAAGTTCACCAGCCTGTGGCTTGAGTACGGCCAGTATGATGCAGGTTTCAGCGCACTTAACGGCGGTTTCCTGTTCTACGGCGGGCTTCTTCAGGAAGAGTACGGCGCGGGCATCGCAATCGCGGACACGAAGTACTGGAGAGTCGGTCTCGGCCAGCAGTGGACGGATCAGTGGGCGACCTACCTGTTCTACTACGGCTATGATGTTGACGTTCTGGGCGGAAGGAAGCCTACAGAGTTCGGCGCAGGCATTCAGTACAAGTACAACGACGCGACAACGTTCGGACTCAACTACATGCACGCGGACAACGACCTTGACGGTGCAGCAAGCCGCGAGGACAACGTAGTCAGGTTCAGGACATCAGTCAGCTTCTAGCAGCGCAAGTGCAGTAACAACGAATAATGAATACAAGGCGGGATTTCCGAGTGTGGGAGTCCCGCTTTTTTGTGTGCGTGTATAATTATGATGGCCGGGAGGTGAGCGATGGGTGTACAAGATTGATTTCTACAGGGACAAGGAAGGAAGAAGTGAACTGTTGGATTTCATCGATAGGCTTCTCCTTTCGTCAGCAACAAACAAAGATGCCCGCATACAGTATGACAAAATATACTCGCAGATAGGGCTTCTCCGCGCAAAAGGAACGAATCTTCCCGCAAAGTATACGAAGCATATTGAGGAAGATATTTGGGAGCTCAGGCCGGGTAAAAACAGGATACTTTACTTCTGCATGGTTGATGACGGATTTGTGCTGCTTCACTATTTCCGCAAGACTACAGAGAAGACTCCGCGCCGGGAGATTGAGAAGGCAAAACGTGAACGCGATGATTACTTGAGGAGGCATGAAAATTGAGATACGAGGACATAAGAACGTGGGACGATTTCGAGGAATATGCGAAGTCAACAAGTCCTGAAGCAAGGGCAGAAATGGAGAAGCTAGACCGTCTTGTTGAGGCTGTTACTTTTTCTATGGACGGCCTTAATGAGATAGGGATGGGGCTTGAGCTGTACAACCTTGATGAAGAACTTGAAGAAGAACCAGCAGAGGCAATCCCGGCAACCGCATGAACTCCCCAACGCTGGATGAAGGCAGAAAAATTATCCCCTCGGTTCATGGCCGGGGGGATTTCGTTTACTCTTCGGGCTTGGGCGGACTGGGCTTGCGGTGCCGTCTGGGCTTGGGCTTGGCGGATGACTCGTTCGCGGGTTTGGCCTGCTTGGGCTTGGGACGGGGCTTCTTGCCGGGCTTGGCGGGAATGTCCGGGCTGTCGGCTTTTGGCTTGAGGGGCTTGGCATTCACACGGCTTATACGCGAGGCTTTCAGGCGTTCAGCTCGTGCCTTTATCGCGGCGATTCTCTCGGCAGCCTTGCGTTTCTTCTCCGCCATCTCCTTATCTTCACCCCATTCCTCACCGCGAAGCACCGTGTCCCGGAAGTCAGGGAACTCGCTTATAGCAACCGGTATCAAGCGGCCTGTCGGAAAGCGGATGTTCACCTGCTCAGTCCCAACGTCAAGACTCTCAAGGACATATGCCCCCCTCTCAGTACGAATCTTAGTACCCGGTCCGGGAAGATTCGCCCACATCTCGGAATATATATCCTTCTCGTACGACATGCAGCACATCAGCCGCCCGCATATCCCGGAAATCTTCGTTGGGTTGAGCGCGGATCTCTGCTCCTTCACTATGCGGATACTTATGGGACTGAAACCCCTCAGCCAGTACGAACAGCAGCAGCACCGCCCGCATGACGCAATTCCCTGCACTATACGTGCCTCATCCCTGACTCCTATCTGACGCATCTCTATTCTTGTACGGAACTCATACGCAAGTTCCTTCACGTATTCCCGGAAATCAACACGCTGGCTGGCCGTAAAGTAGAAATATAATCTCCTACGGTCAAGCATATATTCCACGTCAACAAGTTTCATGTTAAGCCCGTACTCAGCAAGAATATCACGCCCCACAAGCAGAGCTTCTTCTTCCTCATGTCGGCAGTCATAGTAGTTCTCTATGTCCTCAGCGTCAGCCTCGCGCACAAATTCCACATCCTGAAGCATGGCCTCCGAAGCGTCGTCAAATTTCTCCGTTGTCCTCCTGTATGTCTCCTGCTGTTCAGGCGTTAAGACTCCTCCCGGAAGTCCCATCTCATAGCCACGCGATGTCCTTATCACCGCCCATTTAGGACGCTCAAGGTCAAAGCCTTCATCTCCGTTTATCTCAGCAAAGCCCAAGTATCTAGGCTTGCCGAATATCGTCAAGTATACGCTCAATGTCTGTGCTTTCCTCCATTAGTGCCAGCATGATAAGATCTGCCATCATAGGCACGGATAAATTCTTTTGTGATGATATGAGCCTCAGCTTCTCAATCCTGGCCGCCATGTCAGCATTCCCTGCCTCAAGCGCGTAAGTTCCCCATGCCTCAAGCTCAGGAGTCAGCGTGTCATTGCCGCCCGTGCTTTTCCGGGTCTTAGCGAGCCATTCTGCCCACTCCTGCGCTTCATGAGGAGGCTTCTTCGCGGGGATGCCTTCATCGGTTGTTACCGCTGTGAAACGTGAGCGGCTTCTCAGTGTAGGCAGGAATAATCTTCCGTCCTCCATGAGGAAAAGAAGATACGCGTGGGACGGGGGTTCTTCCGCGAGTTTAAGCAGTGAATTTCCTGCGGGCTTGTTGAGTTTGTCCGCGCAGTTTATCACAGCCAATCTCCGGGACGACTCCATAGGCCTCAAGGCTATGCTGTCGATGAGCCAGCGGCATGAACGCTCATAGCTTGGTTTGCCGTATTCGCCGATCGGTGGGGCTTTGTCGGGAGTGCCTATCACCAGCAGGTCAGGATGTGAGGGGCGGTAACTTCCCAGAATCATGCGGGCAAGTGTCTCTGTGATTTCTGCGTGGACTGAAATAGGGGCTGATACTGCCCGGCAATGCGGGATATTCCCGGCCTCAGTCTCACGTATTATTTCCCGCCACGCTACATTAGCAGTGAGATCAAGCAACCTTTTATCTCCTCCATAAGGGCAAGTGCCTTCGTCCTGTCTCCCTCGTAAAGGAACGCCTCTTCAAGCTCATCCATTGCCTGCCCTGCGCGTTCTATTGTTACGTACATCTTGCGGTCAGTCTTTCGCCAGCGCATGTCCCGCTTTATTCTGAGTCCCTTAGCCGCCCGCTTGAGGAGTTCGTGAAGCACGTTCCTGTATTCCGTGATGAGCCTTCCTCCGGGAAAAACAGTCAGCTTGTCAGACAGCTCATATAGACGGTCAAGGAGTTCTTCCAGCTCTGTCGACTCCATAGCCGCATCAAACGAGAAAGCTGACGAGGCTACGGAATTTGCCGGGGCTGTGTTGCTTCCGCTGTGTCCGCCGTATTCTATCCTGGGCTGTGATGAGGCCGCCGGGTCGCTTCCGCTGCGTTTTATCTGGATCGCCATAAACGCGCCTCTAGCCCTGCCGTGATCTTGGTGAACACTTCATCTTCCGTCAGGCCGTCGCATACAACACGCACAAAGCCCGCCGGGTCCTCCTCAGCAATCAGCCTGTAGAATGCTGCAACGTTCCGCAGGAGTTTTATGCCCTCGTCCTCGAACTTATCGGGGGAATTTTTCCGGGATTTCACGCGCTCTATTGCTGTTTCCGGGGAAATGTCCAAGAGTATTTTCACGTCAGGCTCCGGGAAACTGCAAGCCCTTATTATCCGCCTCACGTGGGACGGGTTAAGCTCATGGCCTCCCGCTTGGTATGCGAGTGTAGACTCGTTCCATCGTTCGCACAAAACGTTGCAGTCCTGGCGCAATGCAGGAAGGATTACGCGGCTGATATGTTCGCTCCTGTCAGCAAGAAAAAGAAGAAGCTCCGACATTGCCGACAAGCCGGGAGTGTTCAGGATGAAGCCCCTTATTGCCCCTCCGCCCTGCCAGCCTCCGGGCTCGAAAGTCCTCACTGTCCTTCTTCCTGTCCGGGATTCAAGCCATTCCGCGATTTTTTCTGACTGTGTGGACTTGCCTGACCCGTCAATGCCTTCAAGCGTGATGAACATTGCGCCTATCTCTCCGTGTGGATTACCCGCCTCATCAGGCCGTCAATGTAATATTCAGAGCTGTAGATTCCGAGCGTGCCTTCTTTGATGCGGCGTTCCTTTGTCTCGCTGAGGTATTCTTCCTCTTCCGGGAGAAGATCGGGCGGGCGGTCTTCTACCCTTGCCTTTGTCTTAGCTCCTTTCTTGCGGGCGTTCTTCACTTTCCTGACGAAGTCGCCAGTCCTGTCAGCATTGAGCTCAAGAACAAGCTGATTGTTTGCGTCAGCCGCGCGGAACTCTGTAAGCATTCTCTCAAGGCTGGTTATAGATTTCCAGCCGCCGTCGATTCCTGCCTGGCTCATAGACTGCGTGCCTCCTCCGCGTACTATAAGCTCAACGACTCCTGAAGCGTCCTCCGGGATTGTGAGCCTGAACTTGCGCGTCACAGGGTCTGTCCTCCAGCCTCTGAGCTTAACGGCCACTTCTATCTCCTCGCCCGGCTTTGCGTCTGAAGGGGCTTTCACGTCCTCTATGAGCAGGACCTTGGGCTGTCTTGTAGCGTCAACAGTTACAGTGAAACCTGACGGCATTATTCCTGTGAATGGCTGGGACAAGTACGCGTCAGCAACGGATTTGAGCTGCTTGAAGGCTTCATCTATTATGTTGGTGTCGGAGTAGAATATATCTTTCCGTACCCATCCTTCTGGGACATTCCGGCCGTCTATTCTTATGCTGACCGACATAGTACCCTCTCCCCTGCGCCCCCATGCTTCTTCGGCTAGTCCCTTGCATACTCCCTCTATGAGCCCGGAAGCTATGAACTCATCCGCCGCCGTCCTGAACTTGTACCTGTCCTCTGTGCCTGTGTCGAAATCACGGAACACGAACTCGCAGGATATTGACTGAGGATAACGGCCGAATATTCCGCCGAGTCCTGTCTCCCGGTCTTGCGTTACAGTCCCGTTTATGCCGAGGGCAGAAGCTATCTTGAAGGGAAAAGAAGAGCTGTCAATGATGTCATAAACATACGCTCCTGCTGAGGGAAAACGGACACCGCCGCGTTTCAGCAGCTCATGACCCATAGCGATGAAGCGTCCGTGCCTGTCAGTGGCTGTTACCGTTCCCAGTACAGAAAGCTCAACGTCTCCCCATACCAGCATGGCCGCAATAGAGCCGCCGGGCTTTATGGATGACTCTCCGGGGGTGAATGTCCCGGTTGAGCCGCTCACTCCCTGCGTGAATGGGATTCCCAGTTTCCGTGAAAGATCAGACATTGCGGGCGTGTCAGCGTTCAGGCCTGAGACTGTCAAGAGAGACAGGTTTTCGGCTTCAGGCATGTCCGAGTATGCTTCCGTGTTGTGAAGCCGCGTCATGTACTGTGCTGGCATGGCCATTCCTAGAGTGTGGTCGGCTTCCTTCCAGCCGCTCCTGACAGCTCCCGCCAGCCTGCCGCCTATGTAAACAGGAGAGCCGCTCATGCCCTGCGCTATCTTGTAGCCGCCGAGAAGCCTGAGCATTATGAGTTCTCCATACTGACGGCTTGGTTTCTGCGGGATAACTGCCTCTATTCTCACCGGGATTCTTGAAGGCTCAGTACCCTTCAGAACCGTAAGCATATACCCCTTCATTCCGGGACGAATCTCATTCACCGGCATCACAGGAACAGACGGCGCAAATTCCGCGTACGCCGGGACCGCCGCCAGCAAAAACAACGCGCACAATATCCGCTTAAACATTGCCCCTCGCTTTCTGCTTCAGGTACTCCATAATGAAGCCGCCTATGTCCCCGTCAAGAACACCCTGCACATTCCCGCGCTCGCAGCCCGTCCTGTGGTCTTTCACCAGCGTGTAAGGATGAAGGACGTAGCTGCGTATCTGGCTCCCCCATGTCGTTTCCTTCTTCTCGCCCACGACTGCCGAAAGCTCTTCCTCTCTTTGCTCCCTAGCCATGTCATAGAGCCGGGATTTCAGCACCCTCATTGCCGTTGCCCTGTTCTGGTGCTGTGAGCGTTCATTCTGGCACGTTACTACTATGCCCGTCGGCAGATGCGTGATTCTGACGGCTGAGTCTGTCCTGTTGACGTACTGCCCTCCTGCTCCTGATGCCCGGAAAGTGTCAACCTTAAGATCCTCCGGGCGTATCTCCGTGTCTTCCTCCCCGCTGTATTCCGGGGACACAAGGACGCTGGCGAAGCTCGTGTGCCTCCTGTGCGCGCTGTCGAAAGGCGATATTCTCACGAGGCGGTGAACGCCCCTCTCAGCCTTCAGGAAACCGTAAGCATATTCCCCTTCAACCATAACTGTTGCTGACTTTATCCCGCTCCCGTCGTCCGTCGTTGCCTCGATGACCTCTGCGCGGAAATTCTCACGCTCAAAGTAGCGCAGGTACATTCTGAGGAGCATTCCCGCCCAGTCCTGAGAGTCAAGCCCCCCAGAGCCGGAATGCACCATCAGTATTGCGCTGGAATTGTCGTAAGGCTCATTCAGGAGAAGAAGAAGGCTCATGTGCTCAAGCTCACGGCGAAGGTCTGATGACCGTCGGGAAAATTCCGCCTCAAGCTCCGCGTCGTCAGCCTCATTCAGCATCTCTTCTATTGCCGACAAGTCATCATACTCCGACTGTATGCGCCTCATTCTCTCAAGCTCAGAGTTCACACGGGACAATTCCTTCAAGGCTTCCTCATGGCCCGGCGCGCTCCAGAAATCAGGGGCAGAAGTACGGCGTGTAAGCTCCTGAGATTCCGCACTCAAAGACGCAAGGTCAAAGGCTGTCCTGCATATCGTGAAGCAATGTATGCAGTTCTTCCATTTCCGCCTTAATATTGGGATTCATTATTGACTGCTGAACCTTTCATTGTGATTTTGCGGATAATGATAGCACACTTGCGTTTTTCCCCGCTGCACGAGTTTTTCTGTTATACTCTGTGAAAATCAAGTTAAGGAGGCTTCCTGTCTTGGACATCAAAACTTTCTTCACCATCGCCGGAGGAGTTGCCCTTTTTCTCTACGGCATAAAACTTCTCTCCTCATCGCTCCAAAATCTCGCGGGCAACAAACTGCGTCAGCTCTTGGGCGAACTCACTAAGACCCCCCTGCGCGGCATCATCGTTGGAATTATCGTCACCGTTCTCATCCAGTCGTCAGCCGGCACTACAGTCATGACAGTCAGCTTCGTGAACACCGGCCTTCTTTCGCTGAAGCAGGCATTAGGCCTCATTATGGGCGCGAACATAGGCACGACAGTAACAGCGCAGTTAATCGCGTTCAATATTGACATGCTCGCGCTGCCCCTTCTTTTCTTCGGGGTATTCATGTCAATGATCTTCAGCAAAAAGCAGCTCGCCTATCTTGCCAGCGGGCTTATAGGTCTTGGGCTTGTCTTCATGGGAATGCAGACGATGAAAACGGCCTCGCACGTAATCGCGCAGCACAAAGACCTTCTTCTTTTCCTCAGCAGCAATCCTGTTACGGGCGTTTTTGCAGGCATGATATTGACGGCTCTCATCCAGTCATCGGCGGCAACAATCGGCCTCACAATCGCTGTAGCCTCGCAGGGACTCATAACGCTTGACGCGGCGATACCGATAATTCTCGGCGACAACATAGGCACAACCCTTACGGCTATAGTTGCCTCGCTCAACACATCAAGACCGGCAAAGCAGGCCGCCCTGGGGCATGTCCTGTTCAACCTCATAGGGACGGTGATATTCCTTCTCGCCCTCCCCGTCTACAGGACGGTGATAATCGCCTCAAGCCCCGACATAGGCCGACAGATCGCAAACGCTCACACAATCTTCAACGTGCTCAACACAATAATATTCTTCCCGTTCGTGTCCCTCCTTGCCAGGCTCATATCAACGATAATCCCAATACGCCCCGAGGACAAACCCGAAGATGTCATGTACCTGGACAAGAACCTTATCTCCATATCATCAGCCAGCGCAGTAGAGGCAGTGAAAGACGAGCTTCTTCACATGGGCAACATAGTTCAAAGAATGTTCGTGCTTATACGTGAAACGTTCTTTGACTTCAGCGAGGCAAAAATGGAGGAACGCCGCAAGAAATTCGACAGCCTCGAAGATGCCGTGAACACAATCACGCGGGCAATCTCAGAATATGCCTCCGAGGTATGGCAGAGGGGAGTCAGCGATGAAGTGTCAACCGTCTTGGGATGCTACGTGAACGCAAGCCTTGACCTTGAGCGCATAGGCGACAGGATGGAGAATCTGATTGAGCGTTCTGACGTGATGAATCATTACTTGTCGGACGAGGCTGTCGAGGAGTTCCGTGACATGTACGACACTACCAATCTTGCACTCGACAAATCGCTTTCATCTATACAGCACGAGGACAGCGCGCAGGCCTGGGAAGTCATCCGCGACATAGAGAAGAGAATAGACGGCCAGGAGCGCACTTACCGCAAGAAGCACATTGACCGCCTCAACCGCGGAGAGTGCGACCCGGAAAAGGGCGTGAACTTCATCACATTGCTGTCCAACCTTGAGCGTATCGGCGACCACAGCAACAACATAGCAGGCTACACGCTGGACATTCTCGCGATAAACAGCAAGGCATGAGGAAGCTCTGCGCTGTCACAGCCATACTGATATTATCCGCGCTTTGCTTCTCTCCCGGCATCAGTCCCGAACAAGTAACAGAAATACACGGCTCGCCTGCCTTCTACGACAACGGGGGCAGGCTGTTTCATGTCAGGCTCTCACCTTCTTCTGAGTGGCAGATACCCGTTCCTCTCGGGGAAATGGGGCAGTGGCTCCCTGCTGTTGCTGTTGCCGCTGAGGACGGGAGATTTTTCCAGCATGTAGGGATTGACGCGCTTTCACTTCTCCGGGCGGCCTTCCAGGATATTGCCCATGGCCGGGTTGTCTCCGGAGCGTCGACTATCACGGCTCAGGTAGTGCGACTCTCAGTCTCAGAACGTGAAGGAAGGAAGCGCAGTGTCAGCACGAAAATCCGCGAGTTCATCATGGCGCTGAAACTTGAGCGGAAACTCAGCAAGCCCCGGATACTGGAGTGCTACCTGAACCTTGCGCCGTTCGGGGGGAACATAAGGGGCGTTGAAGCGGCGTCGAGGATATATTTCGGGAAGACTGCCGCCCAGATTTCGCCGGGTGAAGCCTGCCTTCTTATCGGGATGCTCAAGGGGCCGTCTCTTTTCCGCCCTGACACAAGGCCAAAGTCAGCCATGAAACGCAGGAACGAGATAATATCCCTCATGGAACGCAAACGTATCTTCACCCATGACACGGCATCAAGGGCATATCTTGAGGAGCTTCCGCGCAGAAAATTCCCCCTTCCTTCATCAGCGTGGCACTTCACGGAGCTTGCTGTATCACAGAACCCTGAGCATCCGCCGAGATTTGACACGACGCTTGACCTGCCTGTTCAGATGAAACTTGAGGCAATACTCCGCCAGGCTCTCGGGGATCTGCCGCAGGACGTAACGCTTGCTGCCGGCATAACGGACAACAGAACAGGAAGCCTCATAGCGTGGGCAGGAAACGCGCGTTTCAGCTATTCCGGCTCATGGGTTGACTGCGGGCTTTCCCCCCGTTCTCCGGGCTCCACGCTGAAACCTTTTGCCTACCTTTCCGCCATAGAGCAGGGCATACTTACGCCTTCAACGCTTCTTGCCGACACGCCGGGGGCATTTTCCGGGAGGGCACCGAGGAACTTCGACCTTTCCTACAGGGGGGCTGTCACCGCAAGAACCGCGCTTCATGAATCACTCAATGCTCCTGCCGTCAGAGTCCTCAGAAACGCAGGAAGCGGGCGTGTGCTCTCGCTCATGAGGCAGGCGGGTTTCCATCATCTCACGCAGCCGGCCAGCCATTACGGCGACTCCCTCATACTTGGAGGCTGTGAGGTTACGCTTCTTGAGCAGCTTGAAGCCTATACCTTCCTCGCGTCCATGGGGGTACACAGGAAATTAAGGCTTCTTTCCGACGAGCCTCAGACTGAGGAGCATTTAGCCTCGGATGCCGGATGCTGGATAGTGAGCGACATGCTGAAATATGACGGCGAATTTTCCGGGGGGCTTAACCTCGCCCTGAAAACAGGAACGTCTTACGGTCTCCGCGACGCTTGGGCCTGTTCATGGACACCAAGATACACGGTCTGCGTCTGGTGCGGGAAAACTGACGGCTCATCATGGGAGGGGCTTATAGGCGCAAGAGCATGTACACCCCTTGCTGTCAGCATACAGAGACTCCTTCCCCGTTCAGGCTGGTATGAACGTCCCCCTTCAGTCTCACGCAGGAAAGTGTGTTCCCTCTCAGGAAAGCCGCCTACTGCCCTCTGTCCTTCCGTGAAAATGGACTGGCACGTTGAAGACACGACAAGAAGCACACCCTGCGAAATTCACGGGATAAAGTCCGCCGTAAACCTCCCGGCAGAATTTGGGGCGGGGAAAAATACGCGCCTCAGCATAATATCACCCATACCCGGAGCATCATACTTCACAGCTCCTTTCGACACAGCAAGGAAAATACCGCTCAAGTCAGAAGGCTCAAAGGGTATAGTCTACTGGTATGTTGACGGGAAATATGCGGGAATGTCAGAGGCAGGGCAGACATTCTTTCACGGGATCGATGACGGCGAGCATGTGGTGAGCGTTCTTGACAGCAAGGGAAGGACTGACGCTGTGAGAGTCAAAGTGTTTACGCCCGGAAAAAGTCAACAGGAGGAAAAATTATTTTAGTATAATATTGCCAAACCCAACCGCACCAAAATTTACCGCAAAGGAAGGCAATTAATGTCAAGAAATTCATCATACAGACGGCGCAATGACCCTGCCGCCGAAAAACTGAGCCTGATTCCCCTCGGAGGCTTGGGAGAAATCGGCAAGAATATGTACGTCATTGAATACTGCGACGAGATCATAGTGATTGACAGCGGCCTTAAGTTCCCGGACAGCGAGCTTCCAGGAATCGATTACATAGTCCCGGATATATCTTACCTTGAGCAGAACAGGGACAGGATACTTGCCATTCTCATCACACACGGCCATGAAGACCACACGGGAGGCCTCCCTTATGTCCTGCCGCGCCTTAATGTCCCATTATACGGAACACAGCTCACACTAGGACTCATACGCAACAAGCTGGCTGATGACCTCCCGGCTTTCCGCCCTGACATGCACGAGATAAGAGCGGGGGATGTCATTAAGATAGGTTCTTTCACCGTGAGATTCATAGCTGTAGCCCACTCAATCCCGGACTGTGTGGCACTGAGCATTGAGACACCTTTAGGCCGCATTGTTCACACGGGAGATTTCAAGCTGGACTCTACTCCTGTTGACGGGCGCGTTACTGATTACGGGGCATTTGCTGAGGAGGGAGACAAGGGCGTTATGCTTCTGTGTTCAGACTCGACCAACGCAGAACGCAAGGGCTTCACCCCGTCAGAGCGCATAATCTCCGGGACTCTTGATACACTCTTCAGGACTTACAGGACAAAGCGAATCATAATATCCTCATTTGCCAGCAACGTCCACAGGATACAGCAGGTTGCGGACGTGTCAGCCAGATTCAACAGGAAGATAGCCTTTCTCGGCAGGAGCATGATACGAAACGCCGAGCTTGCGCGCGAAACAGGCTACCTCAAGATTGACAGCAAGATGATAATCCAAGTCGAGGAGATCTGGAAGTATTCAGACAACCAGCTTGTCATTATCACGACAGGAAGCCAGGGGGAGCCGTTTTCAGGTCTTGTTACTATGAGCCGCGGCGAAAACAGGTCTATAGATCTCGGCGAGCATGATGTAGTGTTCCTGTTAGCGTCCGTTATTCCCGGCAATGAGAAGCTCGTGAACAACACGATAAACCGTCTGTTTGCCCAAGGCTGTGAAGTGGTCTACGAGAAGGACAGGCAGATTCACGTTTCCGGCCACGCGTCAAGCGAGGAGCTCAAGATCATGCTGAACCTTACACGGCCTCAGTATTTCGTTCCTGTTCACGGCGAGTATAAGCACATGGTCAGGCACTCGCAGCTTGCGCAGGAAGTCGGGATTTCCCCGCGCAATATATTCCTCATGGTCAACGGCGAAATTCTCACTTTCACGAGGAACAACCCCCCCAAGAAACACGGCCATGTTCAGGCGGGAGCGGTGATAATTGACGGTCAGGCCGCAGGAAGCATACGCAGTGAAGTCCTCAAGGAACGCCGCGAAATTTCGGAGGACGGCGTGATAGCTGTAGCTGTTGCTGTCGACGAAAAGGGGAATCTCCTTGCCCCTCCTGCTATTGAGACACAGGGAGTCTTTATCTCTGAGGACAGCGGGGACATCTTCAAAGAACTCTACGCTGTGAGTGAACAGGCAGTGCAGGAATTATCAGGCAGGCGCGCTAACCCTGACGCTCTCAGGAAGGCCATAAAGACCCGTGTCCGTGATGTTCTCAGAAAACGCAACTCATCATTTGCTGTTGTCATGCCTATAGTTTCAGTGAATAGCAGGGACAGCGGCAACATTTTCGAGAAGGAATTTTTCTAGGAGGGATAAGGATGATTCATTCGCTGATATTGGGGGCTGTTCAGGGGCTTTGTGAGTTTCTTCCCGTGAGCAGCTCCGGGCATCTTGCTTTGTTCCAGATATTCATGGGCTTCGGCGGGAATATGCTTGCGTTTGACATACTGCTTCATTTCGCGACGCTGCTGGCTGTCGTGCTGTTTTTCCGGCGGGACATATGGAGGATTCTTGCTGACTGGTTCACTGGCTGGACAGGGAAGAGGCGTTCAGGCTGGGCTTACGGCTGGGCAGTAATAATCGCGTCATTCATCACGGCGGCAATAGGACTCGGTCTCAAGCCAACAGCAGAAAAATTCTCCGAGAGCCTCGCGCTTGTAGGAGCAGGGGAAATCTTCACGGGAATAATCCTCGTCCTTATACCTGTGCTTTCATCGGGGCGGAAAAATTCATCACTCCTGAAGACGGCCGTATTTGTCGGAATAGCTCAGGGCATCGCCGTTCTTCCGGGTGTCTCGCGTTCTGGAATGTCTATAGCTATGGCCTTGTTCATGGGGCTGGGGATGAGTGAGGCATTCCGCTTCTCGTTCCTCATATCTATACCTGCCGTTCTCGGTGCTACATTGCTTGAGTGCTTGAAGTGGCTGAAGTCAGGGGAAGCCGCGTTCATGCCTGAAGGGTACATCATGGCGGCGGCTGTCGCGTTTGTCCTTGGGTTCGGCGCGCTGGTCTTCATGCGGAGGCTCGTGAACGCGAGGAACTGGGCATTGTTCGGGGTCTACTGCCTCATTGTCGGGGCTGCTGCGGTGTATCTGTCATGATAATTCTTGCTTCAGGCAGTCCGCGCAGGAAGTCATTGCTTGAGAGCCTTGGGCTTGATTTCACGGTGTACAGGCCTGACGCTGACGAGTCTAGGATGCCCGGCGAGTCTCCCGGCGAAATGTGCAGGAGGCTTTCCGGGCTTAAGGCTGAAGCGGGGGCGCGTGAATTTCCTGACGCTCTCATCATTGCCGCTGATACAATCGTTGTTGTTGACGGTGAAATTCTCGGCAAGCCCCATGACAGGGACGAGGCCGCGGGGATGCTGCATAAGCTGTCCGGGCGTGAGCATGAAGTGATCACAGGTCTTACTGTCAGGCGCAAGGGTGCTGTCATGTCTGATGACGTTCACACGCTGGTGAAGTTCCGGGAATTGTCGGACTATGAGATTTCCGCTTATGCCGCGACGGGCGAGTGTGATGACAAGGCGGGGGCTTATGCTGTACAGGGCAGAGGCTCTCTTCTCATCGAGGGCATAAAGGGGGATTACTATAATGTTGTCGGGCTTCCTTTGTGTACTCTTGGGGGAATGCTCCGGGAAATGGGAGTCAGACTCCTCTGAGCTTGTCCGTGTGAGGCTCAGGGCATGGCCGCATCGTTCAGCCTCCTCTGAGCCCCGCAAAAACTTTCTCCCTGACATCCCAGCCCAAAATTTCACGCGTGTAACTCACGACATCATCACATGCCCCTTTGTCCCCCATTCTGTCCCGGCCCGTCCTGCTCATGAAGCCGTAAAGCTCCCTGTCAGCAAGAACACGAAGCGCGCATTCAGCCATAGCCTGCGGAGTTCCTGACGTGAGAATCTCGGCATGTCCCAGCAATTTTTTCTGCACACGTTTTCCCTTGTCGTCAGGAGCGATTACAGGCACTCCCATTCCCGCGCAAAGCTGGTTGGCAGTCCCTCCCATTCCCAGAAGGATACATGCGCCGTCCGAAGCCTCAGCGATTCCTTCATGCGTCAGGGCGACATTGAGTCCGTTTTTTGTGAGACTAACGCCGTCCTTCATCCAGCCTTCAGCCCCGCAGGCAGTGAAAAATTCACCGTAATCCAGCGTCGGGGCAAGCACCATCCTGAAGGCATCATGGCCGTGTTCCCTGAGAATCTCAGCGGCTCCCAGCAGAATCCCCGCGTTCTTCCCGGCAGATTTCCTGCTTCCCGGAAGAAGGAGAATGACATTCCCCCGCCCCGTCTCAGAATCACCAAGCAGATCCATGATAGGACTCCCTGAGTAGCACGCGCATTCACCTATCTGAACGGCAGTAGGCGCGTCCCTCGTCCATGTCCTGAGTGTGAACGCCCGGATGAATGCCCGCTCAGTCCTCCAATGCCCGGCGATATAAACAGTCTTGGCCGTCGCGACGAAAAGAGGACGCTTCCCGGAACCCCACAGAGTATTTGCCAGAAGGTAGACATCCCCAACGCATACAGGAGGCAGGATTCCACGTGAGATTTTGCGCCAGTCCCTGAGCTGTTCGCGAATCTGCCCAAGAAGCCCGGCCCTCAAATCCGACCACAGCTCGCGCAGTGAGTACTTGAAGACTCCTGCTGACGGTGTTACGGATTTTGCTGACAGGACATCAACGCCTGCCTTCCTGAAAGCCTCGCCTGTCCCGACAAGAGGGAACGCCGAGATTTCCGACAAGGGATAAGCCGCCTTCATCTTCGCCGCAAGAACAGAGGCTATAGCGTCCTCACCGTAGCCGTTCGAGGCAATGACAATATGGGGTCTCATGATCTCAGCGAGGTGTGAGAAGAATCTTCCCGGTTCACGGAGGGCAACCTTCACTTTTGGGACAGCTAGGGGTAGCTTGAACTCTTCCGGCGAAATCCCGGCCATGTTGGCGAGGTCTTTTTCCGTGCAGGCCATGTAAGCGGCGTTTGTCCCGGCTGCTTTCAGGTTCAGCGTCCGTATGTCGTCATGGGTATATCTGTGATGGTCGCGGTACTCTGTGCTTCCTGAGACTGTGCAGCCATTTTCCTCAAGCGAGCGCGTGAATGTCTCAGGGCTTCCAGTTGCCGAGAAAGCATAAACCTTTGAGCCTTTTCCGGGAGTATTCAGCATCCATCCATCGGGGGCAATATCAGACAGGAAAATATTTTCCGGGTCCGCATATTTCCTCACTATGCCGCAGAGTTCTTGAAGGGCATCGGGGCGCGCCATTGATGCTTTTGTGATGACGATGATATGAGCCCGCCTGAGCGCGGAAATCGACTCTCTCATAATCCCGGCGGGGGACAGCCTCCCGCTGCCGAAAGGACAAAGAGCGTCAACGAGGACAATATCACAATCCCTGTTCAACGCCCTGTGCTGGAAAGCGTCATCAGCAATGACCAGCTCAACGCCCAGATCACGAAGGGCATTTATTCCGTCAGTCCTTCGTTTTGAGACAGCAACAGGGACATCCGGGAGCTTGCGCGAAATCATCAGTGCCTCATCGCCTGTAATATCACGGTCTCCTTTGCCGCTCAGTATGACGGTTGCGCCTGTAGCCTTCCCCATGTAGCCGCGCGTGACTATTCCTGGCTTTATCCCGCGTGAGATTGCGTGCTCGGCAAGCATTATCGTGAAGGGTGTCTTGTTCGTGCCGCCGTATGTGAGATTTCCTACGCTGATTACAGGAAGGGGTGACTCATCAGCCCTAAGAAGCCCGCATACTCTGAGGAAATTCAGCGCGGCCATGTACAGCCCTGTAATCCACGAGACAGGAGTCAATATCACATCAAGAAGAAGGCTGTAACGTTTCCCCTTTGCGTGGTCGATATAACGCTCATACATTCCCGTAAAGCCCGGCATAAAGCCCCCCCCTTGCGATAAGCTCATCATGAGTCCCGGACTCTGTGAACCTTCCTTCAGTCAACACATAAATTCTGTCAGCGTTGCGTATTGTGCTTAACCTGTGGGCGATTATGATTGACGTTCTCCCCTTCATGGCCTGGTTCAGTGCCTTCTGTACGGCATGTTCTGACGCTGTGTCGAGCGAGCTTGTGGCCTCGTCAAGAATCATGATGCGGGGATCACGAATTACTGCCCTGGCGATTGCGATGCGCTGTCTTTGTCCGCCAGATAAAGTTACTCCCCTTTCACCCACAAGAGTCATATACCCTTCCGGCAAAGTCTCAATGAACGCGCTTATGTCCGCGATTTCAGCGGCCTCCTTAACGCGTGCCATGTCAACATCACCCATCCCGTACGCTATGTTGAAGGCCACAGTCCCACGCATAAGCACACATTCCTGCGGGACAATGCCAATCTGGCGGCGCAAGTCCCTCAAGCCGAACTCCGAGATGTCCCGGCCGTCAATGAGAATCCTTCCTGATGAAGGCTCATAGAAGCGCGGGATAAGGTCCGCTATTGTTGACTTGCCTGACCCTGTAGGGCCTACTATTGCGATTTTTCCCCCGGCCTCAACGTCAATGTTTATCCCGTGAAGTATCTCCTGCCTGTCATAGCTGAATGATACATCCTGAAACGTTACGCGCCCTATTACGGGAATGTGAACATGGCCGCCCCTGTCCTCCTCAACGGGCGTGCCAAGGATAGCGCATATTCTCTCGGCTGAAGCTATGCCCGTCTGAATGTAGCTCATCTGATTCATGACGCTCCTTATAGGCTGAACCATGAAGGCAATGTACCCCGTGAATGAAATCAATTCGCCCGGCGTAAGCTCGCCGTCTATAACGCTCATTCCGCCGACACGGAACACAACAGCCAGTGCCGCGATCAGGAACACCTCAATCACCCCAGCAAGAACCCCCTGCACGCTCACAGCCTTGAGGAGAGCGTCATAGTTCCCCCTTCCTGCCTCCCTGAAACGTTCAAGCTCCTCGTCCTCGTTCGCGAATGAGCGCACCACCCTCACAGCAGAAAACGCCTCCTGAGCCGTCGCGGTTATGTCAGCAAGATGCTCCTGCACATTATGCCCGGCAGCGCGGAGCTTTTTCCCGGCAAACGACAAGAGCAGTCCCACAAAAGGAAGCACAATCACAATAAGTGTCGTAAGCCTCCAGTTAAGATAGATGATGAACGCGAACATTCCCAGAAAAGTTATCAGGTTGAAGCAGAGATCAATGAATGTTGACGTAACGATGTTCTGCAAGGTTGAAGCGTCGCCCGTGATTCTGCTCATGAGGTCGCCTGTTCTTGACGCGTAAATAGTGCCGAGCTTCATCCTCATCATGTGGTCATAGAGAGCATTTCTTATGTCCATAACCACGCCCTGCCCTGCCTCGTTCATGCAGTAGCGCTGAAGGTACATAGTTACGGCCTTGAGTCCGAATATCACTATCACGCAGACGCATATCACGTTGAGCATGAGAGTGTTGCGCGAGATCAGAACGTCATCAACGACGGACTTGAACAGGTAAGGCGGAAGGACGTTGAGGCCTGACGAGGCAAGCATGAAGACGACAGCGAGAAATATTTTGAGGCGGTATCTTCGCGCGTAAGAGGCGAGCATTCTTACAGGGGATGAGATTCTCACAGCGGGTCCCCCGTTCCTGTGGCTATGTCGCACACCCGGCAGGCAGCTCCTGAGTCCCCTGAAAATTTCATCAGCTCCTCCTTCATGGCCGTGAGAATCCCGGGCTGTGAGAAGCATTCAAGCGCCTTGTTTGCGATGAGGCCCGGAGTAACATCGCCCCACATTTCCGTGAGAATATCGCGCTGGAATGTCCTGTTAGGGAGCGAGACATAACCGCCCCATTTGCTGACAGTGTGAAGTAGAGCCCTGCGCCGGATTTTCCTGCCGATGATGGGAAGCCCCACGAAGAAGCCAGCGATGCCTGAGACCGGCATAAGCTCAAGGAATTTTTCGGGAGCTGTTACGATTCCCGGAAGCCCCGTGTGCATCATCTCGAAGTTGTTTGTTCCCGGCTGTGTTACGGCGAAGTCTGCCTCTCTCATAGCCGGGCCTGCTCCTGCCCTTGCCGGGTTAAGCCCCGCCTTCTGCCACTGCTTCATCTCTGCTTCCGGCATGAACTGGGGGAACAATGAGCGTATCCTCGCGCCGGGAATGAGCCGGGTTATTCTGTCTCTCAGCTCGCAAAGCCAAGGGATAACGGCGGCTCTGATTTTCGGCCTGCTTCCGGGAAGAAAGAGTATACGGGGCGATGAAGGGTCATAGTGCCAGTTCCATGAAGTTATTGCTGACGGTGTGATGTCCATGTTCACGGAGTCTTTCACGAGATCCCCGACTGCTGAGACTGAAGGAATGTTCACCTGCTCCGTGTAACCCGTGAGAAGCCTCGCGCCCGGTATGTCCTTCCTGTGCCTGTAGCTGTAGACTGTGAGGGGAGCGTCCGAGAATTTCGACATCCTTTCGCCGAACGAGACATCGCCCCCAAGCTGTATGATTCTGTCAGTGTGTTCATTAGCGGCCTCGCGCCACGTAACAGAAGCTGATGACGGGCCTTCCAGCTTGTCCACGCCCAAGAGTGAAGCGGCTTCCCTTTCATGTCCCGACGAAAAAGGGCAGGGTAACAGCCACAGTGATATAGAATGCCCGCGCTTGCGAAGCTCTGAGGCAACAGGACGAACCCAGCCCCATAATTCGCCCGGTCCGTTGGTGAGAATAGTAACACGCAAAATTTCTTCACCTTCTGAGAATAGAATACGCTTATAATATCGCATAATCCCTCAAGCAGTGTATCCAGTCTCCGAAAATATTCATGCAGTGAAAAACGAAAGGAGCAGTCAGACAATGAAGAAGGTTATTGCAGCAGCAGTTGCGGTGATGTTGTGCGCCAACGGGGCATTTGCTTTCGGCTGGGATGACGTAACACAATATGCCTCTGACGCGTGGGGCAGCATTTCGGGTTACGTCATGAGCTGGTTCACGTCAGACGAGACTCCCCCCGCTGATGATGACTCACTTCCTGCCGGGATTGCGGGGAAATGGGACAAACTCAGCGGCAGCCTGAATGACGCTCTGACTCTCCGGGACAAACAGGAGACCCTGCCGGATTCTGCGTGGTTTGGTGAGGACAAGGCCAGCAATTCCCGGAAGATCAACGCCATACTTGACCGGGCATTAGTGATACTCTCAGGCGGTGAGGCAGGCAACGCTAGGGCTGAGGCTGTGAGGCTGAGGGCGAGAATCTCGGAGCTCAGGGGGGAGCTTGACGCTTTGCGTAACCAGAGAATAACAGCCCCTGACAGCGCGTCATTCTTTTTCTTCTGGCGGATGACAAAGCCGAAAATCGACGCGAAAATCTCCGGGACTGAGGCCGAAATACGGAGGACTGAGTCTCAGATGGGGGCGATAAATTCCCGGCTTGCTGACGAACTGCGCGGGATAGGCCTTGAGCTTACTGACACGCAGACTGATATACTCCTCAATTCCGTAACAGGCGAGGACATCATCCAGAACACAGTGATATTCGACAACGTGAGAGCTGTTGTGGAGAAACTCGAAGAACTTTCCCGGAATGACACAAACAATCTTGAGATTATCCGGCGTTACACGGGTATGTATCTTGTTCTGAATGACCTTCTCATTCACACGCAGGAGGAGCTTGTGAGGAAAATGGAGACAGATTACCGCCCCCGCCTGAAGAACGTAATTACTGAAGCCGAGTCTCTCAGGAAACAGGCAATGGCGAAAAGCAACGATAAGGCTTATACGTCAGCGCAGAGGAAGGCATTTGCCCTCAACGCGAAATCCAACGCGGCGACAATCGAGGCAGCCGGGCTTTACGGTGAGCTTCTGGACAGCCAGAAGGCAAGCATAATGTCCAGCATAAGGAGCTTGAGGCTCAACCGGGACTTAGCGGAGAACACATACAGGACTGTGAGGAGCTCGGGGGAATTGAGGGAGCTTATACACTCCGGGCTTCAAGCGTTTGACACTGTAGGGAGGCTTTCTATGCCTGAGCTTCAGATATTCGAGAGCGGGGCAATGAGGGCGGAATTTGACGAGATAAACAGGCGGCTTGCAAAGTAGCAGGTGCAGGGAACACGGCCGTCCTTCCGGGAAACCGGGGGGGCGGTTTTTTTGTGTGCTAGACTCTGTGAAATCCCACAACATGGAGGCATCTCACATGAAGATACTTACAGCAATAACTCTGGCTCTTCTCACGGTCAGCACAGCTCACGCAAGCTCCAACCCGTCAGCAATCCTACAGTCTATGACGCTCCGGGAGAAAGTCGGGCAGCTCTTCGTGATACGTCCTGACCAGCTCGAAACGTCCCTCACACCCGACCAGATACACAAGGCCGGGAAATTCGGCGTGAAGTCATTATCCCCCCTGATGCGCAGGAACCTGGAGGATTACCCGGCAGGAGGCTTCGTGTTTTTCGCCAAGAACATTGACGACCCCGTCCAGCTCATGCGCTACACCGGCTCGCTCATCAAGGCCAGCAAGTTTTATCCCATAATGGCAATCGATGAGGAGGGCGGAAGAATCTCACGCCTCGCCAATCACAAGGCCTTCACAGTCCGCAAATTCCCCAGCGTCGAGGCAATGGGAAAATCCGGCCATGTCCGCGAGTCAGCCTCATACATCGCCGGCTACATCAAGCGTTACGGCTTCAACCTAGACTTCGCCCCAGTGGCAGACATCAACACCAACCCCGACAACATAGTCATAGGCGACCGGGCGTTCGGCTCTGACCCGGAATATGTCTCAAGATTGGCGGGCGAGTTCCTTGACGGCCTCCACGAACAGGGGGTGATGGGCTGCCTGAAGCATTTCCCAGGGCACGGAGACACCAAGGGCGACACACACGAGGATTATGTGTCAGTCTCCAAGACATGGGACGAGCTCATAAGGGCTGAAATTGTCCCCTACGTCCGCAACCTGAAGAAGGCTGATACGATAATGACGGCTCATATCACTATGAAGGGCATTACGGATGACGGACTGCCTGCGAGCCTTTCACGCGAGATTGTCGAGGGGAAATTACGCGGTGAACTGGGCTATGACGGTGTGATAATCACGGACGCGTTCGACATGGGGGCGATTCAGAAAAATTACACGTCAGCAGAAGCGGCAATACTGGCATTCGAGGCGGGCAATGATATTATCCTTATGCCTTGGGATTACATGGAGGCTTTTGACGGGGTGCTTGAGGCTGTCAGGAGCGGGCGAATCTCTGAGGCAAGACTAGACGAAAGCGTGATGAGAATTTTGACACTTAAGCAGAAGATGCAGGGTGATTTGCAGGTGATTGATGAGGCAGGTAACACAGCCCCTCTCGAATGGTGGAAGACAGGCGCGGTGTATCAGGTCTACCCAAAAAGTTTTCTCGACACAACCGGGAAAGGAACGGGCGACATCCGCGGCATAACATCGAAGCTGGATTATCTTGCGGGATTGGGCGTTAATGCTTTGTGGCTGACTCCTGTTTACCCGTCCCCGATGGTCGACAACGGATATGACATCTCGGACTACACGGCAATCGGCGGGAATTTCGGGACAATGGCCGATTTTGACGCTCTCATACGCGAGGGGAAGAAGCGCAACATCCGCATAGTGATGGATCTCGTCTTCAACCACTGCTCGGACAAACACGCCTGGTTCCAGGAGTCGAAATCCTCACGGGACAACGCAAAATCGGACTGGTTCATCTGGCGCGACCCCAAGCCCGACGGTTCAGCCCCCACAAACTGGCGGAGCATATTCGGCGGCTCTGCGTGGGAATTTTGCCCGGAACGTCAGCAGTATTACCTTCACACATTCGCGAAGGAACAGCCCGATCTCAACTGGGAGAATGTCGAGGTACGTTACGCACTCTATGACGCGGCAAAATTCTGGCTCGAAAAGGGAGTCGGAGGCTTCAGGATTGACGCTATAACCTACATCAAGAAGCCCGCTGTGTTTGCTGACGGTCAGCCCGACGCAGAGGACGGTACAGTGAACGTTCACACAATGACGGCCAATCAGCCCGGTATTCTGGATTTCCTGCGTGAGTTCAGGCGTGAAGTGAGAGATGATACGGACATTTTCACGGTCGGCGAGGCTAACGGCGTGAGTGCTGATGAGCTGCCCTTGTGGGTTGGGGATAACGGCGTGTTCGATATGCTGTTCGAGTTCAGCCACGTAACATTGCCCCTCGGTAAAGCTGAAATCTGGTGCCATCCTGTAGACTGGAAATTGACCGACCTCAAGCGCGCAATCCGCAACAGTCAGCAAGCAACAGCAACAAACGGCTGGTATCCTGCATTCTTTGAGAACCACGACCAGCCCCGCAGCGTCAACCACTTTTTCCCGGAAGGCGCTGACCCTGTGAAGGCGGCGAAATGTCTCGGAGCAATCCTGCTGACTATGAGGGGGACTCCGTTCATCTATCAGGGTGAAGAACTGGGGATGACTAATTACCCGTGGCGGAATATCGCTGAGATTGACGACATACAGACGCGGGGGCAGTATGAGCTTGCGTTGAGTGAGGGATTTTCGCCGGAAGAGGCCATGAAGTTTGTGCGCTACTTCACGAGGGACAACGCACGCACGCCAATGCAGTGGGACGCATCACACAACGCGGGCTTCACGTCGGGCGAGTCATGGCTTCCAGTCAACCCGAATCACATCACTGTGAATGCTGAGACTGAGTCGGCTGACGGTGAGTCTGTGTTGTCGTGGTACAAGAGATTGCTGGCGATGAGGCGTGAGAATCCTGCGTTGACGGCGGGGACGTGGCGTGAGATTCTTGCTGACGATGAGAGACTCTTTGCGTTCGTTCGTGAATATGGCGGCCATGAAGTTATTGTTGTGGTGAATTTTGCGCTTGAGAGTGTGAAGCTGCCTGACGAAATCGCCGGGAGGAAGTTAATCCTGAGCAGTGAGAGAGACATTGACCCTTCAGAGTTTCACGCATTAGAGGCAAGAATATATCGGTAAATATACTGTACCCCCCCCCCGTGAATTACGTATAGAATTTAGCGGTCTCACAAATTTGCGTAACGGAGGGGATTTCCATGATATTCACATTGCTTGCGACAATAGGCGGTGCGATTGCGGCGGCCGGGACTACTGTTGCTACAACGGCGGCGGCTGTAGGAGGAGCGGTTGCGGCTGGAGCTGCGGCGGCTGGTGCGGCTGTGGCGGGATTAGGTGCTTCAGCGTTGGCGGCGGCTTCGGCGATAGGGGGTACTGTACTCATTGGGGGAATAACGGTTGCGAATGTTGTGGCTTGGGGCGGCGGTCTGTTTGTTGCGGCGGGGATTACTGGCGCGATGCTGGACAATGAGAGGACAGAGGGCATAAAGGAAGGTTACAGCAAGGCATCACGCGAGTATGAGGCAAAACTCAGGAGTCAGGCAAAAGACTTTTTCACACAAATAGCCACGCTCAAAAGCGAGATTGAAAGCTACAGGCTTCAGAGGGATCAGGCTAAAGCACTCGCAAAGAAAGCATTTACTCTTCTTGGCAGGTTTGAGGGCTGTATCAGTGCCATGAAGGAAGAGGGAAGAACTGCAACGGATGAAACATTAGGCTACTACAAGCAGTTGAAGGACTTCACGGACAAAGCGGCATAAGCAGAAACTTGCGGGGGCGGGGAAATATCATCCCGCTCTTGTTTTATGAGGAGGCGTAAAAATGGATTTATCGCAGGAACTCTCACAGCTCAGGGCAGAATTTGACGCTTTAGACACACAGTCTCAGGACTTAGACTCACGCACAGACAAGACACTACGCAACATGCAAAAGATTGCTGACGAGTCCAACAGAGTTGCCGATGTCGCCCACAATGCACCGAAGATTCTCGATGACCTTGACCGCGAATTTGAGCAGAAGACAAAACTCAACGGGCTTGATATTACGTTCATGTTCATAGCGACGGCTGTTCAGTGCGCGAGGTGGTACATTCTCAGCAACGACAAATTCCGACTGACTTCAAGCGGGGGCGACAAAATGATGGCCAAGATTGTCCCCAAGAACTGGCAGAACATCCTGCTTTCCTCAGTGCCTTATGACGCGGTGAAGAGAGACCCCTCAATGATAGAAGACGGAATATTGACAGGCTTGGGAGGCGGAACACACAGGTACAAGACGCTCGGCCATGATCCCATAATGGGCTGGATATTCGGGCCGGTTAACATACTCTCGGACAGCCTCACGACATACGATATAGTTACGTCCTACAATGTCAGGAACAATCTCATAGCCGGGGCAGTTCCCACACCGCAGGTATTCAGCGCGGCGTTCCAGCAGATACAGGCTGACAAAATGAATCTTCCCGCCGCTATCGTACGTCAGGCATTGCATTTCGGCTCGGACTACTTCACGAAGCAGGGGCTGCCCTTGCCGTTCATCATGACAGCGGACAATGATTTAGCCGCGCAAATGCTCACGAAATTTCATGTCGACATGTGGAGCGTAACACGCGGGGCGGCTCTTGCGTCTCTGGTCAACGCTATAGTCGGCTGGACACACTCACTGTTCTATGACCCGGCAAAATACAGCTCACCAAGAGTCTACGAGGTCAAAACACGCAAAATCATCCGCTACTCCAACATAATATCATCAACAAGCAACGTCATTTACACGGCAATATCGGGAGATTTACTGCGGCTCGATGTCGGCGGAATACTCGTAACATTGTGGAGGATTATCCGCGACAGGAAATTTCAGCAGGAGGTCAAGCGCGAGTTCATCACCGAACGTTTCAACGAGCTGATACGCGGCGAGGAATACGACTTCGAATAAAGCTGCCCCCCGGTCTCACACATGGCCGGGGGATTTGTTCTGCCTGCTCAGGGATTCGAGCCGCCTTATCGTGGCCGAGTCTTCGAGCTCTGACCTGGCGAGGGCGTAATAGATCACAGGCCTTCCCTTCTTGTCCCTAGCCTTCACGCTGAACCCTGCATCAATGAGGGCATTCACTGTTTCCGCATGTCCGCACCAAGCCGCCCACATCAAGGCCGTCCTTCCGTCCCCGTCCGCGAAATCCTCAGCTCCCTCCGCAATGAGGCGTTTCACGAGCTCTGTATTGCCCCCCCTTGCTGCGACAACCAGCGCAGTATCACCAGCAAGTTTAGCGTTGACATCAGCCCCAGCCTCAAGCAACGCACTGACGAGTTCCAAGCTGCCACGTTTAGCGGCCATGACAAGCAAGCCTTCAGGCTTCACATCAGCTCCGGCTTCCAGCAGTTCATTGACGATACTGATATAACCGCAGCTCACAGCAACACTTAAGGCAGTACGGTTGAGTGTGTCAGCGGCATTCACGTCAGCCCCGGCCTTGATGAGAGCATGAACGGCTTCCGCATGTCCGTGCAGTGCCGCAAGAATCAGCGCGGTGTCACCCTCAACATTCCTTGCGTTCACGTCAACCCCGTCACCCAAAACTGTCTTGGCGGCCCTGGTGTTCCCCTGCGCAGACGACAATATGAGCATCTCTTCAGCGGAATACCGGCGCTCCTCCGCATGGCCTCCGGCTGTTTCATCGGCACCTTTGGCTGCAGCCTCGCGGACTTCAGGGGGGAATCCCTCGCAAGGGCTCCTCTTGTCCTCAAAGAACGTCCTGCGTATCACAGCTACTGCCACGCACAATAGCAGGAAATGAACAGCCGTCATTCAACGCACCGCAAGCCGTCACTCAACAGTTACGCTCTTGGCGAGATTCCGTGGCTTGTCGACATCCAGCTTCCTCGCCACAGCCACATAGTACCCCATCAGCTGCAAGGGTATCACGCTCAGGCTCGCCGCAAAATGCCCGTCAGTCTCCGGCACATGGAACACGAAATCCGCATCACTCTTCAGCTCCTCGCATCCCCTCATAGACACAACAAACAGGAATCCTCCCCTGCTCTTGGCCTCAAGCATGTTGCTGGCCGTCTTGAGGTACAAGTCCTTCTGCGTCATGATTCCGGCTACAAGCATTCCCCGCTCGATGAGGCTTATAGGTCCGTGCTTCATCTCTCCCGCCGCTATTGCCTCGCTGTGAAGGTAGCTGATTTCCTTCATCTTGAGGCTTCCCTCCATCGCCACCGCGTAATCTATGTTACGTCCTAAGTAGAAGGCGTTGCGGGCGTTCACGAATCTTCCGGCAAGGAGCGCGATTTTGTCCTTCTCGTCAAGAATCTCGTCTATCTTCTCCGGGAGCTTCTGGATTTCCCCGATAAGCCTCTCACATTCCGCGTCGTCAATCCTGCCCCTCACGTGAGCGAACTTCACCGCGATTGCGTAACACGCCACCAGCTGCGCGCTGTATGCCTTTGTTGTTGCTACTGCGATTTCCGGCCCGGCCATAGTGTAGAAGACAGAGTCAGCTTCACGGGCGATTGTGCTTCCGACCACGTTGACGATTCCGAGAGTCTTAATGCCGTTGTCTTTTGCCCGCCTCATGGCCGCTAGGGTGTCGGCTGTCTCCCCTGACTGCGAGATTATGATTGCCAGCGCGTTCTTGTCCATCGGCATAGCACGGTAGCGGAACTCCGAAGCCATTTCGATTCTCACCGGGATTCCCGCCAAGTCCTCAATCACATACTGAGCGACCGCCCCGGCATGATACGCTGACCCGCACGCAACAATGTATATCTGCGAGACTGACTTTATCGCCTCATCCGTGAGTCCCTTCTCGGTCAGGTCAATTTTCCCGGAGTGATACACTGCCCCGAATGTGTCCTTTACCGCCCGCGACTGCTCGTGAATTTCCTTCATCATGAAGTGTTCGAAGCCGCCTTTTTCCGCCGCGTTCGCGTCCCATGTCACCGTGCTGGTCTCCTTGTAGGTCGCGTAGCCCTCGCCGTCAAAGAACCTGACATCACCGCCCTTGAGCCTGACTATCTCCATGTTGTCGAGGTAGTAGACTTCCCTTGTGTCATGGAGGATTGCTGACACGTCCGACGCAAGGAACGACTCGCCCTTCCCCTGTCCTGCTATGAGGGGTAAATCCTTCCTTGCACCCCAGACTTCACCGGGACAATCGCGGAAGAGTATCACGAAGCAATACGAGCCTTCTATGTCCTTGATTGCGCGGGTAATTGCCTTGAGGGGGGATTTCTCCTGCTTGTAGTAGTAATCGATGAGCTTAACGGCGGCTTCCGTGTCGGTCTGAGAGTAGAATGTGTAGCCATGTTTGCCGAGCATTTCGCGAATCTCCCGGTAATTCTCGACAATCCCATTGTGTACAGCAACAACGGCCATGTCGTCGCTCCATAACGGGTGGGCGTTGATGTCCGAGGGTTCACCGTGAGTTGCCCAGCGCGTGTGTCCGATTCCGCAGGTCCCGGAAACATTCTCGCCCGCGTTGATTCTGTCTTCCAGGACTTTGAGGCGGCCTTTGTTTTTTGCGACCTTGATTTCCCCGTCAGCAAGCACCGCAATTCCCGCCGAGTCGTAGCCCCTGTATTCGAGGCGGGCGAGTCCTGCGAGCAATATACCGCTGGCCTGCCTGTCTCCTGAGTAGCCTAGTATTCCGCACATGAGTTTTTCCTCCGTTGTCTGTGAATGGTAACAGTATATTACATTTTCACGGGATAACCTGAAGGAGTCTCATTTTGCGTGACTCAATGACTGCAAGATTCAGCGGGTGAACATTCTCAGGCTGTACCCTCTTTCACGGCAGAATGAGGCCGCTTCTTCAGGGAGCGCGGAAATCTCCCGGTAATTCCTGCCCTTCATCCCAGCCGCCAGCAAAAAGGCTCTTAAAGGCGACACGAAAGCAGGAAATCCTGAAAGCCTCCTTAGCATTCTCAGCCCATGCTTGCGCAGGGTTATCTTGTGGAAAAACGGAATGTCGAACACGCTGAAGCCCTCACTGTTTCCTTCCTTCACCGCGAAAATCACGCATGCCCCGCCCTTGTCGTCAAGTATGCTGTGAGTGTGCCTGAGTATCTCATAGCATGACTGAAGGCTTCTTCCGGGCGCGAATATCTGCAAGAAGTCTGTTTTTGCCCCGGTGATTTCGGGTGCTATCATGTCGCTTATAATAAGTGTGTGAACGTTTCGTATTTCACTTTTGGGACTGAAGGGGGATACTTGCCTCCGCATCCTCATGGCCGCAATCTCATTCACGCCCCACAAGGCCGCGGCAGTCCCCCACAAGGTCAGCACAGCCCCATTCCGGGCGCAAAGAGGCAGTATAACCGCAAGCATTACAGCAACAGCAGCTTTCTTCTTCATGGCCGGGTCTCCTTAGAATCCAGGACAAGCGAAGGATTCCAGGTACATCTTGTGGTTGCAGTCGAGCGAGGAAATCCCGGCTATGTCCGCGTCATCAAGGCTGAAATCCGTAACGGCTGAATATTCCCTGACTCTTTCGGGCTTTGTCGTGGCGAAAATCGGAACTGCTCCAGTCTCAACATGCCACCTCATCACGGCCTGGCCTATACTGACTCCGTGCTTGGCGGCTATGTCGCGGAGAACTGCACTGTCTCTCAGCCTGTGATTCATCTTGCACAGCGGGGAATATGCCTGAAGCTCAATGCCATTCCTGCGGCAGAAATCTTCCTCGTCAGCACAAACACGCAGGGGGCTCCGCTCAATCTGGATTATGTCGGGCATCTCGTCCAAGCCTGCAATGCTTTCAAGCTGCCTCATCCTGACGTTGCATATCCCGGTGAATCTCACCAGCCCGGAGGATTTGAGGCCTGCAATCTGAGTCCATGTGTCATTTATTTTCTCAGGCACAGGCCAGTGAACAAGAAGCGCATCAACGTATTCCGTCCTGAATTTCGCGAGGGCATCATCAAAGTGTTTCCTGATATTGCCGTCCATCATCTGCCACGCGTCTATCTTTGTCTGAAGCCAGTAATCTTTGCGCGACAGTCCCAGCTCATTCTCAGCAGACTTCAGAACCTCGCCTATAACACTTTCAGTCCCGTAGCTTGGTGCTGTGTCGAAACGGTTAATGCCCTCCTTCAGAGCGGAGAATATTACGGGCTTGAGTTCGCCGTAAGTTTTCGGTGAGGACACTCCGCTTCCCAGTATCAGCGGTTTACTTGCCCCCCCCCCCCGCAAGAGTAATATTACGTATTTTCTTCATGATTGATTTCACCTTTCCTGCGATATTTACTGCAAATGCCATGTTGTGGCGGCAGAGAATGTAGACAGCCTTTGACTTCAAGCCTAGAATTTCCTTGAGGGGAGTATTTTCGCCTGCTGCCTTATCGTTGAGGGCCTCTAGTTTCCAGCTGATGCTTCCGAACTTGGGGGCTTTGAGGAATTTGGCCAAGCACTTCCTGAGTCCTTCCTTAGCGTCAACAAAGCGTGAAGTGTCAATGAAGCGTGAGATCTTGGAGCTGTCGAACCGTCTGTTGAAGTAGCGGCAATATATTATCTGGTACTTGTTGCCGGCCATGAAGCTGACTGCCTTATCTGTCATTATGACATTGGGCCTGCGTCCTGTTTTCTCGGCGAGGACATCAAGATAAACGTCAAGGATTTCCTGCCACTTGTAGGCGTTGCGCTCTGTTATGTGGAAGACCTGCCCCAATGCGCCGGGCTGGCCGATGATTGATGCGATTCCTTCTGCCGCGTCATGCCCCCATGTCATGGTAGTAATCTTGTCGGCAATGTCGCGCGAGAACACGATACTGCGTCCGTGAAGTGCCCTGTAGAACACGCCTTCCTTCTCCAGCACTCCAAGCTGAAGCCGCGTGTCGTTGTACGTGATGCTAGGACGGATGATTGTCCAGTTGCCTTTTGCTGATGACGTGAGGATGTCTTCCTGCCTGGCTTTTGCGAGGGCGTATTCGTCGGTCTTCAGGTACTCGGAATCCTGTGATACGTCGAGGAGTCTGGGTGTCTCTTCCGTGATTGGGACATCAGATTTCGCGTAGACCCTTGCCGAGCTGATGAAGACGTACTGCCTTGTGCCTGACAGCATCAATTCTGCGCGCCGCCTGAACTCGTCAGTGGAGTAGGCCATGAAGTCAACCACAGCGTCCCATTCAGATTGTGCGAGTACGCCGCGTATGAAGCCGGTATCTTTCGCGCTGCCCTTGATGTATGTGATGCCGGGACGTGAAGGGCGG
>JAFSKV010000025.1 GCA_017448795.1 Synergistaceae bacterium | reverse complement strand
TTAACCGTTTGCCCAGCTCATACGCCTTCCTCACGTCCTCCGGGAAATGCTCATCACGCCACTTCGCTTTGTCCTCCTCACGGAACAAGTTCATTGCATACCGTGAATAGTCGCTGAACTGGTAGGTGTCATACGCGCAAAGCATCTCACTGTAACCGAATATATCTCGCAGATACTCAACGTTAATCCCAAGCAAGACGGGGTAATGCACTTTTTCCGCGAGACTCTCCGGGCAGTTCATCGTATAGATCATGGCAGTTGGTATTACCCGCGTGAACTTCCTGACCGCCTTACCGTCCCCGTCAACAAGATACGTTCCAGCCGCAAACATCAGACGCTCAAGGAATGCCCTGCACTGTGCAGACGCATAGCCGTAATACACAGGAGCTCCGATGATTATTGCGTCAGACATTCTCGCCGACTCTAGCATTCTGTGAGTGTTCCAGCCTTTGCGGGGAGATCCGTTCACGAAGAGTGCCTTCACTTTGACTCACCCGCCTTCATCACAAGACGCTTCCCCAGCTCATAGGCCTTCCTGAGGTCTTCGGGGAAATGTTCCCCGCGCCATTTCGCCTTCATGGGTTCAATCACTTCCGCCACGTCATAGCGTGAGTAGTCGCTGAACTGGTACGTGTTGTAAGCGTAAAGTGTCTCGCTGTAACCGAAAAGCTGTTCGCAGAATCTTTGAGTCTCCGCAAACATCTTCAGGTAGCCGAAATCCTTTATGCCCTCCTCGTCAGGGTAACCCATCGTGTAGATCATGCCAGTGCAAATATCCCGCGTCAGTATGCGCTGTTCCATTGTGTGAGTCTCAGGGTCGTATTTCCCGTTGTAGGACAGGCAGGGGAACATCAGGCGTTCGAGGAATGAGTAGAACATGCCCGTCGGATGGCTGAAGTATACCGGGCTTCCTGCAACTATGATGTCGCTGGCTAATGCTTTCTCCAGAACTGGCCGCAATTCATCCCTGTACGCGCACAGGCCGTTGGTCTTGGAGTTCTTGACCTTGCAGGCGAAACAAGAGACACAGCCCTTGAAGCTCAGATCGTAGAGGTGAATCATCTCGCATTCAGCCCCGGAGTCAGAAGCTCCCTTCATGGCCGACTCAAGCATTTTGTGAGTGTTCCAGTTTTTGCGTGGTGAGCCGTTCACAAACATTGCCTTCATGTTACGCAATTCCCCCTCAAATGGATTGTCGCAAGTATTATACTATTAACGACATTTCGCACTAAGGAGAAGGAATTATGTCATCACGAATATTCAGGCCTGAGTCCCAGTACAGGGCGTTCATTCTGTCGCTGGTAATCTTCGGGCTTGCTTACGGGCTGTACAAGGCAGTCCTCGACAACTATCTTGCGGAAATAGTCAGCATGACACAGTTCGACAGGGGAGTCTCGGAGTTCTTCAGGGAATTGCCGGGCTTCATGCTAGTGTTCGTGCTGGCACTGCTCTACGAGTTCAGCGCGGAAAATATCTTCAAGGCCGGAGCGGTCGTGATGCTCGCGGGAATGGTCATGCAGTCAGTCATCCCAGCCAGCAGAGTCCTCGTAACATGCGCGGTCTTCGTGTACTCACTTGGCGAACACATGCAGTTCGGAATGAGGAGTACCCTTGCTCTTGAGTACGCGAAATCCGGGAGGGGAGGCGCGGCATTAGGTATCCAGAACGCGGCGTATCAGTGCGGGACTCTCGCGGGGTATATCGTCGTGGCAGTAGTGTTCGGGCTTCTCGCAGGGAAATTCAGCCTCTACCGCCCGATGTTCATCACGTCGTCAGCAATAATCTTAGCGGGCTTCATCATCACACTCCGGATGACGGGCAGCAGTCGGCAGGAACACACCGTAACACGCTTCTACTTCCGGCGCAAATACTTCAAGTTCTACATGCTCGAAATCTTCTACGGGGCAAGGAAGCAGATATTCTTCACGTTCGGGCCGTACCTTCTTGTTCTGTTCTACGGGGCGGGGGCTATGGCGGTAAGCATACTGTTCGCGGTGTCGGCTGTGGCTTGCTTCGTGTTCTCGCCGGTCATAGGGAGGATTATTGACCGCTTCGGCTACAAGATTGTGATGGTCATGGACACATTGATACTCGTGGCTGTGTGCTTCTTCTACGGCTTCGCCCACCACATCTTCCCGATGGATGTCGCGTTCATTGTGTGCTGTGTGAACTACGTGCTTGACGCTGTTATCTCGCTCGCGTCGATGGCCTCGAATGTCTACGTTCAGGACTTGTCGGACACTCCCGAAGAAGTCAAGGCGACAATCTCAACGGGCGTGTCGGTCAACCATCTGATTACGATACTGATTGCTTTGTTCGGCGGGTGGATATGGCAGGTCTTGGGGATTGAGACGCTCTTCATGATGTCGGCGGTGTTCGGGCTGTTCAACAGTGCGTACGCTGCTACGGTTGACGCTGAGAAGGACAGGCTGGCTTGAAGGTGGGGAAATTTCCGGGAGATTCAGCGCGTGAGTCTCCCGGGTTGTCGGCTTAACGTCCCGGAGGCCTCCTGTCATGATGAGGGGGTGCTGGATGACGGGGAGGGGGAGGAGGATTGTATGACGGCCCGGAATCCCGGTGACTGGGCCAGTTGTTGTGGATTATCATTCCGGCAATTATCCCCACTACTCCGGCGGCGATTATCGCTCCTGTGTTGTCGGACTTCTCAACGGTCGGCTTGTTGTCCTGGATCGGCGCGGGGGGCTGGTCTGATTTCTTGGAGGCAGCTTCATCTGTGTTTGATGCCGCTTCAAGCAAGGCTCTTCTCTGCGAGGGGGTGACAGCGTCGGGAGCGTCAGTTATGAGCCTGACAACCGCGCTCCTGCAAGCCTCGCTCATCTTTCCGCCTTCTGAGACCCAGTACATGCAGGCCTGTCGTTCTTCCGGGAGAAGTTTAGCGAACGCCTCAGTCCCGGAGTAAGCTATCATAGCGTCGCGCGCTTCATTGTCAGCAAAAGCCGCTGAGGTCCCGGCAGTAACCAGCACAATCACCGACAGCATAAGCATGACTCTCTTCATGGTTCATTCCGCCTTTCATTAGGATTTAGCACAAAGTTATCATGACACTGTAAAGATTCTGTGAAGTATAATACCTGCATCCAACAAAAAAATTACGCAGGGAGTGATTGTGCTATGGGAATGAGAGGAATCCATACGTCAATCAATGACATACGCCGGGCAATTTTCGCTGAGGTCGCGAGGCTGTCCTACAACTACAAGCCCGGCGACCTGTCCGAGATGGAGCGGATGCCTTACAGGATAATACCCGGCGAAGTCTCACACTACAGGGATGACGTTTTCCTTGAGCGCGCAATAGTGAGGGAACGCATAAGGCTGGCGATGGGACTCCCGCTCCGCAAAGCCTCCGAACACGCCCCGGTCTCGACAGGAGCAGAAGAATGTGTACACCCGGAGAAATACTACCAGCCCCCGCTCATCAACATCATCAAGTTCGCCTGCCATTCCTGCCCGGACAACAAGGTAGTAATCACCGACCAGTGCCAAGGCTGTCTTGCCCGGCCATGCTCTCAGGTCTGCCCAAAGGACGCAATATATTTCGAGCACGGACAAGCCCACATTGACGGGACGAAGTGCATCAAGTGCGGCAAATGCATGGGAGTGTGTCAGTATGGCGTGATACTCAGAATGCAGAGGCCCTGCGCTGTTGCCTGCGGTGTGAAGGCCATAACGACGGACGAGTATGGGCGCGCCGACATAGACCAGGAAAAATGTGTGTCCTGCGGAATGTGCCTCGCCAACTGCCCGTTTGGAGCGATTGCCGACAAAGCCCAGATATTCCAGTGCATACAGGCGATACGGAGCGAGACCCCCGTTTACGCGGCCATTGCCCCCGCCATTGCCGGGCAGTTTGGGAAGACATTAACGCCTGAGAAGATGAGGGCGGCTTTCCAGGCTTTGGGATTTCATGACGTTGTGGAGGTTGCTGTGGGTGCTGACCTGTGCACGTTGCAGGAAGCGGAGGATTTCGTGAAGGAAGTCCCGGACAAGCTCCCGTTCATGGGAACGTCATGCTGCCCCGCGTGGTCTGTCATGGCCAAAAAGGAGTTCCCCCAGTACGCCGAGTGCATCAGCATGGCATTGACCCCGATGGTACTCACAGGCCGCCTCATCAAGAAGGAACATCCAGGGTGTAAGGTCGCGTTCATAGGGCCGTGTGCGGCTAAGAAGCTCGAGGCAAGCAGAAGGAGCGTCAGGAGTGATGTTGACTTTGTGCTGACGTTCGAGGAAGTCGCCGGGATGTTCGAGGCAAAAGAGGTTGACTTTGACTATCTGGAGAAAATGCCCGTGCCTGACACCGCGAGTGCTGACGGAAGGGGGTTCGCTGTGAGCGGCGGAGTCGCCGAGGCTGTCGTGAACTGCATCAAGAATCTTCACCCTGACCGCGAGATTCTCACAGAGCGCGCCGAGGGTCTGGACAACTGCCGGAAGATGCTCCTGCTTGCGAAGGCCGGGAAGCGCAACGGGTACTTGCTTGAGGGGATGGCCTGCCCTGGCGGATGTGTCGGAGGCGCGGGGACTGTCGAGCTTATCCAGCAGGCGGCGGGCGAGGTCGGCAAAATCAAGAGGATGAGCAAGAAGGCTCACGCGTATGAAAGCGAGTTTGAGCGGATATTGCCGGAGCTTGAAGAGTAATGTGCTGCGCCTATTTTCATTTTCCGGCCATGTGATAAAATTTCTGTCAGTATATCCCAATGACAACACACATAAATTTACGCACAGGCACTGCAAATTTTACAGGAGGTGTTTGCTCTCATGGAGTTAAAAGCGGTAGGGACTGCCGGGACTCTTGAGTCGAGCGATGTAATGATAACGCTTGAACCCAAAGACAGCGGCGGTATTGATATGTCGCTCGAAAGCTCTGTTCTCAACCAGTACGGCAGGCAGATAAAGGCCGAGGTGCTGGCATCGCTGGAAAGGCTCGGCGTTAAGAACGCGAAGGTCATCGTCAACGACCACGGCGCTCTTGGCTGCACGATAAAGGCCCGCGTTGAGTGCGCGTTCTACAGGGGATGCGGCATCGACATGGACGGCAAGTTTGACTGGGGAGGAGTGATTCGCTAATGAGTTTACCGAGACCAAAGCCGGAGAGATTCCGCCTCCGCAGAACAATGATGTTCATGAACGCACAGAAGCCCGGCCTCATCAAGGACGCGTACATTTACGGGGCAGACTCTATAATGCTCGACCTTGAGGACGCAGTGGCGGAGAACCAGAAGGATTCAGCCCGCTTCTCGCTGTACCACGCCTTGAAGGAGATTGATTACGGCGACACAGAAGTCATCGTGCGCATCAACGGGCTCGACACCCCCCACTGGAAAGAGGACATCAGGGTGTGCGTTGCCGGCGGTGCGGACGGAATCAGAATCGCGAAGACCGAGTCGGCGAAGGACGTTCAGGTTGTCGACGAGGCAGTAACAGAAGCGGAAAAGGAGTTCGGCGTTGAGGTGGGAAGGACGCTCCTCATGGCCGCTCTTGAGAGCCCCAAGGGAGTCTTGAACGCTGTCGAAATCTGCTCTGCTTCACCGAGGCTGTTCGGGGTTGCTCTGTCGGGAGGAGATTACCGCAAGTGCATGCAGGTCAAAGTCATCCCCGGAGGAATCGAGATGCTGTTTGCGCGGGGCTTCATGCTCAACGCGGCGAGGGCGGCTGGGATTCAGTGCTTCGATACAGTGTTCACCAACCTCAACGATGACGAGGGCTTCAGGGCTGAAGTGAAGCAGAATGTTGAGATGGGCTTTGACGGGAAATCACTCATCAACCCGAAGCAGATTCCTATCGTTCATGAGATGCTCGCCCCAACACAGAAGGAAATCGCCGAGGCAGAAAAGATAGTGCGTGCCTTCCGTGAGCAGGCGGACAAGGGAGTCGGGGTCTTCACGCTCGACAACGGCAAGATGATAGACATTGCTTTTGTTCCTGGTGCTGAAAGGGTAATCAGGCTCGCAAAAGCCAGCGGAATTTACGAGGGGGATCTGTAGACATGAAGAACGCAGTAGGCAGAGAGATACCCGAAGAAGCATTGGCAGTCCAGCTCAAGAACGGACGCAAGTATGAGCCGTACCAGGGCAAGGGCTACAGGGATGGCAAGTACATCAAGAAGGCCGGCCCGACATCAAGAATCTGCGAGAAGCCCCAGGAGAGCAAGCTCCTTCCGTCAATCCGTGAGGCGGTCATAGCCTGCGGAATCAAGGACGGAATGACAGTGTCCTTCCATCACCATTTCAGGAACGGCGACTACATCGTCAACATGGTCATGAAGGAAATCGTCGACTTGGGCATCAAGGACATCACGATTGCCGCGTCAAGTTTGGGCGACGCTCACGACCCTATAGCAGCGTACATTGAGCAGGGAATCGTTACGGGCATCCAGACATCAGGCATTCGCGGGAAGATGGGCGATGTCGTCTCGCACGGAAAGCTCAAGACCCCCGCAATCCTGCGCTCACACGGCGGACGCGTCAGGGCAATCGAGGAAGGCGACGTGCATATTGATGTTGCGTTCATCGGCGCGCCGACTTCAGACGAATACGGCAACGCAAGAGCCCTCGGCGGAAAGGGAGACTGCGGAGTCCTCAGCTACGCGGTGCCTGACTCGGAGTATGCGGACAAGGTTGTAGTCATCACTGATACCCTCGTGCCATACCCGAATTTCCCGCCCAGCATTCACGGTGTCAATGTCGACTACGTGGTGAAGGTTGACGAGATCGGCAATCCCAAGAAGATAGCCAGTGCCGCCGCCAGAATGACGCAGAACCCCCGCGACCTCATGATGGCCGAGAACACCGCGAAAGTCATAGCCGCATGCCCGTGGTTCAAGGAGGGCTTCAGCTTCCAGACGGGAGCAGGCGGGCCTTCACTCGCGGTCAACAGATTCCTTGAGCCTTTCATGGACGAGCGCGGAATCAAAATGGCGTGGGCAATCGGCGGAATCACAACGGCAATCTGCGACCTCCAGCGCAAGGGCAAAGTCGGCAAAATCATTGACGTTCAGGACTTCGACACGGGAGCAATCGAGGACATCCGCACCAACCCCAACCACTACGAGATGACGGCCTCCGAGTACGCCAACCCCGCCAACAAGGGAGCGTTCGTGAACAAGCTGGACTTCGTTGTTCTCGCGGCACTTGAGGTTGATATTGACTTCAACGTCAACGTCATCACGGGCTCGGACGGAGTTCTGAGGGGCGCGCCGGGCGGACATCCTGACACTGCCGAGGGCGCGAAGTGCTGCGTCATCGTTACGCCGCTCACTCGCGGGAGAATGGCGACAATCTGCGAGCATGTTGTTACGGTTACGACACCGGGCGACTGCGTGGACGTTGTCGTTACGGACTACGGTATCGCCGTCAACCCGCTTAGGCCGGACATCATCGAGGCTCTCGACAAGGCCGGGATCAAGCACGTTCCCATCAAGGAGCTTCAGGAGAAGGCATACTCGCTCGTCGGGAAGCCGGATGACCTCCAGTGGAAGGACAGGGTGGTCGCTATCCTTGAGGCAAGGGACGGGACAATCCTTGACGTTGTGAGGGAGATCAAGCCCTACGAAGTGTAGTTGACGCTATGAGAATGAGACTCCCTCCTGAGACATGGGGGGAGTTTTTTCTGTTCACGCTACATGTACTGTTCCAGAAACCCGCACCACCTAGCCATCCCCGCCCCGTTCAAGTGCAGGCCGTCCCACGTGCAAGCCCCGTCCATCTCGCCGTCCCCGTCAGCAAAAATCCCCCAAGTGTCCACAAACTCACAGCCCGTTTCATCCGCAAGAGTCCGCAGTCTGTCATTGAACGCCCGAATAGCCGCGGCCGTCCTCCGCCTGCACCGGGCATTGTCGGCAAGTTTCTTGTGGTCGACAGGGAAGACCGCCTGAACATACACGCCAGCTCCGGGTGAAAGCTCGCGTATCCTGCCGATTATCGCCCTGTAGTTGCTCATGCTCTCACTTAGGGGGATGCCGTTGCCGATGTCGTTCGTGCCGAGAAGGATGAAGACTTTTGACGCGTTCCACCTCGAAGCCTCGCCAATTCGCTGAAGGACTCCCCGCGTGTTGTCGCTGGAGATGCCCCGGTTCATGACACGGTGGCGGAAGCTCATGTACTCGCTGAAGGGCGTGTTCTCCGTGAGGGAGTCGCCGAGCATGATTATCACGCCATCACAGGCCGGGACGTTCCCGAACACATCACACGCGAAGTTCCAGCGGTCAGTCAAAACAGGATCTATTACCCCCCCCCCCCGCAAGAGTAATTCTGCTGATTATCTTTGCCGCAACGTCGTGTTTCACGCAGAAGGCCGCCACAACCGCCAGCAGAATCACATTCGCTGCCAAGCTCACATGAAGCCCCGTCATGACTTCAGGACTCCCTGCATGACACGCTTCACCTTCCCGGCAATCCTGCGCGGCATCATCAGGATGTTCCCCAGAATCCCGCGGGCAAGCTCCCTTCTCTCCTGCTTGGGACTGAGGCGTTCGTTGGTCTCCTCAAGTTTCGTGTTGAAGAACGCAAGCAGTCCGGGCTGTAACCAGTTTCTGCCGTCTTCACGCACCCTGTTGCGGATGTTGCCGTAACGTGTCGGAGTCGCTCCCGGTATACAGCCAAGAGACATGAACATATGGGCGTTGTAACAGTGAGGCAACCTGCACTTTCCTTCAGGCCTTGCCGGGAATGGGGCATCGGGATTCGAATACACATTGCCTATAGGGAAGCCGCCGTAGCATGTTGTCGCCTGCCCGGTCGCAATGTTGATATACGCCGACCACATCCCTGCGTAACAGAACGCCGTCTGCCTCACCCCGAAGACGCTCCTCTTGTACTCCCAGAAGTCAGAGCCGAAGCTCCCCCATATCCTGCCGTACTCGTCCATCGGGAGCGCGGTAAGGTAATCGATGCCCTTTGTCCTGTCGTCCCTCGCAATCGTCAGGTGAGGCAATGCCCCGAAATTCCGCAGGGAAAACTCCTTCAGCTCGTCGACATACGGCACTAGCTCATCATGCGGGGTAACCTCGATGTTAGCAGAAGCCCCAGCGTCCCATATCTTATGGACATTGTCCGCGAACGTCTCCAGCAGCCCGCGCTTCTTCAGCTCAAGGTAGTGGAACGAGCACTTGAACTCCGTACGCGCCCTCAACTCAGCAGGCCATGACAGTATCCGCTCGACCACCGGCGTGATTGTCAGGTTGGTTACGATCTCCGCGTAATGCCCCCGCTCAACCAGCGCACGGAAGTACAGGTCAATATCCCGCGACAGGAGAGTCTCTCCCTCGCCGCAGAAGTTCATGTACGCAAGCCCGCCCAGTCTCTCAGGACGGCAAGCATACGCAACCTGCTCCGGGGTGTACCTCATTTCCGCCTGCAAGCCCTGGTAATGCACGGGACGCTGGCCGATGTAGCAGTAAGAACACCTGAAGTTGCAGATTGATGTCGGTATCGCGAAAAGCAACATCTTCTTCATCTTGTCCATAACGTTCACTCCCTGCCTGATATTGCGTCAACTATCTCGCTGAAATATGGCCTCAGCTCCGAGTTGTCCCACACATTGGGTGCGCTCATTGCCCGGTCAACCGCCCCTCCGAACTCATCAGTTCCCCCGCACATCTGCACGTACTCACAGCCCGCTATCCATTCGTGGACTCCGCTGACCTTGCCCGTCCTGTTGTCGAAAGCAACGCACGGTGTCCCTGTGATTGCCGCGAAGAGCATCCCGTGAAGCCTGTCCGTAACAACAAGCTCCGCCCAAGCAATCCTCGTGAGAAGCTCCGCCAGCGCCGCCTCCCAGTCCCGGATTTTGACGGGGGAATTTGCCGGGTTGGTCGAGAAGAATCCCACATGGCCGGAGCCCCGGAGGAGTCTTGCCACGATTTCGTTCTGCTTCTGGCTGTCCATGACTTTTTCCGGGTCAGGCCTGAGACACACTAGGACTCCTGAGCGTTTTTCCGGGACCAGGTCCGTGAAGTCCATCGAGCAGACCATGTCGGGGACGTGATGGATGCTCCTTGCGTTGGGGTAAAGTCCCTCGCGCTGTATGAGGTCGAACGAATTTCTGTCCCTCGCGAAAACGTGCAGGTCTGTAAACTGTGAGAATGCCCGCCTGTCGCAAGCAAGCTCCTTCCTGCCCCGCCCGTCATCGGAGTAGTACCACGTCTGAGGCATGACGATTATCCTGTTGTGCGGGAAATGACGGAGGATATTCAGCTCGGCGAGCATCTCGTTGCGCCAGAGACTCCCGAAGTAGCCGCCGCCGTTGGTGAGGAGGACATCATTAGTGTTGAGGTTGCGCGTGATGAGGCGGGGGTAGCCAGCGCACAGGTCTCCCGGAAGCTCAATCAAGACATGGCCGGGAAAATTTTCGGCGAGGAGCTTTCTTTGCGCGAGGGATATTGCGATGTCGCCGCGGTTGCCGTGCCTTGGGACGCAGAGGGTGATGATGCGGTTCACGCCGGGCCTGTTGGTCTCGCTGAGGCGGGCTATGATGCTCCGGGCTTCGCCGTCGAGGAAGCGTGTTGTGACGCGCTTGGCGGCTTTCTTGGCGAGGCTGAGGCATGACTTTGCGGCTGACTTGAGGGGCTTCTTGATGCCGGGGAGGATTCTGCCGACCGCTGACTTGAGGCTGTAGAGATGACGGAGCTTCACCCTTCGTGTACAGCGCGAGGTGTCATATCCCAGCGCCTGGAGTCCGCTCATCATCTCCCGGAACTGTGAATGCCCCCTGCTGTCCTGCTGTCCGAATGCGTAAGCGTACCTCTCAGCGTAAGTCCGCGCCAGATTCCTGACACCCAGGTCGTAAGCCTCCCTCGTCGCCGGGTCGTCATGGAAGCGTACGTGCTCGCTGAGGATTTCCCGGAGGATGGCGTGAAGGCTGTCGGAGTTCCGCTGTGTGAATGCCCGTGTCATGATTGAGTCCGGACGCATCCTCCTGTTGTAGAGGCGGGCGGGGATGTGCATTGCCCTTTGAGCGCGGAGGAGGGCGGAGAACGTGAAAAGCTCGTCCTCGTGGATTATGCCCTTCCTGAACGTGAGGCCGCTGCTTGTGAGGAACTCGCGCCGGAAGAAGTGTACCTGAAGGGGGGACTTGTAGTCGTGGTTGTTGCAGAGGGCGGTGTAGAGCTGGCATCCCGTCATCACGTCCGGGTAAGTGCCTGACGCAACCCAGTAGTCGTAGCTTTCCTCGCGGACTCTGCCCTCAATGATGATCTCGTTCACGTCGAAGCTGAGGATGTCGAGGCTGTCCTGTTCGCAGACTGAGCGGAGGATTTCGACAGTTTCGGGTTCTATGTAGTCGTCGCTGTCGAGGAAGTAGACGTACTTGGAGCGGGCATGTGAGAGGCCTGCGTTGCGAGCGTCAGAGAGGCCGCCGTTGGTCTTGTGGATGATGGAGATTCGGGGGTCAAGGCTGGCGTATTGGTCGCAGATTCTGCCGCTTGAGTCTGTCGAGCCGTCGTCAACCAGGATGATGTCGATGTGGGGGTAAGTCTGGTGAATGATGCTGTCTATGCATTGCGGGAGGTATTTCTCGACGTTGTAGACAGGGACGACAATAGCCGTGTCGTGTCGTGTCGTG
>JAFSKV010000024.1 GCA_017448795.1 Synergistaceae bacterium | reverse complement strand
TTTACTACATCGGGGATTTTATCACGCTTGCAGGAATTACGCAATGTTTTACCCCACTAACTCATAAAATGTTGCAATCACTGGAAAGCGCAAAATCAACCTACTGCGACAATCTGCCAAAGAATCGCCGTTTTCCCGCCCCAAAAATTGCTTTGGTCAGGCCACAAAAAAATCCGAATCACAAACTTCCATTACAGCAAAGTTTATGACCCGGAAAATATTTGACCTTCGCGCGACACTAATTGTCTGACAATTCACCGAGATTACAGCCCCATTATCCCGAACATTACCACCCCAGCAACCGCGCTCAACATCAGCACAACAGGTATCGACAGCCTGAACTTCATCAGCAGCACCAAATCCACAACCCCAAGCAGTGCCGACGGAACATGAAACTCCCCCGCCTCCATGTAGTTCACCAGAGCAAGATCAATCACCACGCCCGCAACCATCCCAACACACGCAGGACGTACCCCCGTCATGATCTGCCCAAGCCTCTTGTTGTCCCGGAAATGGTCGAAGAATACCGCCGCAACCGCGCACAATGTGTATGTCGGACTCAATGCCCCCATGTTCGCCACAAAAGCACCCAAGATTCCCGCCGCCCTCATCCCCGCAAACGTCGCGCAGTTCAGACCGAGCGGCCCGGGAGTCATCTCCGCAATTGCCACAATGTCCGAGACTTCCGAAGCGGTCATCCAGCCGTGAGAGATCATTTCAGCCGAAATCAGCGGAATCATCGACAGCCCCCCGAAACTCGTATACCCTATCTTCACGAAGCTCCAGAAAAGTTCAAGCAGCAGCATCATGACTCCTCCTCTCGTAGTACTCGCACACAGCAAGCCCCAATATTGCCCCGATTATGACAAGGGTTATCGGGCTGACCTTCAGGAAGAAATACAGCACGAACATCCCGGCGGCAATAACATAACACGGCGGGAACTTGAACGCGCTCCGAACCATCCCCATAAGCGCATAAAGTATCACGGGTGCTACTGCTGTCCTTACCCCTCGCATTGCCGACGCTACCCACAAATTATTCTGGAAAGCCGTGTAGAATGTCGTTATCATTATCAGGACTATCATCGGTACTGTAATCATCCCGAACATACACGCCAGCCCCCCCAAGAATCCCGCCATCCTGTGGCCGAAGAACATTGCTATGTTGCCTATCATTGTCCCGGGAAGCGAACGGCCTATGCTGGTTATGTCGAGGAGTTCTTCATCCGTTATGACCTTGTCGCGGTTCACGTAGATTTCCTTCATCTGTGCTACTATGCTCCAGCCCCCGCCGAACGTGAACGCACCGAATCTCAGGAACTGCATGTAGAGTTTCAGCAGCATGATTATTCCCCCTTCTCTTTTTCCGAGATAATATCACGAAGCATAGCTGCCCGCTCAAAGTCCAGCTTGTCGACAGCGTCCCACATCTCGCGCTCAAGCTCGGACACGCTCATTTTCCCGACACTCCTGGATTTGCCCGGTGTCCGTGAAGCCCCTTGATGCCCCCCGTCCCCGTAAGCTGAAGAAAGCTCAGGCGGCAATAAGTCCTTCACCGTCTTCATGATGCTCTGGGGGGTAATTCCGTTCTCGCGGTTGAAGTCTGTCTGACGTTTACGGCGCGACATTGTTTCGCTGACGGCCTGAGTGATGCTGTCGGTTACGTTGTCGGCGTAAAGGATGACACGGCTGCTGACGTTCCTAGCCGCACGTCCCATGACCTGAATCAATGACCTGTAAGAACGCAGGAAGCCTTCACGGTCAGCATCAAGAATCGCAACAAGAGTAACTTCCGGCAGGTCCATTCCCTCGCGCAGAAGGTTAATCCCCACAAGGACATCAATTTTCCCCGCCCTCAAGTCCCGGATTAATTCAGCCCGCTCAAACGTGTTAAGCTCCGAATGTATGTACTTGACCCGGAACTTCAGCTCCCTGAGATAATCGGCCAGATCCTCGGAGGCCTTCTTCGTCAGAGTCAGAACAAGTGAACGCCCCCCTGCCTTCATGTTCTCCCTGAGCTTGTCTATGAGGTCGTCAACCTGAGTTTTCGCCGGGAGTACTTCAACTTCAGGGTCAGGAATCCCGGTAGGACGGATAATCTGCTCTGCTGTTACGCTGGATGAACGAAGCTCATAGTCCCCCGGAGTCGCTGACACAAAGATTGCCTGCCTCATCCTCGACTCGAACTCGTGCCATTGAAGCGGCCTGTTGTCCATGCATGAAGGAAGCCTGAAACCGTTTTCGACTAGGACATTCTTGCGGGCATGGTCGCCGTTGTACATGGCCCGGACCTGCGGCAGCGTTATGTGAGACTCGTCGACAACAACAAGGAAATCTTCCGGGAAAAAGTCAATCAATGTTCCCGGCGGCTGACCGTGATTCCGCCCGTCAAGGTAGACAGAATAATTCTCGATTCCCGAACAGTACCCCGCCTCCGTCAGCATCTCTATATCGTAAAGCGTCCGCATCTTTATCCGCTGGGCCTCAACGAGCTTCCCACGCGCCGTAAATTCCATCTCAACACGCGACAATTCCGCCTGAATCTCAGGGACTGCGTTCGTGATTGCGTCCGTCTGCGTAACATAGTGCTGTGCAGGGAAAACGCTGGCTTCTTTCACGGTCTCCAACACATGGCCGGTAAGCGGGTGAGTGATGTCTATGCGCTCTATTTCGTCGTCAAAGAAAGTTACCCTTATGCATATATCCTCCTCATAGGCCGGGAAAATCTCGACAGTATCACCCCGTACCCTGAACTTGCCCGGCTCTGGCGTGTAGTCAGTACGCTCATAGTAATTCCCGACAAGACGCGCCAGAAATTCCCGCTCGTCTATCCTGTCGCCGACGCTGAATGAGATTATCGCCGACTCGTAGGCCTCCTTCATTCCGAGTCCGTAAAGGCATGAGACGCTAGCCACAACGATAACGTCATGACGCTCAATCAGTGCCTTAGTTGCTGAGAGCCTGAGTCTTTCTATGCGTTCGTTGACTGAAGCGTCCTTCTCTATGTACGTGTCTGACTGGGGGATGTAGGCTTCGGGCTGGTAGTAGTCGTAGTAGCTGACGAAATATCTTACGGCGTTTTCGGGGAAGAATGCCTTGAACTCGCTGTAGAGCTGGGCGGCAAGTGTCTTGTTGTGCGCGAGGATGAGGGCGGGGCGGTTAAGGTTTGCGATTACGTTTGCGACTGTGAAAGTCTTTCCGCTGCCTGTTACGCCCTTGAGGGTCTGGAAGCGGTTTCCGGCCATGATGCTTTGAGTCAGTGCGTCGATTGCTTGGGGCTGGTCTCCTGCCGGCGGCCACTGGGAATATAGGATGAAATGTTTTTGCGTCTTCATGTGAGATTCTCCTTTCTTTGGGATATTATAATCAGCAGAAATTTTCGGGGGAAAGGTGTTGTTTTATGGCGAAGAACAGAGCGTTACAGGCGGCGGCCAGGACTCAGCAGGATGAATTTTACACGCAGACCGGGGACATTGAGCGCGAGCTCGGCTACTACTGGGAACACTTTTACGGCAAAAAGATTTTGTGCAACTGTGATGACCCCTTCGAGAGCAAATTTTTCGAGTACTTCGCGACACGGTTTCACCTGCCCTTGAGACTCGCCAAACTCACAGCCACATGTTACGCCGGGAGTCCCATAGCCCAGCAGCAGATCTCGCTGTTCGAGGAAGACACCCCTGCACCAATGAGGACTCCTTACTGCGCGACATTGACGGAACTCCGGGACTTCAACGGCGACGGCAGGACGGACATGAACGACGCAATCTGGGCGATGAAGAATATTCCGGGTGCTTTGCGCAAACTGAAAGGGGACGGAGATTTCCGAAGCCCGGAGTGTGTGGAGCTGCTGGAAGATGCTGACGTTGTGGTGACAAACCCTCCCTTCTCTCTTCTCCGGGAATACATAGCCCTCCTCATGAGGTACAACAAGAAGTTCGTGATAGTCGGCAACATCAACGCTGTAACCTACAAAGACATATTCCCGCTGTTCATGCAAAACCGTATGTGGTTCGGCTACGGCTTCATGGGAGGGAACGCACGCTTCTCCATCCCGTCAGCCGAAGACCCCTCCAAGTACAAGGACTACAACCATGAGACAGGCCTCGTGAAATTCCGCAACTGCTGCTGGTTCACCAACCTGGAAATCAAGAAACGCCGGGAAAAAATTTTCCTTTACCGCCGCTATGACCCGGCAAAATATCCCAAGTATGACAACTACGACGCAATAGAAGTCAGCCGGGTTGATGATATTCCCTGCGACTATGACGGCGTTATGGGAGTCCCGATTACCTTCCTTCAGCGTTATAATCCTGAACAGTTCGAGATTGTAGCGTTCAGGAAAGGCAGCGACGGCAAGGACCTTGTCTATACGTATAATGACGTAGGGGGGGGGGGGCAAAACTACGTACCCATACGCCCGAATCCTAATACGGCGGCGGCCTGAGACACCCGGCGGCCAACGGTGAAAGGGCTTACCTGAGAGGCCGGAAAATGTACGCGAGAATCCTGATCAGACGCAAAGACACGGAGGACATGCCATGAAGATTGAGCCGCACGAAATCACAGTCAGTGAGATACATGAAGGTTACCGCGACGAAGGAGAAGGAGGAGTCTACGGTTACGGCGGAAGACTCAGCATACGCCCGGAATTTCAGCGCGAGTTCATCTACACCGACGAGCAGCAGGCAAAAGTCATACACTCCTTGAGGCACAATTTCCCCCTCAACGTCATGTACTGGGTGAGAAACTCGGCGGGAGGCTTCGAGATGCTCGACGGACAGCAACGAACCATCAGCATATGCAACTACCTTGAAGGCCGGGTTAATCTTGACGGACTGAGCTACTTCAACCTGACGGGCGAGGAACGCGGGCAGGTACTAGGCTACAGGCTCATGATATACATCTGTGAGGGCACTGACCGCGAAAAACTGGACTGGTTCGAAACGATAAACATTGCCGGCGAAAAGCTGACAGAGCAGGAAAGGAACAACGCGCTTTTTTCCGGGCCTTGGGTAACAGAAGCGAGGCTGAAATTCAGCAAGAGGGGATGCCCGGCAGAAAGAGAAGCGGCAGATTACCTCAAGGGAAGGCCGGAACGCCAAGACTACCTTGAGACCGCAATATACTGGGCGGCATTTCATGACGGGATGAGGGGAAACCGTAAATCCCTCGTGGAAAGATACATGTCTGCTCACCAGCACGATAAGGACTGCGGGGAAATGTGGCTCTATTTCAGGAGTGTCATAGACTGGGTGATGTTCACTTTCCCGGAGAAGCGCAGGAAGCTCATGCAGGGTATAGACTGGGGGAAACTGTACCATGTTTACGGCGGACGCAAAGATCTTAACCCTTCGGAGCTTGAGGCTAGAATAAGCGCGCTGCTTGCCGACGATGAAGTGAAGAACAAGCAGGGGATTTATGAGTACATTCTTGACGGGGACGAACGGCACTTGAGCCTGCGGAAATTTCCTGACAGGGACAAGATCAGCGCGTACGAGAGGCAGGGGCATAAGTGCGCTGTGTGCGGAAAAGTTTTCGGGCTTGAGGAGATGGAGGCCGACCATATCACCCCGTGGAGCAAAGGAGGAAAGACAGTGCCGGATAACTGCCAAGTGCTGTGCAGGCCGTGCAACAGGAAGAAAGGCGGCAGGTGATATGCGGAAAGGTAAGTATATATCTTATTGTGAACTGTATCAATCTGGTATAAAATCTACATGTCATTCCAGAGGAGGCAAAAAAATTTCATGAGCGATTGTATTTTCTGCAAGATAGCAGGCGGAGAGATACCGTCAGCATTCGTCTATGAGGATGATAACGTTGCGGCATTCCGTGATGTTAATCCGCAGGCACCCGTTCACATACTGGTCATCCCAAAGAAGCATATACCCTCCTCAGCGGCTGTAGAAGACTCCTCAGTGTGGAGCAGCCTGATGGACAGCGCAGTGAAGATTGCCCGTAACTTAGGACTTGAGGCAGACGGTTACCGTATGGTCATCAACACGGGAGAACAGGGCGGGCAGTCAGTACCTCACCTTCACCTGCACCTGCTGGCAGGACGCAATCTCGGCTGGCCTCCGGGCTAGCTGAGTCCCATGCTGTAAGATACCCCGAAGGGAGGGAAGTATATCATGACTACCGTAGTACGCAAGGAAGGCGAGCAGATCGAGGATACCCTCAAGAGATTCAGACGTGAGGTCGCCAAAGTCGGAACGCTCAGAGAAGCCAGAAAGCGCGAACATTACGAGAAGCCCAGCGACGCAAAGAAAATCAAACGCGCCGAGGCCGCCCGTAAAAGAAAGTCAATGCGCAGAAGGAACATAGGCTAAACAAGAACCGTTTGCGGGGGCTGAAAGATGCTCCCGTTTTTGTTACTAGGGAGGAATATTCATGCTTACACAGGATATAGCCCATGACCTCACACAGGCCATGAAGTCGCGCGAAGAACCCAAGCTCTCAGCTCTGAGAATGCTCAAGTCCGAGCTCCAGAAATTGCAGGCCGACAAAGGCAGAGGAGCCGAAATCACCGACGATGACGTTCACACAGTAATCCGCCGCCTAATCAAGCAGAGAAAAGATGCCGCCGAACAGTACAGGGCCGGAGGAGCAAATGACCGGGCGGAGTCTGAGCTTGCAGAAATCGGGATACTTGAGCCGTATCTGCCCAAACAGCTCGGTGATGATGAGATTGACGCGATAATCTCACAGTCAGCAAAGGAACTCGGCTTGTCGTCGCCCAAAGACATGGGCAGGCTGATGAAGGCTGTTATGTCGAAAGCAAAAGGCCAGGCTGACGGCGCACGCGTGAAAGAGAGAGTAACCGCTTGCCTGAACAAGTGAGTGAAAGGGGAGGGTTTCAAGCCGGGGGATTTGCGATCTCTCCCGGCTGTTGCATTCTCTGAAAGGTTAGTCCGAAAAGATATTGTCTACATTCGCAATATGTATCTGAATTGATTTGAGCCGGAATTTTACGCCTTTTTTTCTGTTTGTCAAATCCCCGCTTTAAAAATTCCCTAATTTTCCCCTCAAAAAATTTCTGCAAGTGTGCTAAACATGAGGCCTCACAAAAAATTTCACAGGGAGGAATCTTTTTGCGCACATTGACTCTGAACAACGGCCTCACGATCCCGGCTATAGGCTTCGGTATGTACAAGTCAGAGCCTGGATCGCTGGCTATGGCTCTGGAAGAAGGCTACAGATACTTTGACACAGCGTCATATTACGGTAACGAGGGCGACATTCCGCAGGCTCTGGAGCAAACGGGCGTTAAGCGTGAGGAAGTCTTCATTGCGTCGAAAATATGGAAGTCAGACATGGGATATGACGGGGCAATGATGTCATTTTCACGGACGCTTGAGAATCTCAGGACGGATTATGCCGATGTCCTTATGATACACTGGCCGCGTCCAAATCTTGAGCTTGAGGACTGGAAAGCCCTTGACCTTGAGACATGGCGGGCAATGGAAGATTTATACTCGCAGGGGAAGATACGAGCGTTAGGCCTCAGCAATTTTCTTCCTTACCACACAGAGAACATACTTTCACACTGCCGGGTGAAGCCGCAGGTCGCACAGCTTGAGTTTCATCCGGGACATGCTCAGGCCTTCGCGCTGGAATATTACAGGCGCAAAGGGATTCAGGTTCAGGCATGGAGTCCGCTCGGAAGAGGGCGGGTGCTTGATGATGAGCTGATACGGGAGCTTGCCGGGAAATATCATGTTACGCCGGGTCAGGTGTGCTTGGGATTCTGTGTGCAGGAAGGAGTTATGCCCCTGCCAAAAGCCTCTAGCCCTGAGAGACTCCGCGAGAACATGGCCTGCCTTGAGTTCGCGATTGATGACCGGGACATGATGAGACTGGAGAACATGCCCCCCCTTGGGTGGAGCGGCGAGCATCCTGACCGTGAGCGCGTGAAATTGTGATTGGTCGTGTATAATGCGGTCATTCCACAAAAATTTTACACGCAAGGGTGAACTGTATGAACGAAAAACTGCTCCTTCTCCCGATAATCATCCCGGCAATATCCGCCCTCCTCATCACAACGCTGAACTTTCCCGGCCGGAAACAGCGCAACATCTTCATCGAGTCCTGCGTCATCCTCAACACTCTGGCAATACTCCTCCTCGTCATATACCCCCCCGCAAACGCACTAACCCTCTTCCGCCTGTCAGAAAGAGCAGGCTTCTCACTGAGGCTTGACGGACTCGGAATTGTCTTCGCTGTATTGATTGCTGTGATGTGGCCGCTGACGACCCTTTACGCCTTCGAGTACATGAGCCGCGAGCACCGGGAAACTTCATTCTTCGGATGGTTCGTGCTGACGTATGGTGTTGTCGCCGGAATTGCTTTGTCGTCCGACCTGCTCACGCTGTACCTGTTCTACGAGATTATGACGCTCACGACTCTTCCTCTGGTCATGCACGAGATGGACGGCCGTGCGAGATATGCCGGGCGCAAATACCTCACGTACTCAGTTGCTGGGGCGGCCTGCGCGTTCATTGCCCTGACCTATGCTATGTCCCAAGGAGGCGGCGAGTCCTTCAGGATGGGCGGGACTTTCGGAATCTGGCCGAACAAGCCGGATAACCTGTTCCTCGCTGCGTGGTTCTTGGGGTTCTTGGGATTCGGGGTGAAAGCGGCGGTGTTCCCGTTCCACGGGTGGCTTCCGTCAGCGTCAGTAGCACCGACTCCAGTTACTGCCCTCCTTCATGCCGTCGCTGTGGTGAAAGCGGGAGTCTTTGCTGTGATTCGCCTGACTTGGTATGTCTTCGAGCCTGAGGTGCTGGCTGGGACGTGGGCGCAATACGCGGCGTTCACGATGGTGTGCGTTACTATAGTGTACGGGTCATCAATGGCGCTCGCTACACAGCACCTCAAGCGGCGGTTCGCATACTCGACGATAAGCCAGCTCTCGTACATCCTGCTGGGAGTCCTCCTGCTGACACCTGAGGGTCTGACGGGCGCATTGACGCACATGGGGGCTCACGCGGTCATGAAGATCAACCTGTTCTTCTGCGCGGGGGCGGTCTTGTGCCAGACTGAGCGGGAATACCTGTTCGACATGCGGGGGCTTGGTCTTGGAATGCCGAAAACGTCGCTGGCGTTATTGGTGTCGGGGCTGGCATTGTGCGGGCTTCCTCCTAGTGCCGGGTTCATGGGGAAGTGGCAGCTAGGCACGGCATCGGCGGCGGTCTCAATCGGACATGCAGGGGTCGCTATGCTGGCAATATCGGCGGTGCTGACGGTGCTGTACATATTCTCGATATTCAGCATATTCATCATGCCGGGGCAGAATTTCGACTTCAAGACAGCCAACAAGGGCGTGAAAGATCCGGGCTATGAGATGCTCGTGCCTCTTGGGATTTTGGCGGTTGGTGCGTTCCTTTACGGGCTGTACTCTGAGCCGCTGATAGCGTACTTCACCCGGATTTCCCAGGGGATAATATAGTCTGAAGCCCCCTCCTGAATTTTGCGGGAAGGGGCTTTGTTTCTGCCTCAGTCCATGTGAAAGAGCCTCTTTGTCATGATGCGCAGCGATTCGGGCATCCTTAAGGCCGCAAACAGCTTCATCCTGCGGCAAAGCCTCGTGAGTAAACCAGGCATTGACCCCGCATAGCCCGTGAAAGTTTTCCTGCAATAATCCCCCCAGTAACCCGCCGGCCTTCTTCTTGCCTTCCTTATGTCCTGAGAAAATATGTTTTGCAAGAACCGGCTGTATTCGTCAGCAATTTCAAGAGTGCGCGTGTACTGCTCCTGAGTCTGCCACGGCTGAGTCACCATATCGAGCCATAAACCGTCGTCATTGTCGATCTCTTTCACCCGTTCCACAACATCATCAAAAGAATCATAATCGCCGCAGTTGATGAAGGCTTTGGGGTTGATGAGGCTTGAAACGTCAGGGTCTCCCCAGTATATCGGGACGTTATGAGCCTGAAGGGAGCTGATTATTTTTTCGGTCGTGTAGCCTTTGTATGCCGCGTTCTCCATCGCTATGCTGAACTTGTAGCCGCGCTTGAGTCCGATGCTGAGGCCGTACCAGTCTGATACGTACCTTGTTGACTGAATGCCTGTGTTGTTCATCCACCGTCCCAGCGAGTCAGCTTTCTTGTACTGTGAGAGGAGGCGGAAGAATGAGTCCCTAGGTTCGGATGAATGGGAGTACATGAAATTGCAGAATTTTGGGCGGCTCTCAAGAATCCGGCAGGCCTGCCCGTGTGTCAGGTCATTCTTGAATGTGTCATCAGACTGGATGTCATAGATGTACGGGATATTGCGCGCTATTCTGTCTCCGCATTTCAGGTCAGAGTTCCATACTAAGGCGTAATCGAACACGTTTAAATCCGGGTCAATGCACTCAAACGAGTTCAGTATCATGATTGCATCCTTGCTTGAGTGAAGATAATCCCTGAGTCTCCTGCACTGTTCCTGATATATCATGCAGTGGTCGGAAAAAATGATGAAGTCAGGGTGTTCACTGTCAAGAATAAATCTGTCCGCCAAGTCTGTTTTGTCTAGGCGGAGCGTGTGAAGGGCTGATGCCAAGTCATTGCCGATAATATCATCTTCCAGAGCCAGCCTGATTAGCGGGGCGGAATTGTGATTGCTTTCAGCCATGATTGCCTGGAAAGTCTCCTTTGCGTGAAAATCCCGGCGATTATATCATGTTCAGATTTCCAGTCCTCCGCCCGAAGCCTAACACGCACTCAGTACGGCAGCAAATACCACAAGACCCGGATTATCGGCCCGAATATCACATCAATCACCCCCGTGAACAGCAGCACAAGAAGTATTATCATCCCGTAACGCTCAAGCCAGTAATAATATTCCATGTACTTATACGGCATGAACGCTTCAAGCACACGAGACCCATCAAGCGGCGGTATAGGTATCAGGTTGAACGCCGCAAGCCCCATGTTGATATACAGCATCTGCTCGGCTATAGTCCAGCCCGCGCGCCCCGTCAGATTCCACCACCATTCACCGCAGAATCTCAGGAATAACACGGTCAATATTGCCGTCAGCATGTTGCCCGCCACTCCTGCAAGCGATACGATAATCAGATCCCTTCTAGGATGACGGAAATATCTCGTGTTTATCGGAACAGGTTTCGCCCAGCCGAATCCCAAAAAGAGAAGCATCAATGTCCCAACAATGTCGAAATGCGCAAGAGGATTCAGCGTAAGCCTCCCGTAACGTTCAGCAGTGCGGTCCCCAACAAGCCGGGCGGCTAGGCCGTGGCAAAATTCATGGAACGACAACGCCCACAGAAGCGCGGGTATAGTCAGCAATAATTTCACAGGGTCATGCAGTAATCTCATTCATTAACATCCTTCCTTGAGGCTATTTTTCCGTGCCGTATATGCGCAGTATCCTGTTTTCGTTGGACTCGTCAATCTTCAGGACTTTCTTGGCTTCGGATTCTCTTGGCTTGTTATCGGCCTTCTTTCTCGGTGTGCTGACGGAGGGCTTCCTTGTCTGAGGCTTGGGCTTGGGCTGAATTTGGGGCACGGATGGCTTCCTTGCTTCCGGCGGTATCTCTATGTTCAGGTCTGAGAATGAAAGGCTGCCTGTTTTGCCGTGAACCCTGAGCGTTACAGTCCTGAAATCCCCGCTTGATGATGCCTTGCCTGCCCCCGCTGAAATCCCGAAGAGAAACGCCCTCACATTCTCCTGAAATCCGGGCGCGCTTCCTTTCATCAGGGCTTCAATTCCTCCCTTTGCCCTCTCCCACGCGGAGCCAAGAAGCTGGAAGTTGACGCTGCTTTCTGTCATGAAGTCAATCATTGTGTCCTTCCCGCCGAATGTTACAGTCCCGTCCTGAGTTAGCTTCAGGTACTTGTACACGCTCTCATCAGGCAAAGCGTTCACAGCCGCATCTGCCTTTATGATGAGCCTGCCTGTCTGGAGCATGAGAGGGGCATTGACGCTTGAATATCTCAGGCTGTCCGTTCCTGTGAAAACCCTGAGCCATTTCAGGCCTGCAAGCTCCCCGTTTTCAGCCGAGAAATCCCCCCAGCCCCTGTAAGACAAGCCGTCTTTTGCCGAGCCTTCAGCGTGGAAAACAAGCCTGCCCGTCCCGGAAATCCTGCCTTCCATTCCGCCCGATATTCCCTGAATTATGCCGTTGACATCAAAGCTGGCTGCTTCTATGTCGTCCGTGAAGCTCATTGTGTCCGCGCTCAATGTGAAGGTGTTGCTGACTGTGCCGCCGTAGAGCCTAGCCTTTCCTCCTGCTGACGAGAAAACTCCGCCAGAGTATGACAGCGGCATGTTAACGTCCGTCAAATTCAGGCCGAACGCTGTAATTTCCCGCGCCGTAAATGAGCCTTCGCCGTAAGAGTCTTTGACATCCCCCGAAACGCTGAACATAAGCCCGGCATTCCCTGAGATTTTCCCGCTCATGGCCGGGTAATTCCGCATAAGGTCCGCTGTGTCTATCCTGCTGCCGAATAGGGCGAGGCTGTATTTCAGGGAGGGCATAAGCCGGAAGTTTCCTGAGACGGAAATATCACCTGCCCCTGCTTTTGCGCGTAATTTCTTCAGGACAAGGCCGCTCATTTTCCCGGAAATTTCCGCCGCGAGGCCTCTAAGCTCAACACCCGCCGCCTTCATTACAGGCACAAAGGCCGTAAGTGAGATTTCCGGGTCTTTGCTGTCCCCCGAGATTTTGAGCGTCCCTGAAAGTTTGCCCTCAGTATCAAGGCTTGATGATGCCTCCGCCAGAGATTCAAGAGCCAGATCCGTGAACATGAAGCTGAAGTCAAGCGGCAAATCCCCGGAAAGTGAAGCCGTCCCAACACCTGTTATCATTCCTTCCCCGCTCCTTGCGCTGAAGCCTTCAAGCGTGATTTTGTCCCCGTCCCTACTCAGTCCTGCGCTCGCTCCTGTGAAAGACAGCCCCATTGCCTTTATGGACTTGGCTGTGATGTTGACGCTTATCTTGTCCAGTGCCGACAGATCCCCGTCAAGCGCAGTAGTGAGTTCTAGGCCTTCCGCAGAAATCATGTCCATAACACGCAGGCTAGGCGATGTTGCCAGAAGACTCACTGAAGGGTTGTCCGAGTCCCCTGAGATTTTTATTCCCGCGTTCACTGTTCCTGTTATGTCGCTGCTTCCTATGGCCGGCAGATATGCTCTCACTGCTTCAGGTGTCATTGTGACCGTGGCGTTGATGTTGAGACGGGGGGCTTCTGACGGGACGGGCGATATTGTCCCGGTTATGCTGACAGGTATACCGCTGAGCGTGCCTTCTGTTCTGGTGAGCGTCAGAGTCTTTCCCGTGAAGGAAAATTCCACCGCGGGGTGGGTTATGGTATGCCCCATTGCCGAAAACTCAGGGCTGTTCACTGAGCCTGTTACGTCCAAAGATGACGGGGAGCCTTTGACCGTAACACTTGCTGTTATTTTCCCGGAAGGCTTGTACTGCGGCGCGTCAGGTATCATGCTTTCGATCCGCTTTATGTCGAGGTCAGCAATTTTTGCCGTCAGGTCAATCACCGGGTCTGTGAGGAAACCGGCAACATTCCCGCTGATGTATCCTGATGCCCCCTCAAAGGCAAATTTCCCGTCTACTTTGGCCGTATCGCTCTGAGCAAGTTTCATCTGAGCGCGTATGTCAGTGAATGCCCGCCCGCTGTATGTTATTCTCGGTGAAGTGAAGCTGACCAGCCCGCTTAGTTCGTCAACATGGCCGCTTATGTTCACGCTGAACACCGAGACTCTGCCCTTTAGCCTGCTGAGTCCCGGAATGCCAAGTATCTCGTCCAGCCCGTCAAGGCTTGCCTCGCTCCCGTCAAGTTTCACCATCACAGCAGCAGACTCGCCCGGCCTGAAAGCAGCGGCTATCTCCCCCTGAACCGGGATGTTGAGAACGCTTGCCTGTATGTTGCTGACTGTTATTCTCCGCCTTGAGTATGCGAAATTAGCACTTGCCCGCTCGACAGGGTAGCCGAAAAGCTCCGGGCCTGTGCATCTTGCCGAGCCTGTTACGCGGGGATTGTCCGTTGTCCCTGATATGGCCGCTGTAAGGTCTGCATTGCCGTCGAAATCCTCTGCCCTCAATGCTGACGGGTAAAGAGCAGCCGCTTCCTTGAGGCTGAAATTTTCCGCGGACAGATGGAGGTCGAGCCTGCCCCCGCCGATTCCCCCTGTCGCTATGATTTTCCCAGTCCCAAGAAGAAGCTCAGACCTGTTTATGTCCGTCAGGCTGTCCATGTTTATGTTCCCGCTGAGGGGAAGGCCGTTAAGCGCGCCGTCAATGTCAGCTTCAAGCCGTGCAATGTCAGCGTTTATTTCACGGACTTCAAGGACTCCAAGCCCCGATGAAAAACGGCTGTCTGTTATCCTGAAACGTTCAAGCGGCAATTCCGGGAGATTGTCCCCGTCGTCAGCAAAAGCAGGCCCGGCCATGAATGAGGATGACACTTCACGGGGCTGTGAAGGCATCTCAAGATTCCTGACGGCCGCCGTGAACTCGTCAACGTCCATGCTGATTCCGCCGAGCGATATTTCCGCAAGCCTGAGATTTCCTGTGAGAAGAGCCGGAAGACTCACCCGCACAGAAAGGAAGCCCGCCGAGAATATATCGCTGCTTTCTTTCTGGTTTGTCAGGCTGAAATTGCGGAGAGTGTAGCCTTTTATGGGGTTGCCTGTGATGCTCTCAGCGTTCAGTGCAATGCTGAAATTCTTGCTGAGGAAATTTTTTGCGATATTCAGCGCGATGTTCCCGCCTATGTCAGCGAATGAAAACAGAGTCGCCGATACTGTTATCATTATGAGGAGAGTCAGCAGGAACTTCATGAAGCCTTTTCCGCCCCGGCTGTTTTTCTTGTCCGGCTTTTTTTTCCTGCGGTAAAGCTCCGGCAGAAGAACGTTGTCTGCCTTCAATAAGTTTCACGCTCCCTTGTTGTGGAATTGCAGTAATTATATGACACAAAAACGTGATATAGTTGACGGCGCAAAAATTTCACACAGGAGACATTCCACATGACACTAATTTTTCCGGCAGTGATATTCGTCTTGGTGCTGGCATTATTTCTCCGTGCCTCAGAGTCCCAGGCCTGCATGACCGTGCTTGTAGGGCGCAATGCTTCATCAACAGGTGAAGTCCTCGTAGCACACAACGAGGATGCCCCAGGAAGATGCACGATGCAGACCCACCTTGTAGGCAAGCTCAGGAGGCATCCGGGTACTAAGATACGTTTTGAGCCTTCAGCGGCAGAGCTTGAGCTTCCTGAGACACGCACAAATCTCTTCTGGGCAGAAGCAAAATACTATGACCCCGAAAACGGCGGCTCTTCATTCTGTGACTCCTACGTCAACGGCTACGGTGTGGTGATAGTGTCGAACAACTGCGCAAAATCACGCGAGGATTCCCCGGACCTAACTGACGGCGGCATAGGCTACGGACTGAGACGCATTGTCGCAGAGTCAGCACACACAGCAAAGGAAGCTGTAGAGATTGCTACCCGCTTGGTCGATAAATACGGTTACGCCTCATCAGGACGGAGCTATTCTTTTGCCGACAAGGAAGAAATTTTCGTGATGCAGATAGTTCACGGCAAGCACTACGCAATTGAGCGCGTCCCTGATGATGAAGTCGCAGTAATCCCGAATCACTACACGATACACGAGCCAGACAAGAAAGCACGGGGCTACAATGAGCTTGTGAGTTACGCGGAAAAACGGGGATGGTATAAGCCGGAAGATGGAGCATTCGACTTCAAGCGCGTGTATCAGGCTGATGATTCTTACGCTGACGAAAAGAACACGCACCGACATGTGAGAGCGTTTCAGTTATTGCTTGATATTGACCTGTCGCCCCTCCTCGTGAAGACATGGGAGCCGCTCCCGTTCTCGATAAAGCCCGCCCACCCGGTCAACATAGACATGCTGAAGCGTATATTGCGGACACACTTCGAGGACACATCATCATACATGGCCGGGGAAGGAACGCCCCATTTCACCAAGCCCCTGACAGTCTGCAACGCTGACACGCTGGAAAGCTCTATATACCAGATCCGCCACAACCCCGACCGCATTATCATCCGCAAGGCTCTCGGTTCTCCGTGCTGTTCACCGTATACAGCGTGGTACTTGGGCATTCTCGCTGACCCTGAAGGCTACGAGGATGAGGACGCTGACACTGCGCTTGCCGGGCATTTCGCGACAAAGCCGGGTGATATGGATTACCGTGACAACGCTTGGTACAGGTCGATGGAGATTAAGGCGGCCTGCGATATTCTTTACGCGGAGAAATCGGAGCTTGTTCACAGGAAGGTAGCCGAGCTTGAGGAGAGGGAGGAACGGAAATTTGCCCCGCTGGACTCACAGCTTGAGTTACGCATCCGCAACCGTCCTGACGTAGCCCGCGCAATGATGGAGGGAGCTGTGATGAGTTTTGCTGACGAGGTAACGCGCTTCACTCAGGACATGAGGAAGGAACTCGGCATAATTGACGCTGAGGCGCTCACGGAGGCGGTGAAGGGACGTGATTTCACGGTGAGGATTCCTGCTGAGGTTATGGGGGATGACGGGTGTATATGCGGGCCTGTGTATGCGGATTTCGGGAAGTGGTCGCGGTGTTCCGGGATTAAGATTTCCGGGGGACATACGGATTTGACGTTCACGGGCGGGGAATGGCGGAATGATGCTGTGCCGTGCTTGACGGACTTATACATTTCGCTGACGGACAAGACGGGCGCAAGACGTGCCGCAAAAGTAATTGTGAAAGTGAGAGACTAACATGCCAAGCAAAAAGAAGAATGCCGCCGACTCACTCTATGACTTGGTGAAGATGAACCCCAAGCAGGCAATAATCATCCTCATCATAGCGGGGCTTGCGTACTTTTTTGGGGGAGAAGGGCTGTTCCTGAACGACTCAGGGAATGACGGCGTGGGGAATCAGGATTTTGTTGCTGGAGTCGTGTCTAGGGTTGTTGACGGTGATACGGCTGTTGTGAAGGTTGACGGTCAGGAACGCCGCGTGAGACTGCTCGGAGTAGACACGCCTGAAACTGTGCATCCCAACAAGCCGGTGCAGTTCTACGGGAAGGAAGCCAGCAACTTCACGAAGGAGTCCCTGAACGGCCGGCGAGTGTGGCTTGAGTATGACCAGAACCCGCAGGACAGGTATCAGCGTCATCTTGCGTACATATGGCTGAAGAATCCCAAGACCATCAACGAGGCATCAATCCGGGAAAACATGTTCAACGCGAAATTGTTACTGGGAGGGTATGCAAAAGTGATGATAATCCGTCCGAATAAACGCTACGAGGCCTTGTTCAAAAAGTTCGAGGCTGAAGCAAAACAGGCCAAGCTCGGAGTGTGGAGTCAGTAGCAAAAAAAACCCCCTTCAGCTTCAAGGGGGCAATTAATCTTTCTGTTACCTTCTGCGTTTCACCATAAGTCCAACAACCGCGAGCATCATCACAGCTCCAAGCCCTGAGTCGCATCCTCCTGACGATGAGCCGACTCCCCTTGTCTGAACTGTCTGGTCTTGGCTCGTGCCGTCCGGTGTGGTTGGGCTCGTGTTGCCTGGTGTTGTGGGGTTAGTGTTGTCTGGCGTTGATGGTGTTGTGTTGTCAGGCGTTACGGGCTTCGTGTCGTCTGATTTTGTCTGCGGCACTATCACGCTTGCCGGGAGTGCCTCGAAATTCCCGTTGATGATTTCGCACCCTGACACCCCGTAATCCAGAATGCCATCGATAAGCTGGTATTGCACTCCGAGAGGGTTAGACGCGCTGAGGAAGTCTGAGGCTGACACGCTGCCGTCCCTGCTGATGACGAGGGTAGTGCCGTTCACCGGGCTGTATTCCGGCCATGTTATGTCCAGTCCAAGTACATTGGCAGAAGGATTCCCTGTCTTGGCGAAATTCCCCCACATTGAGAGCGTCTTTATGACCACCCCCATATCAGGGTTGGCGGCCATGAAGTGAGGGTGCGCGAGAACGTAAGGGACTTCCGCGACGTGGCACGCTCCGAGCGGGAGAACGTCATAGCTCACGGTGTAACCTGCCATCTGCGCGGCCATAGTCTGAAGCATCGCGAGGTTGTCTGCCTGGGCGGGGTAATTCCAGTAGTACATGTAGGTCTTGCCGCTCCCGGAACTTCTTGCGTGTATCCCTGCCTCACGCACAAGCGGCCCGCGGAACAGAAGATCGTTGAAGTACTCCGTTATCCCCCACAACGTAGAATGCTCATCCTCAGATTCAACACGGTTGTCGAGGTAGTAGCCCACGAACATATCGGATGAAGTCTTGCCTGCTTCCGGCATGTTGACCTGCAGAGCCTCGTAAGCCATCGGCATGGCCTGCGCGTAATAGTCGAAGCTCCCCATCCCGAATATCCAGTACCTGACCTCGTCAGCGTTTGAGCCTATAAGGATGTCAACGCTCGCGGCATTGCTGAAGTTGCCGTAAGGGTCATCCTCCGGGATAAGTTTTCCGTCCCTCTCAGGAAACGCAAGGTACTGCGCTATGTTCGTTGCGGCCGACTTGATGTCCCGTGAAGGAAGCGCGGCAAGCTCGGACATGGTTGACGCTCCAGTTTCCTCAAGGAGTTTGGCGGCAAGGTTCATGCTGTAGCTCTTGGGACTGCACATTGACACCGTCCCGCTCTCCATTATCGCCCGGCGTATGTACTGGTTCGCCTGAGGCATGGTAACGAGGAACGAAATCAGCGACGCTCCCGACGAGAATCCGCAGAGTGTTATGTTGTCCGGGTCTCCTCCGAAAGCGGCTATGTTGTCGTGCACCCACTTGACGGCCTGCGCGCAGTCGAGGAGTCCCAAGTTCCCCGCGTCAGGGTAGTCCTCGCCGCCAGGAACGCCGGAAAAGTCGATGAAGCCCAGAACTCCCACACGGTAAGCGATTGACACGAAGATTAAGCCCTCGTTGTAGTGGACGAAGTTAGCCCCCGCCTGCAACGCTCCGAGCACCGGGGCTGTCATTGAGGGGTCTCCGTTGCTGAAGCCTCCTCCGTAAACGTACACGATGACGGGCAAGGGCTTATCGCTCACTGAGCCTTTGCGCTTCCAGACGTTGAGGTTGAGGCAGTCTTCATCCTGCGGACTTATTGAGTTCTCGTAGGATGACGAGTAGCCCTGAACGCATGAATGCCCCCAGCCTTGGGCGGTCTTTGTCTCATCGCTGGACTCCGGGTCTTGGGGAGCTTTCCACCTGAGAGTCCCCGCTGTCGACTTCGCGAACGGTATACCCAGCCACGAAATCACGTCCGCATTATCCTCTAGGTCATCATCTTTGCCGACAAAGAGTCCGTTTGAGCAGTAGGCGAGGTATTGCGCATCGTCTGACGCGAGGATTGCCGTAACGTCTCCGCTTTCTGCTGACTGGTACACGTACTTCACCAGCGAGGGCCTCGACGTGAACACAGCAGCATCACCGCTGAGGGAGTCCCGTGAAATCACATCGCCTGAAGCGTCCCATGCCTTGACGGTTGAGGGGAGGAAGTCTCCTGAGAGTATGACGGTGAATTTGCCGGATGAGTCTTCGCTGACTGCGAGGGGTGAGAGGGTTCTTACGTCAGCGAACGAGCAAGAACTGAGCGCAAGAATGAGGAGTGTTGCCAATGAAAATTTCTTGAACAAGCTAACATATCCTTTCATGTTGGATTTTTCCGGCGAAAATTATACTAGCCTGCTTGAAATTTCACACGAGGCAGCCGGGTAACAAAGAAAGAAATACCCCCCGCATTATTTTACGGAGGGCAAATCTTCACTCACTGAAAAATTTTACGCGTCCTTGAACGTTCCTTCCGTCCTCGAAACTATGACAGCCGAAGCCGCGTCGCCCACAATATTCGGGATGACACGCCCCATGTTGAGGATGCGGTCAATTCCTGCGAGGAGTCCGATTGCCTCCATTGGGAGATTGACGGATGACAGTACGATTGTGAGCATTACGAGTCCTGAGCCGGGGATTCCTGCCGTGCCGATTGACGCTAGAGTCGCCGTAAGCATGATCATAACCTGCTGTGTGAACGATAAATCAATCGCGAAAATCTGCGCCGTGAACACTACTGCTACTGCCTCGTAAATTGCCGTGCCGTTCATGTTCATCACTGCTCCGAACGGTATCACGAAGTTAGCTGTGTCATCATCGACTCCAATGCGCTTGGTGCAGTTGAGGTTGAGGGGGATTGTTGCGACGCTTGAGCATGTAGCAAACACGAACGCCATAGCCTCCTTCATCTCACGCAGGAAACGCAGAGGGTTCACTCTTCCGATTACGCCGACCATGAGTCCCGCCTGAACAACGATAACGTAGATTGCTCCAGCTATGTACATGGCCGCGATTGCCTTGATGTAGGGGATGAGAATCTCCGGGCCGTTTGAGCCGACAACGTTAGCCATCAGTCCGAATACACCGTAGGGCGTGAACTCAAGCACAATGTTCGTGATCTCCTTCATTGCCTCCTGTCCTGCACGGAAAATATCCAGCAACGGCTTCACGGGTTCGCCAATCTTCATGAGTGCAAATCCCAGAATGAGCGCGAAGAATATTATCTGCAGCAAGTTCTGCTTCGCGAGTGCCTCAAACGGGTTATTCGGGATAATGTTGATGAGGGTATCCAGCATTGAGACTTCCTGCGCTGATGATGCCGTGCTGCTCACTGTCTGCTGAATGGTTACGCCTGTACCTACGCCGATAATGTTTGACGTTACGAGGCCTAAGACGATTGCCACAGCTGTTGACACGAGGAAGCAAACGACTGTTTTCACGCCCATACGACCGAGCTTTTTCCCGTCGCCGACATCAGCCGCCGCACACACCAGCAAGCACAATACCAGCGGAGCGACTACCATTGTCAGCAAACGAGTCAGGATTGTACCGAGAGGGTTGAGGACTTTTGCGCCCGGACCCCAGAATAATCCGACAGCTATACCCAGAACGAAGCCTATCATTATCCGCGTGAACAAGCTCCAGTTGCGCCACGGCTTGAATATGTATCCCATTGTGTATAATTCCCTCCTGTAGTGAATGATTTGTACTTTGCTCCCCTGACTCCCGCCAGAGTTTTCCGGGGAGCGTCATTACCCTTCCTATACGAACCTGCAGACGTGGTCGACCGCTATATCGCTGAAGCCGTAAGCCTCTGCCTTAGTGAGTCTACCGTTGCAGACATCGTGAATCACGTCAACAAGCTCACGCCCCATCTCCTTGTAGGTCTTCTCGCCCGTGATAATCGCGCTCAGGTCAACGTCCATATTGTCCTCCATAGCCTTGTAGGTTCTCGCGTTGGCCGTAACCTTCAGCACCGGGACAATAGCATTCCCTGTAGGAGTCCCGCGCCCTGTCGTGAAGATTACAGCGTTGCACCCTCCTGCCACCATTGACGTGATTGACGAGATGTCGAAGCCAGCAGTATCCATGACGACCGCGCCTCTTTTCGTGGGACGTGCTGCCTGTTCGAGTACTTCAACGATAGGACGAGTGCCGCCCTTGCGGATACAGCCTAGGCTCTTTTCGTCAAGCGTTGAGAGACCGCCCGCCTTGTTGCCCGGAGTTGGCTGACCTGCCCGGCAATCCTGACCCGCCGCCAAAAGATGAGCCTCGTAATCCTTGCACACCTGGATTATCTGATTGTGTATCTCAGGAGTCGCCGCCCTCTTCGCAAGGACATGCTCACCGCCAATCCACTCAATAGATTCGCTCATCATTGTTGACGCGCCCATGTCGACCAGCAGATCACTCAGTTCACCGACAGCAGGGTTGCTCGCGATTCCTGACGTAGCATCAGAGCCACCGCACTCAATCCCAAGCAACAACTCCGAGATGTCGCACAGTTCCTTCTGCTGACGGCCTGCATCACTCGCGATTTCCCTAGCCGCACGGACTGCCTTCTCGATCGTCCGCAAAGTCCCGCCTTCCTCCTGAATCCCGAACGAGACAACAGGCTTTGAGGTCATGTCCTGAATCTTCTCACGCAATGGCTTGTGTCCGACCGTCTCACAGCCAAGCCCGATAATCACGACTCCGTAGACATTGGGATTGCACGCGAACCCGGTCAAAACTTTCTGGCTCATGTCGGTATTGGCCTGAACGTCAGAGCATCCAGTGTTGAAGACTATGTTGACCGCCCCGCGCACCTGGCTCGCTGTGATTCTTGCTGACTCGCTCCCGCATACGCACGTCGGAAGTATCAGCACATGATTGCGGATTCCTGCACGGCCTTCCTTGCGCTTATAGCCCCAGAACTCCATCACTCATTCCCCCCTGCAATGCCGACAAATTCGCTGTCGTAATCCCTCGGAACGCTGCGCATGTTGCCGTCCCAGAGCCATCCGCCCTTCTTCACCGCAACGTTCGTTTTGCCGAGAGACTCGCCGTACTTGATGACATCCTCGCCCGCCGCAAAATCCTTCAGCGCGACCTTGTGGCAGTACGGAATATCATCGATGGCCGTAACGCTGAGTACCTCGTCCCCCTTGCGGTAAAACACTCCGCTTCCTGCCGGGACTTCCTCAACGCAAGTTACTACGTTGTCGGTCTCGTCTATCATGAGCGCGTTGATCTTCATGTGGATGATTCCCCCTCGTTCGTGTGTGTGTGTTGTCTTTGTGGATGGCGTTATGTTAATATAGGCGCGTCATAAATTCCAATTATCATTTGTTATGCGTAAATCAGTGAAATTTATCATGTGGCAGGGTGGAGCTTCAAGATGCCCGCGGCTGAGTACGAAAAAACCGCAGGCTAACGTCAAAAGCCCGTCAAACCTGCGGCCAGCGAAAACCGAAGTCAGTTATTATCTTGCGTTATATCCGCCGTCAATGGTCAGGACAGTTCCCGTGAGAAATTCATTCTCGTCGGACGCAAGGAAGAATATCCCGTTGGCTATGTCTTCTGCTTTTCCCAGCCTGTTCATGGGATGAATCGCTTCTATGCCTGACACATCATATGTTCCCGCGTCAATGGCATTCTGGAGAATATCCGTCTTGATTGCCCCCGGTGCCACCGCGTTGACACGGATTCCCCTCTGCGCGTAATCGATTGCCGCTCCTTTGGTCAGGCCTACTACAGCATGTTTCGAGGCGCAGTATTGCGCGGTCGCATACAGCCCGTTGAGTCCCGCAATGGATGCCAGGTTCACGATAGAGCCGCCATTTGTCTTGAGCATCTCTATTATCGCGTACTTCATGCCGTAATAGACACCCATCACGTTGATATCGAGCATCTGCCTCAAGTCATCCGACTCTGTCTCCGCCAGCACAGCGTTGCCCAATGAGACACCTGAGTTGTTGACCATGACATCCAGCTTGCCGTACTTGGCTACCGTTTCTTGTATTACTTTCTTCACTTGCTCTTCGTTCCTGACATCAAGCACCCGGAAATCCACTTCCAAGCCTTCAGCCTGAAACTCGTTCCTTATCTCAGCTTCTTTTCTTGCATCACGGCTCGTAACAACAACAATGTAGCCATTCTCAGCGAACTTCATGGCCGTCGCCTTGCCGATTCCTGTTGTACCCCCTGTGATAATTACCGTCTTTCTTGACTGGGCTTCCATTTTTCCCCCTCCTTGTTTTGCGGTTTGGACGATTATATGCCAAGTATTAGAATCAATCAATAAATCAGACCACACGAGGCACTCAATAATAATCATGGAGCAGGAACTGGAATACATATACGCGGTTCACAAGGCCGGGAGCTTCTCGAAAGCTGCTGAAAGCCTCCACGTTACACAGCCCGCCCTCAGCATGGCCGTGAAGAGAGTCGAGTCCTCAATAGGGATGTCGCTGTTTGACCGCTCGGCAAGACCCCTTGAGCTTACGGAGGCAGGGAAGATTTACGTTGACGCTATAGGCCGGATGATGGCTGTCGAGGAGGACATGAGCGCGAAAATCCGGGACATTGACGGCCTGAAATCCGGGACTCTCTGCATAGGCGGCTCACACTTCATCAACACATGCATTCTCCCGGCGGCCATGACGGAATACAGCAGGCGTTATCCCGGCATCAAGCTGGAACTCATTGAGGCAAGCTCGGCGTTTCTTGCTGACATGCTCACGGAGAGGCTCATTGATATTACGTTCACTTGCAGGGATGACATTATCGCGAAGTTCACGCATTACCCGGCATTTTGTGATTGTGTGCTTCTTGCTGTGAGTCCTGAGACTCTGAGTCTGCCTTGTGCGTTGTCGGCTGATGATGTGATTGACGGGAAGCATCTTGCTGACGATTGCCAGTGTATACCGTTTGAGGCGATGAATGAGCTTGAGTATGTGATACTGTCTGAGGGGAACAACCTTCACGACCGGGCCATGAGGATTTTTGCTGACGCCGGGATTACGCCACGTGTGAAGCTGGAGATCTCGCAGCTGTCTACGTCATACCATCTTGCGCGGGCGAAATTCGGTGCGGCCTTCGTCAGCGACAGGATGATTACCCCAGACGAAAACGGACTGTGCTTCTACAGAATCGACTCACCAGTAACAACGAGACTCTTTCACGCCGTCCTGCCCAAGAGAGAATATACCCCCAAGGCTGTACACGCATTCATTGAGACCGCAAAGACCATGCTGTAACCCTCTGTGCTTCAACCCTCTGTGCTATACTCACTCTGATTTTCACCAACAATTTATCTCAGGAGGAAGCTCTCATGTTAGGTTACGGTTTAGACCCTACAATGATAGTAATTATTCCCGCGCTTCTGCTCTCAATGTGGGCACAGCATCGTGTTCAGTCAACCTTCAGCGAATACAGCCAGATTCCCGCAAGAGGCAACGTTACCGCCGACTCAGTCGCAAGAATGCTGCTCACTCTCTACGGAATGGCGAACATGCCCATCAACCACGTAGCAGGAAACCTCACCGACCATTACGACCCGCGCAACAAGACCCTCAACCTGTCAGACAACGTTTACGGCAGCAGGAGCATAGCTTCAATCGGAGTCGCCGCCCATGAAGTAGGCCACGCGATTCAGCATCACGAGTCATATTCCCCGCTCATATTCCGCAACTCTATTGTCCCCGTCGTCAACATATGCTCGACTGCCTCAATGCCCCTGTTCATTCTTGGGCTGGTCATGGGGAATTTCCTTCTCGTGAACATTGGCATCATGCTCTTCACTGGTGCGCTTGTGTTCCATCTGGTTACGCTTCCTGTTGAGATTAACGCAAGCTCGCGGGCGTTGAAACTCTTGGAGCAGACTCACACTCTTTCACCCGATGAGTTGTCCGGGGCAAAGAAGGTTCTCACTGCCGCCGCATGGACGTACATAGCCGCCGCGTTAATGTCCCTGTTACAGCTCGTGAGGCTCATACTCATAAGCCGTTCACGGAGGCGTTAGTTTGCGGGGAATTGAAGCCGCCCTCAAGGTCTTAACGTCAGGAAGTGAGGGCAAATTCTCATCCGAGTCTCTGAGGATTCTTGCTGACCGGGAGAAGATGAAGCCCTCGGACATTTCGCTAGCCTCGTCTCTGGTCTACATAGTCATGAGGCGAAAAGAACTGTGGCAGAAAATCTCGGCGGATTATCTCCGTTCGCAGGAAAAACTCCCTCCCCTCGTCAACATGGCCGTTCTTGTTGGGACTGGAGGACTGCTTGAGCTGAGACGATTCTCCGGGGGCGTTCTGGTCAACGGAATAGTAGAATGCTTAAGGCGGGACAAGTCATCGGCAAAATATTCCGGGCTGGTCAACGCTGTCTTGCACAAGGTCATCGAGAATGGCGCGGGGACTGTGGAGAAGTTCTGCAAGTCATCATCACTTGACGGCCGGGCAATGTTCGCGGGGATTCCTGTGTGGACTCTCCCGGCTTGGTCGAGAACGTGGACACGCCCGGAGCTTCACGCGCTATGTGAGATGATGGGGCTTCCCTCGTATTCGTGCCTGAGAGCCTCGCCCGGTAAACGTGAGGAGCTTGCGGCCATGCTTGACGCTCAGGGATTGAGACACACAGACTCGGACATATCCCCCGCAATCCGCCTCAATGAGTCCGTCCTTCCCGCAAAAGTACCAGGCTTCAATGAAGGACTCTGCACCGTGCAGTCAGAAGGCTCAATACTCACAGCCTCAATCGTCAGCAAGTTCCACAAATCCGGGCCGACGAGAATCCTCGACATGTGTTCGGGTCGCGGCGTGAAGTCAGCGCAAATCCTCCAAGAATGCCCCGGTTCACGTATTGAGTGCTGGGAAATCTCGGAAGGAAGGCTGAAATCCGCAGGCCGTGAACTCGAACGCCTAAATCTCAGCGGACGTGCAACCCTCAAGCCCGGCAGCGCATTATCCCTCACGCCTGATGATGAGCCGGAATTTGTGGTGATTGACGCGCCTTGTTCGTGTTCTGGGACATGGAACAGAAAGCCGGAGTCTAAGTGGCGTTTGACGTGGGACAAACTCGACTCCCTCGTCATCACTCAGAAGAAGCTGCTAGAACGCGCCGTGAATCTCTGCAAACCGGGCGGTCATGTCCTGTACATAACATGCTCGCTATTCAAGCAGGAGAACGAGAGCGTCATTGCCGAAATCCTGCCGGGTCATCCTGAGTGCGCGGAAGTTTCCGGGCTTGTGGAGTGGCGCGGGGAATTTTTCCGGCGCGGGAAGCCCTACGGCTGGTACATAATGCCGGGCAATCCGTGGCTTGACGGCTTTTATTGCTCACTGATACTCAAACGATAAAGAGAGGGTTAAAGACATTTGGCGACATTCAAGAAAGTAATCGGACAAAAGTTTTTGGAGCTGTGCAGTAAAGGAACACCCGGCGAAATCACCGATGCCCTGAAAGCCGGAGCTGATGTGAATTACAGGGATGAAAACGTAGATTTCGGGTTCACCGCCCTCACTATGGCCGCACGAGAGAATACCCCCGAAGCCGTGAAGACTCTCCTTGACGCGGGAGCTTCCGTAAATACACCAACCAATGACGGCAACACCGCTCTCATGTGGGCAAGCCTCCGGGGCGACGAGAGGATAATCACGATGCTTCTCGATGCCGGGGCTGACGTGAACATGTCCAGGGCTGACGGACTTACCTCACTCATGGCCGCCGCGAAGAAACATCCCCCCCGCATAATATCGATCTTTCTCGATGCCGGGGCTGACGTTGACGCTAAGGACGCAAACATGATGACCGCCCTCCACCACGCCGCAATGAACAACTCCGACCCTGAAGCTACAATCACGCTCATCAAGGCAGGCTCACGCGACATTTCCACAAAAACCGGGAAGACCGCCCTAATCCTAGCGGCCATGCTCAACATTCCCCAAGTTGCGGACGCGTTAATCAATGCAGGGTTCGACACTGAGGCAAGGGACAATGACGGGAAATCCGCGCTGGATTACGCCCGCGAAAATCCCAAGTTTGCATCATCCCCTGTAATTTCACGGCTTGAGACTCATGCGGTAAGCTGTGATGCTGAGTTCATAGACTTCTGCGCTGACGCTTCACCCGACGCAATACGGCGCGCGCTTGCCTGTGTCTCAGACATCAACACGCCCAACGAGTTCGGCTCGACAGCCCTCTTCATGGCCGCAAGGGAGAACACACCCGAAGCAGTGAAGGTTCTGACAGACGCGGGGGCTGATGTCCTAGCAAAAGCATTTGACGGGGCAACCGCGGTGTTCTGGGCGGCTCTGGACAACTCGGCGGAAGTCATTGGCGTTCTCGTGAAAGCCGGGGCTGACGTGAATGCGGCAAGATATGACGGAGTTACCCCCCTCATGGCGGCGGCAAGAAGGAACACTCCCCAAGCCGTAACAGCTCTCCTCAAGGGCGGGGCTGTCGTCAACTCTATGGACACAAACGGAATGACCCCCCTTCTTTATGCGGCAATGGACAACCCAAGTCCCGAAGTCGTGAACATACTCATTGAGTCCGGCGCGGACGACGCTGTCAGCAACACAGGACGCACTGCCCTCATCCTCGCGGCCATGATGAACAACTCCGCTGTTGTGGGGGCTCTTGTTGATGCCGGTGCTGACGTTCACGCCAAGGACTCGGACGGCAAATCTGTCCTGGATTACGCAAGGGAGAATGACAAGCTGAAGGACCCGGAAATTTTGCGGAGGCTTGAGAATGAGAAGGCATAACGGAGGAATTGTATTAACCACCCTGTTCATCGTGTCAGCAATAGTATTCGCGTCAGGTGCTGTAGCCGTCTACACGATCTTCATGAAGCCCGAAAACAGGTCATCAGTTCCCGCGCTCACAGGAAGGTCATCGGTTGACGCAGTGGCAGAAGCAGAAAGACTCGGCCTCATCGTCCAGCTTGAACAGGCAGCCTCAACTCTCACGGAAGGAATAGTACTCGCTCAGTCCCCGGAAGCAGGAACAGAACTAAGGCGCGGGCAGGTAATAGTGTTACAGGTCAGCAAAGGAGGGGAGCTTCATTCTGTCCCGGACGTTAAGGGAATGACTCTGTCTGACGCTCAGAACGAAATCAAGTCCCAAGGTTTCACGCTCGGTGACGTTGTGAGAATCCGGGAGCGCAACGTGAAGGCCGGGGAAGTCATCGCCCAGAGTCCTTCAGCACCCGCAAAAGTCTCGTCAGGCCGCAAGATTGACCTGCTCATTCAGGACGGGGCATCAGCTAACGGTGTCGTAACAGTCCCGGACGTGAACAGGATGACGGAGAAGGAAGCCCGCGACGCACTCATAGCAGCAGGCCTAAAGGTACAGGGAGTAGATAGGGTATACAGCCCTCTTCTGCCTGAAGGACTCGCCATTGAGACACGCCCGGGAACAGGAAGCACTTTGCGCGCAGGGCAGGGAGTAATTCTGAAACTTGCCACGCAGAGAAGACCCGCAGGATTCATGGACGCTAATTCTGACTCGTCAACAACAGCAAACGGAACAGCAAGACGCGTTACCAGCGGACAGACACAAGACCAGAAGCCCCCCCAGTCCCAAGCACCCAAAACACAGACTCCCCCCTCTCAGTCTCAGACAGCAAAGACACCTTCAGCCCCTCCTGCCTCAAAACAAGAAGAGTTCACAGGGGACGACTACACCAGAACACCAGCAAAAGCCCCGGCTCCTTCCGCCCCTCAGAAAGCCGCTGCCCCCTCAACGCCCGCTGCCTCATCAGGCGGAAACAAGACAGCAAGAATCCGCTACATTGTCCCGCCCACAGGCCAGCCTATGGATCTCAGAATAGAAATCACTGACCCCAACGGAAGACGCAACGTCATGAGCAGGCAGGTAAAAGGCGGCGAGAATATCAGCGCAACAGCAAGCTACACACAGGAATGCATGATAACAATATACTTGGGCGGAAAATCAGTGTGGCAGGAAAGGAGGCAGTGACATGCGCGAAATCATACTAGCCCCCTCGCTTCTCGGAGCAGACCCCCTCAACATTGCCGCTGAGATTGACAGGCTTGGTGGCAATTACGGCTGGCTTCACCTCGACATAATGGACGCTCATTTTGTGCGCAACCTTTCTTTCGGCCCTGAGCTCTCGCGGGTGTTAAGGAGGCGTTATCCTGACTCGTTCATAGACGTTCACCTTATGACTGACAGACTGGAAACCGTTCTTCCCCTCTTCACGGACTCGGCCTCGCTCATAACCGTGCACGCTGAGACTGAGACTCACCTTCTACACGCTGTGCTGTCATCCATAAGAAACGCGGGCATAAAGGCGGGAATTGCCCTGTGTCCTCCCACGCCTATCAGCAGGATTGAAGGAGTGCTTGAGCTTGCTGACCTTGTGCTTGTGATGAGCGTAACGCCTGGTTTCGGCGGGCAGAAGTTCATTGACTCATCGCTGGAAAAAGTGAGGGAGCTTGCCGGTCTCAGGGAGGCGCGGAAACTGGGATACATGATTGAAATTGACGGCGGGATAAACGGGAGTAATATAATCGGCGCGGTTCTTGCGGGCTGTGATGCTGTTGTAATGGGGAGCGCGGTTTTCCGTGAAGATGACCCTGCGTCTTGGCTTGCTGGAATCGGCGCGAAGATAAAGGAGGCAATGAAGGATTTTGACGGAAAGAGATGATGCCCTTGTTGAGCTTGGGCGGATGATAACGGAACGGCGCGAGGCTTTGGGGATGACGCTTGAGACTGTTTTCGACAGGACCAAGATACGGCCTGAGTACCTGCGCGGAATTGAGGCGGGGGACTATAAGAATTTCCCGGAAGTCGTGTACATAAAGGGATTTGTCCGCACATACCTGAAGCTGATTAACGCGGAGGATATGCAGGATGACTTCATGGCGCAGCTGGACAGGAAATTTTCTCTTCCCCAGCCCGGCCACAAGAAGCAGCCTGATACCCGCCCGCAGAAGAACATAGCCAGCGTTCTCAGCAACGGATCATCAATGCCCAAAGGCTTCAAGCCCGCCTCACATTTCTGGCTGTTCCTCGTGCTTGTACTCGCGCTTGCAGGCACGGGGGCTTATGTCTGGTACGCCGTGAGCTACGGAGGGTTAGACCTGCGCAATCTTAAGCTCTTCAGTTTTTCGGGCGGCAGCGGATCTGTTGTTCCTGCCGAATTTCTTTCGGGGGACATGACGCTTCAGGGCAGTGAGGATGTCGCGGGAGTCCCTGTTTCGTCAGACGAGACAGTTTCAGCAGAGCCTGAGCCGGAAATTTCCCCTTACCTTGAGATTCACGCGGTCAATGACGTGTGGCTTAGTGTGTCGTTCGGAGGAAGCCAGCCCGTTTTCAGGAGGACGATGAAGCGGGGCGAGGTCATGCGCTGGGATTTGAATGCTCAGGCTAGGGTTGTCATAGGCAGGCCTACAGCGGCTCAGATATTCCTTAACGGCAAAGACTTGGGCATAGCCAACCCTACAGCCAAACGCTCAGAGACTTACCTGTACAACCCGGACGGAACTTACAGCACAGTCCAGAGGAGAACAAGAAACTGACAGCGCGGCATATAATCTTCAGGGGTTAGGTTCTTCCGCCTGATCCCTGATTTTTGGACACTGGCAACTATCCTTTTCTTGCGTTATCATTTATCCTGAAAATCTCACATTAACATACAGAGGAGTTATTCACATGGCAGCTGAGGCAGTGAAACCTTGGTGGCGCGAGGCTATCGAAACTGTAGTATGGGCGTTCGTCCTCGCTATGATAATACGTGCGTTCATAGTCCAGGCATTCTGGATTCCGAGCGGCTCAATGATACCTACCCTTGAGATAAATGACAGGGTTCTTGTCGCGAAATTCTGGAACTTGTTTTTTCCCCCGTCAAGAGGCTCAATGTATGTATTCCGTTATCCTGTTGACCGCGAGCGTGATTTCGTCAAGAGAGTCATAGCAGTACCCGGCGACACGGTCGACATAAAGAACGGAGTCGTTTACATCAACGGAGAGCCTACGGAAGAGCCCTATGTTGTGCATCATGACCGCTACACTCTCAGGAAGAGCGCGGTTTTCCCTCAAGTCCCGTTCACAGTCCCGGAAAACAAGTATTTCATGCTCGGCGACAACAGGGGCAACTCTCAGGACAGCAGGTTCTGGGGCTTCGCAGACATTAGCGACATGAGAGGGCCTGTATTCTTCCGTTATTGGCCGCTGAACAGAATCGGAATCCCGAAATAGCTTATGCCCCGCACAGTATGGTACCCCGGCCACATGGCCAAAGGTTCGCGCAAAATCCGGGAGCTTTCTGACCGCCTCGATGTTGTCGTTGAAGTCAGAGACTCCCGCGCCCCCGCGTCAACATCTTCACCCCTCATGAAATCCCTTGCGAAAATCAAGCCCGTTATCCGCGTATTGTCCCGGAAAGATCTTGCTGACCCGGAGAAATTATCCCTTTGGCTCGACTCCCTCAAGTTCTCACACGCCGCTGACCTGCGAAAACGCGAAGGCCTCCCGCAAATCCGCCGGGCAATCATGAAGTTCAAGCCCCCGCACCGTGAAGTGAGGTTCGCTGTTGTCGGCATCCCTAACGTAGGCAAGTCCCTTCTCCTGAACATGCTTGCCGGGAAATCGTCAGCAAACGTCGGCAACATTCCGGGCGTAACAAAGTCCGTGAGCTGGTACAGGAGCGGCGATATGCTCATCGTAGACAGCCCGGGAATATTAGACCCCCACGCAGAGCCCGGGGCTCACATGATGCTTTCATGGCTAGGATGTGCTAAGGCTGAAGTTGTGGGAGGATGGGAGAACGCCGCTTTGTCCCTCGTGAAATTCCTGACACGCAGCGGCATGGCCGGGATTCTTCCTGTTGATACGGACGGAAATCCAGAGGCAGCCCTTGAGCTTATGGGGCGTAAATGGGGCTGTCTTGTCTCAGGCGGAAAGGTGAACACTGAGCTTGCAGGCCGGAAATTCATCGAGGCCTTCAGTTCCGGGAGGCTTGGGAGATTCTGCCTTGAGATACCCGGCGGTGAAAGGGCTGCTGACGGCAGTGCGGGCTGTTTTCGTGATGATGAGGCAGCTTCTTTTGTTTGACGAGCTTATACTCCCCGTGCGATGTGAGAAGGGCGAGGCTTTGACCCTTCTTGCGGGGCTCAGGGAACGGGGGCTCATAATCGGCACGGACGAGGCAGGAAGGGGGGCTTTGGCGGGTCCTGTTGTGGCGGCGGCTGTTTGTCTCACTCAGGAGCAGGAAGACTCTTTAATCTCTCTTGGGCTGAAGGACTCTAAGCGTCTTTCACCCAAAAGAAGGGAGGAGCTTTTCACGGCCATGAAGGGACTCGGTGTTTTATGGCGGGCATATATGGCGGGTGCTGAGACTGTAGACAGGGATAACGTGCTTAACGCCTCATTGCTGGCCATGAACGGAGCGGTCTCAAGAGTCGCAGAAACAGCTGGCCGGGCTGAGTGTGTTATTGTTGACGGCAATGCGAGGATAAAGGGGCTGGAAATTCCGCAGTGGGTTCTTGTGAAGGCTGATGACATTATACCGTGTGTTTCCGCCGCATCAGTCGCAGCAAAAGTCATCCGGGACAGGCTTATGATGAGGCTGTCAGCGAAATATCCAGGCTACAGTCTCGGACGCAACAAGGGCTACCCCACGCGCGCACACATGGAAGCGGTGAGACGTAACGGCCTGAGCGATATACACCGCGTAACATTCTGCCGAAAGATATTGCAGGAAAGGGGAGAAATCACAGATGCCGCCGATTAATGTCAACGTAGACAGCGGATATAACCAGGCACAGCAGAACATAACTACAAGCACAGGACAGGGAAGGATCTCATCACAGCCTCAGATTCAGACACCTTCACAGATAGCGGCCCGGCTGGCAGGAGTGAGGACAGGGCAGGTTGTTGAAGGGAATGTTCTTGCACAGAATCAGGACGGGACATATCTTGTGCGTGTTGACGTGAACGGAGTCCCCCAGGAGCTGCGCGCAAGGGCTACTGTATCGCTGATACCGGGCGAAAGATTCCGGGCTGTCTGGGACGCTTCAGGGTCTGACGGAGTCCCGGTTCTGAGATTGTCGCAGGGGGAACTGTCCTTCTTGTCCCAGATTCCGGCAAAGGACAGGGAGCTTGCTACTGCGTTGCTCTCACGCGGCCTGCCTCTGAGCAGTGAAGTATTGTCGGCGATAAAAGACGCTTGGAGGAAGGCAGGAGGCCAGGAAAATCTTTCGTCATTCATCGAGCTTTGGGCGCGTGATGTCCCTATGACGCTTGAGAATGCTTCTCTTCTCTCACAGTATGCGACCATGAGCGGGGCAGAAGCGACGGAAATGTGGAACAAGATACGCCGCGAGCTCAAGGAACGCACAAAGGGAGGCAATGACCCCGTCAAGATTTTACGGAGCATGAAGGAAAGCACTGACGATGTGGGAAAATTCCTTCAGGCTCAATCAATCCTCATGAAGTCGCCGCGAAATGACGTGAACCCGGCGTTATTGGCCGCTCCCTTCTGGCCTCTCACTGACAGCCAGTCCCAGCAGAACATGACCGCGAAAATCTATGTTGGACGTTCAGGCTCTGATGACGGACAAAAGTACTGGCAGGTAGGCTTCGGGATTACAGGGTCAAACTTGGGCGAAGTAGGCGGGCTTGTCGAGAGCGACGGGAAAAGCTGTAACCTTACGCTGAATGCTGAGAAGCCGTCAACATGCAGGCTCATCGAGAAGAGAAGGCGCGAGCTCAGGAAAGAGCTTCAGGGCGTTGGCATTCCTGTGGCGTTCATCGGTATCGCGCTGAAGGCTCCTGAGACAGCAAAGGATGTGCTTGCGGCAGGACGCGGGCTGGATATAATGGTGTGAGACATGGCAGACAGCAAACCAGATAAGGCAGTAGCCGTAAAATATGACAGCAAGAAGATGCGCGCTCCCGAAGTCGTGGCAAAAGGTGAGGGCTTCATTGCGCGGAAAATCGTCGAGAAAGCTATTGAGGCTGATGTTCCTATCGTTGAGGACGCGGCTTTAGTGTCGGCGTTGATTTCGCTTGAGCTCGGCGAAGAAATCCCGTCGGAACTGTACGAGGTCGTGGCGAGGGTGCTGGCGTGGGTCTACAAACTGGACAAAGAGTCATCACAGCCACCAAGAATGCAGTGATCGACTCCCAAAAGCTGGGACGTTACGCCGAAGATCTGGCCGCAAAATATCTCGTCTCACTAGGCTGGAAGATTCTCGTCCGCAACGTCAGAGACCAATACGGAGAGCTCGACATCGTGGCCTTTGACCCTAAAGACATTCCCCAAGAACTCGTGATAGTCGAGGTAAGGTGCAGGACACGCAACAATGTCCAAGACGCAATAGACTCTGTTGACCGCCGGAAAATGCGTGCGCTTCTCAGAGCCTCAGAAGAATATGTTGACTGCATAGGCTGGGAGGGATTCTGGAGGATTGACCTCATAGCCGTAACGATTGACACAAAGGGAAGCCTTGAGGACTGGACGCTTGAGCATGTGAGGAACATTACGGCGTAAGGTGTCGTGTTCATGCTGTTTCCGCCGCGCTTAACTCACCGTATATCACCCGGATAACGTACGCCGACACAAGGAACGTCAGGGCATCGCTAGCGGGCATCGACCACAGTACCCCGTCAAGCCCCATGAACATCGGCATAATCACAGTCAGCCCCGCCCCGAATACCACCTCGCGCACTGAGGAAAGCCCCGCAGAAATCCACGGTCTCCCCATCGCCTGGATGAAGATGAACGCCGCCTTGTTCACGCACGCAAGCACTATCAGGCACAAATACGTACGGAAGCATCTCACCGTGAAGTCAGCATAGTAGACGCTCTCGCCCGACGCTCCGAACAATGACGCTATGTATGACGGGAAGAACTCCACAACCACAAACGCGGCGAGTCCCAGCACAGCCTCGCATTCCAGCAGGAGGGTAAACAGGCTCTTCACGCGGTCAGGCCGTCCTGCTCCCATGTTGAACGCCGTTATAGGGGTACAGCTCGCCGACAGTCCAACGACAACGCTAATCACTATCTGAAAGAATTTCATCACGATTCCGATTACCGCCATCGGTATCTGCGAGTACTCAGGCCGGGAAAATACAGGGTCAGACGCTCCGTACTTGTGTATCATCATGTTCACGCTTGCCACGCTGATAACTAGTGCTGCCTGTGATATGAAGCTGCACATCCCCAGAGGCAAATACCGTTTCATGAGTGATGGGTGAAAGTGTAAGCTGTTACGCGTGAGGGTTATTGCCTTCATTTTGCGTGAAAGGTAGCGCAACGACATGAACGCCGTGAATACCTGCCCCATAACAGTAGCAACAGCCGCGCCCATCATCCCCCAGTGAAAGCCGAATATGAACAGGGGATCAAGGACGATATTTATCCCCGCACCCATGAGAGTCGAGAACATGACATAGTCGGGGCTTCCGTCAGCAGAAATCACAGGGTTCATTGCCTGCCCGAAAATGTAGAACGGAATACCCGGTATTATCCACGAGAAATATTCCACAGCAAGCCGGAATGTCTCATCATTGACACGCCCCCCGAAAACCGCAACAAGCTCCTCACGGAATACCCAGTACACACACGCAATGACAAGCCCGGCTGATGACGACAAGAGAGCCGCGCTTCCTACAGCGTTACCGGCCTGAGATGGATTCCTCGCGCCAAGGCTCATGCTGACGAAAGCACATACTCCGTCCCCAATCATGAGGGTGAAGGCTAGGGCTATGACTGTCAGGGGAAATACTACGTTGTTGGCGGCGTTACCGTTTGAACCGAGATATGAGGCGTTGGCGATGAATATTTGGTCGACGATGTTGTACAGGGCGGCTACAAGCAGTGAGACTATGAGGGGGACAGAGTATTTCACCATGAGTTTGCCGACTGTTTCGCGCTCAAGAAATATGTTAGTGTTCAAGCTATCACCTTCCCGAAAATTTGCAGGCAACAAAAAAATGCGCTTGTCCTTCTTGCCCGGACTTACGCATTCTTACTGCTGCACAGCGTGAGTCATTATAGCACCATGACCTGACCAGTTACCCCCGCGAAAATTTTTGTGCTGTATAATAAGCTCATTCACAATCACAATCACAACAGGGAAGGTGTACATTCATCATGGGGGTACGTAAACCCGAAGACACTCGAAGCCTCGCACTGTGCGCGCACGGCGGAGCAGGCAAGACCTCACTCGCTGAAGCAATGCTTTTCGACAACGGCAACATCACGCGCATGGGCAATGTCCAGAACGGCAACACGGTCAGCGATTTCCAGTCCGAAGAACAGAAGCGCAACATCTCAATCTCAACTTCACTCCTAACACTCGAACGAAAAGGAAAGACATTCTACGTCCTCGACGCTCCCGGCTACGCAGACTTCACCGGCGAAATGAGTGCGGCAATCCGTGTAGCAGACACAGCGGTAATTCTCGTGAGCAGTGTGGGCGGAATCGAAGTCCAGACCTCCAAAGCATGGGAATACGCCGAGCATCACAACGCCCCCGTATCGTTCGTGGTCTCCAAGATGGACAGGGAAAACGCAGACTTCGAGAAAGTTCTTGCTGACATAAAGAGCCAGTTCTCACAGAATGCTCTTCCTGTGTTCCTGCCGATTGGAGCGGGCGAAAAGTTCACGGGAATCGTCGACGTTCTCAGGGGCAAAGCATACACCTACAAGCCAGACGGCACCGGGAAATTCACGGAAGGCGAAATCCCCGCTGACCTTGCGGACGAGGCAGCCTCCGCGCGTGAAGCACTCGTTGAAGCCGCCGTTGAGATGGACGATGAGCTGATGGAGAAATACCTTGAGGGCGAGGAAGTGTCAGAAGCCGACTTTGAGCGCACACTCAAGAAGGCCATAGCCGCGAAAAGAATCATGCCCGTGTTCGCGCTGTCAGCAACCGCCAACATTGGAGTCCCCCAGTTCATGGACTTTGTCGCGGACTATTTCCCGTCTCCTGTTGACATCGGAGCTGTTGACGCTGGGGACGTTAAGGCAGAACCCAAGACTGACGCGCCGTTCTCGGCATTGTGCTTCAAGGTCATGGCCGATGCGTTTGTCGGAAAACTGTCATTCATCCGCGTGTATTCGGGGGCTCTGTCGTCAGAAGGCAGCAGTATCTACAACGTCGACAAGGGAGAAGACGAGCGCATATCCTCCTTCAAGCTCATGACTGGCAAGGACGGCAAGGACGTTAAGGAAGTCATAGCGGGCGACATCGTGGCAATCCCCAAGTTACAGAGCGCAAGAGTCGGCCATACCCTCGCGACAAAGGGCGGTTTCTCCGGGAAATTCCCCGCAATCGAGTTCCCGAAGCCTGTCTACAGTGTGGCAGTAATCGCCAAGACCCGCGCTGACGAGGACAAACTAGGCTCTGCGATTTCACGGGTGCTTGAGGAAGACTGCTCGCTTACGTTCGAGAAGAACGCCGAGACCCGCGACAATGTACTATCAGGCATGGGAGATATGCACATCAACATAGTGCTTGCGAAGCTGAAGGAACGCTACAACGTCGACCTCGACACAAAGACCCCGCAGGTCCCTTACCGTGAGACGATACGGAAGATGGCGGAAGCACAGGGCAAGCACAAGAAGCAGTCGGGCGGACATGGCCAGTACGGGGACGTGTACATCCGCTACAGGCCGCTGGAGCGCGGAGAGGGCTTCAAGTTCATCGACAGCGTTGTGGGTGGCGCAGTGCCACGCAACTTCATCCCCGCGGTCGAGAAGGGGCTACGTGAGTACATGGTCGCCGGGCCTCTTGCTGGCTTCCCGGTCGTGGATTTCAGCGCGGAGTTGTACTACGGCTCATATCACGATGTCGACAGCTCGGAAATGTCGTTCAAGCTCGCAACACGCCTCTCATTCCGCAAGGGCATCATGGACGCTAACCCTGTATTGCTTGAGCCTGTGATGGACGTTGAGGTTACTGTGCCTGACCAGTTCATGGGCGACGTTATGGGGGACTTCAACAGCCGCCGCGGGCGTGTGATGGGCATGGAGGCTCACGGGAAGCTCCAGGTCGTGAAGGCGCAAGTTCCGCTGTCGGAGATGTTCAGATACGCGACAGATCTTCGGTCGATGACTTCGGGCGAGGGTTCATTCTCGATGGAGTACTCGCACTATGAGGAAGTGCCGGGGGACATCGCCAAGAAGGTCATTGCCGCGCACAAGAAGGAAGAGGAAGAAGAAGAGTAGTGAGACGGAAGGCCCTCCTGATGATGAGTCGGGAGGGAAATTTATGTGAAAGGATGTTGACAAAAGCAAGATGGCCGCTATAATTGTCAAGTCAAGTCAAGTCATGTCACGTCAAGTCAAAGTCAACCTTTGTCCTGATGACCGTCAG
>JAFSKV010000023.1 GCA_017448795.1 Synergistaceae bacterium | reverse complement strand
GGGAGCAATGAAGCGGTTGTGATAGTCGGGCGGAATGAAGAGGACGTGCCGCGCGCTGAACTGCTGAAGGCGTTAATCGAGTTTCAGCTAATGACGCAGAACAAGGGGTTTCTAGTGCTGTGGGACTGGTTTACGGACGCATTCCAGTACAATCTAGGAGCGGTAAAAATCTGGTGGGAGCGCGTGGAGGACTGGGGCGAGGCGAAAATCGAGTACGCGGACATGTCCCGTGTGATGATGATACAGGCTGACCCGTTCTGCGAGATAGAGTATGTGAGTTCGCCTGACATGTTCGGGATGTGTCAGGTGCAGTACCGAATTGGCCGCCTGAAGAGCAACAAGCCAGTGATAGAGCCCGTGAGAGTAACCGACCTTCGGTGGTCGCCGGAAGCGAAGAGCCTAGAGGACGCGAATTTTGTAGCACACCGGCAGATGGTAACCGCCGACCACTTGCGCAAGCAGGCTCGGGCGGGAGTGTATGACGCTGAGGCTGTGGAGCGTGCAATTGAGAACGCCAACAATGGGAGCGTAGTGTACGGCCAGTTTGAGCAGGAGCTGAACGACGAGCTGGACCAGCGTCCGGATGACGAGGACGGAGCGCGTTCGTTGTACGAGCTGTACGAGTGCTACGTGAAGGTAGACCTGAACGGAGACGGGATGCTGGAAGACGCGCTGGTTTCCGTTGTCGGTGATGAGCTGATACGTGTAACGGAGAACCCCTACGGTAGAGTGCCAATATTCACGTTAAGCCCGATAAGAGACCCGTTCAAGGTGCTTGCGAGCCTGTCGCTTGCTGAAATCGTAGGGGAGATACAGACGATAAAGACTGCGCTGATGAGGCAGATGCTAATCAACACGGTGAACACGAACAACCAGCGGTGGTTTATCGACATGAAGGGCTTGGACGTGAAGGACATAATGCAGAACCGCCAGTACATCAAGGTGGACGGCGACCCGCGAATGAAAGTGCTTCCGTTCCCGCAGAGCGGTGTAGCCCCTTGGACGATGAACATGCTGGAGAGCCTCGAAGGAGCACTGGAGCAGTGGACAGGGCGGACGCGCTACAATCAGGGAATGGACGCGAACAGCCTGAACAAGACGGCCACAGGGATAAGGCTGTTGCAGCAGGCCTCCGAGCAGCGAATAGACTACATAGTGCGAGTGTTCGCGGAAACAGGTGTAAGCGAGGCACTAAGGTTTATGGTTGAGCTGAACCAGAAGTATATCGACCAGTCTCAGGTGATAAGGCTGAAGAACCAGATGCTGCAGGTGAGCCCTGACGATTTAAGAGGCGAGTTCGACATAGACGTGAACACGGAGGCCGGAGTGGCGCGGCGCAGCCAGACGATAGAGAATTTGCAGTACTACATGACGATGATAGCCCCGACAGGAATGCAGATAGGAGCGATAACGCCCGGCGAGTGGTCAAGGGCGGCGCAGAAGCTGCTGACCGAGAGCGGAATACGAGACCCGCAGAGCTACGTGCTGGACCCAGAGACGGTGAAGCAGCAGTTCTTCCTGACGATGCAGCGGCAGATGATGGCACAGCAGGCCGAGCAGGAGATGCAGGAGGCGCAGGCAATAGACGCGGCCGGGCAGGCAGGTGCTGAGGCCGGGCAGGCAGCAGGCGAGGCTGAAGCGAGGGCGTATCGGGACAGCCAGCACAGGACACGGAGCGAGGCTCAGGATTACGCCCAGCCGCTGAGGTATGGTACAGTCGGAGGCGTGGTGTGAGTGCTTATTTCAGAAATCGGCGAAAAAATGAAATAACGAGTGTAAAATATGGGCTGTAATTTCATGTCGAGGAAGATGCCGAGAAATGACAGTGTCAAACCGGGCTGGATATTACCGCCGGAACTTATCGGGGGCAGCGGAATACAAGTCATTTGTGCCTTCGCGATTACCGCTGGACAGTAAGCTGAAGATTGATGATGAGATGATAGAGGAGCTTGCAAGGGCGCACCACAATATTGGAGTGCTTGAAGGCAAGTCCTCGCAAATCCCTAACGTTCATCTGTTTGTGGCAATGTACGTGAGGAAGGAAGCACTGATGTCGTCCCAGATAGAAGGAACGCAGGCAACGCTGGAAGATGTGTTAGACCCTACAATAGACGTGAATGCGAACCGTGATGTTGAAGATGTAGTGAACTATGTGAGTGCGATAGATGCAGCGGTAGAAATGCTTGATAAACTGCCGATATGTTCAAGGCTTCTGTGCTATGCGCATAAAATATTGCTGTCAAGGACACGCGGCTCGGACAAACAGCCCGGCGAGTATAGGCACAGCCAGAACTGGGTAGGAAGTTCCACAAGCACGATAAACACAGCGCGTTATGTGCCGCCTAATGTGGATGACATGAAGGAAGCCATATCGAATTTGGAGAAGTACGTAAACGCGGAGGAAGATGAAGTAGATGTTCTGATAAAGGCAGGGCTGATACATTATCAGTTTGAGACAATACACCCATTCTTGGACGGCAACGGTAGGATAGGGCGGCTTCTGATAGTGCTTTACCTTATGTCTAAGGGATTGCTGAGTACGCCTGCGCTTTATGTGTCGTATTACCTGAAGGCCAATCGCTTGGAGTACTACGACAGGCTTGAGGCGGTAAGGAAGAGCGGGGACTATGAGCAATGGATAAAGTTTTTCCTGCGGGCAATATCTGAGAGCGCGGACAATGCGGCTGTAACGATAGACAGGCTTTCACGGCTCAGAGAGAGAGTAACAGAGGAAATCCAAAGTCTTGGACGCTCGGCGAAACGCGGAATGAAGCTGCTGAAGTATCTTGAGGAGCATCCATTGCTTGAGCGTGCAGGCGCGGCAAGAGAGCTGGGAATGAGCTTCAACACTGTATCGCTGGCCGTGAAGGATATGGTAAGGCTTGGTATTCTCCATAGTGATGACAGCCGAAAACGTAGGAAGATGTATTACTACCGCGAGTATCTGGAGATACTAAGGGCTGGGACATAAGCGTTATCTCAGCAAAAACTGTGAAATTGCCGCAAAGATTGATAAGTCCTGCAAGTGATAGTAGAATATTAACCTATCAGGTAAACAGGAGTGATACAGCCTGCAAGTTCATTACCGCACAAAGAGGCTTCAAAAAGTCTGCGAAAACCCAAAAGTAGCAGTGAGGGAATACGGCCTTAGAATGGCTGACAAGATATATGAGTGTATAGACTATTTGCGCTCCGCGCCATGCGTAGAGTTGCTTGTGCAGTACAGGGTATGCCGTTGTCATGGCCTAGATGGTAACAGGAAGGGACAGTACGCAATGGATTTAGTGCATCCATACAGGCTGATATTCATACCGGAAGATGATACGACAGTTTTAGTCCTCATAGAGGAAATAACTGATTATCATTAGGGGGCGTTGAAATATGCTGATAAGCAGGAATGTGATAGCGACACCGCCCGGCTGTGCGATTAAGGAACAGCTAGATTACCGCAAGATGACGCAGAAAGAGTTTGCGTTGCAGATGGACATGTCCGAGAAGCACATAAGCAAGCTGATAAACGGAGACGTTCATTTAACACCTGAAGTAGCAAGCCGTCTAGAAATGGTGCTGGGAATGTCTGCGGAGTTTTGGAACAACCTTGAGGCGATATATCAGGGTAAGCTCCAGAAAGCCGCAGAGGAAAACGCGATGGATGCGGATATGGTGTTGTCGCGGAAATTCCCATATGGAGAGATGGCCAGTCTTGGGTGGGTGGAAGACACGAGGAAGCCAGCGGACAGGGTAAGGAACTTACGGAGGTATTTCGAGGTGGCGCATCTCGGAGTGCTTGAGCGCATGAAGATGCCAGGCTTGGTGTACCGAATGCAGACGGCAGGAAAGAAGAAAGATTATGTTCTTGCGGCGTGGGTTCAGAAAGCCAGGCTTATGGCGCGTGATGTGGAAGTCTCGCCCGTAAACCTTGCGGAGCTGACAAAGATAATCCCAGAAATACGCTCTCTGACGAAAAAGGAGACAGCGGACTTCATGCCTGAGCTGTCGAGGATGCTTGCTGACTGCGGTATAGCGTTAGTGATGCTACAGCACCTGAAGGGAAGTTTCCTGTACGGTGCAAGTTTCTATGACAGGCGGAAGATAGTGATGGCGTTGACGCTGAGGGGGCGTGATGCGGACAAGTTCTGGTTCAGCCTGTTCCATGAAATTGGGCATATATTGAGAGGGCATATAAGCCAGCCGTTCGGAGCGTCTGATGAGGACGAAAAGGAAGCGGACGAATATGCGCGTGATACGCTGATACCGCCGGGAAAGTACCGGGAGTTCACTGCGGTGAAGGATTACAGCTATGCGAGCGTGGAAGACTTTGCGGCAAGACTGGGCATAGATGCCGGGATAGTAGTAGGGCGGCTTCAGAGGGACGGCGAGATAGATTTCAGCGAGCTGAACGGCCTGAAGAAGCAGTGCGATATACAGCCCAAGCACGAAGCTCCAAGTCCAGACATTGCAGATAAGGAAGATGAGGACGATAAAGCATGGGCGAGCATAGGAAGACCAGCGACATTGTCTGAACTGGAGGAAGCACTTGAGGAAATATAGCCTATAACTCCAGCAAATATAGTAACGGAAACGGAAGGCACTCCAAAGAAGCGGAGTGCTTTTTTGTGGGCGGAAACAGGAGAGGAGAAATTTGATTGAATCCGTACTTTTGTTGATGTGGTTTGTGCTGTGCTACTCGATAGATGAGGTTGAGGACTTGCAGGAGGAAGACTTCATGATGCAAGACGGCAAGATACGCGCATTAGAGCATGAGAACTGCGGGCTGAAGAGCCGTGTGGAATTGCTTGAAGGGCAGGTGAAGACGGAAAACAATGATGTCAATGATAATACTTGCGGTTGATGTGCTGTTGATACTAGCACTGTTGTATATGGACGAGAAAATCTTTGAGGTTCAGGCCGAACAGGGAGACGACTTAGACAGCCACGATGACAGACTGGACGCGCTAGAGGATTACGCGGACTACATACGCGAGGAGCTTATGAGCCTGAAGAGGAGGGAGAACGCGGACAATGACCGGGCAGACAACTATGTACGGTGGAGACGGAAGCCAAGACGAGCTGAGGCAGGCGGTTGAGGCCGGACGGAAGCACAAGATAGCGGCGGAAGTGATGGGTGAGTTCCTGGACACCCGCCGTGAGGAAATAGTGCGTGATTTTGAGACTGGAAGAATAACACCAGAGAACGCGGCGGAGGCGATAGCGGAATTGCGTGTGATGAAAGAATTTCGCAGGTTAACGGACAACATGATACAGCTGGGAGAGCTGGCGGAAGAAAGGATGAATGAGAATGGCGGTTAAGAAAGCATTAGAACTTGACGCGAAGGTGAAGCAGATAATCGATGAGGAGTTTTCCGATTTCGAGAAGTACCTGCCTACCTTGCAGGATGTAAGAATGTACCAGCGGAAGCGCAATGAGTATTGGGAGAAAGTCAGTGCAAGAATAAAGGAGAGCAACGAGAATAATGGACGAACAGACGATACAGCAGCCAACGGATAATCCGGCAGTAAGCGCGGAGTATGACGCGGCCACAGACGGGGCGGACTACAGCGGCTATGACTATGATGAAGATGATGATGGTATGGCCGAGCCGGAAGATGGCGGGCAGGATGACGGTTACCCGCCGGAAGACGGGGGATTAGAGCCTGAGGGCGCGAGGCTTGATGATGAAGGCAACGTGAGCTTTGGGGATAATTTCTTCGGGGACGTTCACGAGAAGGCCGACACTGAGCCGGATTATTACACTGATGAAGAGCTGAGGAACACGCCGTATGAGCAGTGGGACGACAAGAGGCTCAACGGTGATATTGGACGCTTCACGCCGATAGTCCGCGAGCAGATAGAGAGGCGCAATGCCCAGTCCCGCGCCCAGACGATAGAGAATATCCCGATGCCGCAGGACATACAGAAAGTGAGGCCGTACACGCCGCGGGAGCTTTCTGACGAGGCCATGAGGCTGGCTTGCGAGAAGCTGGGGCTTGAAGACCCGGAGGACTTTGACGACTACGAGGGCGAGCACCGTGCGGCCATGCAGCTTGCGATGAACGAGCTTATGACCAGGCGCAATGAGGAAGTGCAGAATTACCAGCGCGGCCATGCAGAATGGGGACAGCTCCAGAAGTTCAACGCGGAATTGTCGCAGAGGCCGGACTTTAACGAGTTCAACCAGTGGTACATGAGTAAGTTGCAGCAGGCAGGAGTAACAGCCGAGCAGGTGAACAACGGATTGTATCAGTATGCACGGCGTAGCGGAAACCGTTTCAGCGTGATACCGCAGATAATCGGCTCATGGTATCAGGAATATCAGCGTGAGAAGGGCGGAAGCCGTCAGCCTAGTTATGACGCGCAGACATCCCGTTACCCGCAGTATGAAGGACAGTCATCAAGATACCCTAAGAGAGCTGCAAAGCCGCCCGTACTGGAAAGCACACGCGGGAATGATTACGGCGGCCGAAGGAGGATAAATCCCAAGACATTCGGGGACATGGACAGCGATGAACAGGCAAGCGCATTGATGCGGATGGGACTGGTGTAATCATGATAGTGAAACTTGAGAGATGCCCTTATTGCGGCGGCGAAGGCGAGCTTTACACTTATGGTATTGGCGGTAAATCACCCCGCCTCTACCTTGTTAGGTGCGAGAAATGCGGAAACGGGACATGCGCCGATGAGGATGCTACGACTGTCGTTAAGCTCTGGAATACTCGCGCAGACAATAACAAGCTGGACAAGGAAGAAACTGTGAAGGTTATATATATCTCACTGCCGGAAGACATGAGCGCGGATGAGAAATACGCCGAGCAGAAGAGAGTTTCTGATATGGCAAGCGACTGCCTGAACGCTACGGTGGAACTCAGGGAAGCATACCCTGATGAAGGCAGTGATGAGTATGAAGTCCTGTCGGCAAGGATTAAGAGCTTGGGAGAGGCTGAATATGTGATATTCCCTGATGAGTGGGAGATGTCGCGGGAAAGCCGCATAGAATACGAGACAGCCATTGAGTATGGCAAAAGAATAATGACTGAACACGGAGACAAATTACAGGAGGAAGTTTAGAGACATGGCAAGCAATACTTATGAAGCAGTAGGAAACAAAGAAGATGTAAGCGATATTATCACGAACATAGCCCCTTACGACACGCCGCTTTATTCACGGATAGGCAAGACACGTGCGACTTCGACAACTCATGAATGGCTTGAGGACGAACTGGGTACACCTATAACGAACATGAACCCTGAAGGCTACACCTACAGCACTGCGAACGCCAACCCGCGCCAGAGGCAGAGCAACTACACGCAGATAATGCACAGGGGTATTCAGGTAACGGACACTCAGGAAGTAGTGCTGAAGTATGGTGTTCGGAGCGAGATGGCCTACCAGATGCAGAAGGCATTGAAGGAGCTTGCTTTTGACTGCGAGAAGGCGATTATTGAGCAGGACACAAAGACATTAGGGACATCAATAGCTGACACGAGACATTTCGGAGGCCTTCCGTACTGGGTAGTAACAAACAGGTTCACGAGCAGCGGGGCAAGGGCATTGACGTTTGACCTGATAAACACCGCGCTTGAGCAGACATGGACAGCGGGGGGCAAACCGTCAGTGCTTCTTATGTCGCCGAGGAACAAGCGCATAGTGTCTACATTCACGGCTGGGCATACCAAGTACATGGACGGGAACAAGACGAAGAAGCTGACTAACATGATTTCGGTATTAGAGACAGACTTCGGGACATTGCAGTGCCTTACAGACAGGTTTATGCCGAATAATATTGTTTACGGGTTAAGCCCGGAGTATATAAAGAAGGCATTTCTCCGTCCGTTCAAGACGGGTGACATGCCCAAAGCGAACGACATGCAGAGAAAATACGTCAATGGAGAATGGACACTAGAGATGCGAGCGGAAAAAGCTCACTTTGCTATCGAGAACCTTAACGGTATAGTGCCTGCGCTGTAGGCGGCAAATTTTTATGATTGTAGGTCAGGAACTTGAGGAGCTTGGAGACAATATCCGGCTCCTTAATCATATAAATACGGATGACGCAGAGCGGGAAAACTGGCAGCAGGCGTAGGGAGAGGACTTGCATCTCTTATAGGCTATGGAGTTAAGAATGCATCAGAAGCTATTACAGAAGCCGCAAATACTATAAGCGAGTTGTATTCGCAGGACAAAAACAGAGGCAATGATGCCTTCTTAGGAGGAATATACAGCCTTGCCGCTAATAGTCCACTTGATTTAATCCATAGTGGAGTAGGTGGCGGCCTTGAAACCCTTATGAATGTCATTCTCCCTACAAACGTTGGCGGATATTGGCAACAGGTGGCGAGGGAAGGCGTAAAAAATCTGATTGGAGAAGAAATTGATGAAAATTTCCAAGAGCCTAGACAGCAAGCGGTTGAACAGGCGGTAAAAAAGACTTTTACCAGCGGTGATATGTCGCTTGGAAATTTCTGGCGCAACCTCAAGACTGAAGGCAGTCATATACTTTCCTCATACCAAGACGAATATGGCAATGAAATTCCTAGTTATATCGCCCAGACAGCACCAGCAACAACACTATCAACGTTTCTAACGACTGCTCTGCTTGCTCCATTCCGCATTCCAGCAGGCGGTTTCCGTACTAAACAGCAAATAGAGGAAGCCTACCGAAGCGCACACAAAGCCAACCTCGACAAAGCCAAAGCCACACTCGACAGCCTTAAGTCCCAGCGCGATGAGCTTCAGTCGCAAATCTACAATGCCTACCAGTCTTACGGCACTGACATTGACACGGACATAGCCGCTACAAAAGACGTTCAGGCCATGCAGGACAGGTTAGCCAGCCTCGATGACGAAATAAGCTACGTTCAGGAACAAATATACAGCGTAGCACCCACCACAACCCAAGTCCAGGACGACGCGGGCTTTGACTTCTTCGCTGACAACCCCAACGCCAACCGCTCAAGCACCAGCAGGCAGGACACCAAGCAGCCGCAGGATATTCCGCCCATCGTTGAGGTTGACGGCATACGGCAGGACACAGCACCCGACTTGATACCTGACACTGAGGAAGCTCCCAGCGCGTCAGAAACTATGCTCCGAGATTTATCCCTCACTCAGGAAAACGCACTCAGCAATGACGAGGACAACCTTGTCGACGATGAGCCGGATGAGGACTTGAACGAGGATTTCGTCAGCGAGCAGTACAATCAGGCTGTACCAAGCGGCAACACGCAGGACACCTCCGATGACGGCAGCCGCAGCATCGGCACGTTCATCTTCACTCCGGGCATTGGCTCCAACGCCAGGGATTACGGCTTTGATGTCGTGTCTGTACCCGTCCGCATAAGCAGCGCGCCCGGCAATATCTTCAGTGTCTTCCAGAACAGGAAAGCAAGATACTCCGGGCCTGCAATCCAAATCAGGACTAAGCGCGGAAAGGTTATCGCGACATTCTACCCCCATCATAACAATTTCACTTTCGCGCCGGACTTCCAGGGAAAGCACAGCCAGAGATGGGAACAGAAATTCGAGCGCGACTTCAGGGCTAACCTCATGTCCTACCTCGTCAGCGGCGGCTTCATCGATGAGGATGGCAATTTCAAGCCCGACGGCAACGAGGGGATGCGCAGAAGGTGGAAGGCAAGGCGAGACAACAACGGCTTCGATGACTTCTTCAACGCTTTCAACAGCAGCGAGCTTCAGCAGGAGGACATTGACGCTCCCAATGTCGGCACTCTCTCCGTATCCTACACGAACGGAGATGGCAGGGAAGTTAATACAGACTTGTCCGTTGAAATCGGGACTTTTGGCGACAATATGCCAGCACAGCGGATGTATTACGGAAGGCATCTCAACATAAGGGACAATCAAGGACGGCTCATCGCCCGCTACTCGCCACGCACCGGCACAATCAAGTTCACAAGCAACGGCGACGCTCAGGCCATGAAGAAATCCGTCTTGGACAAGCTCAAGCGTCAGGCTAAATCTATCCTCAGCAGCGCGGGCTTCCTCGACGAGAACGGCAAGCTCATTCCTGACGGCAACGAATACTACAGGACAGCAAGGAAGGCCGCCAACTCCATACCAAGCTCCATACCAACGCAGACAGCGCAGGACACTCAGGGCATCAGCAGTGCCGCTACGGCTGGACAGCAGGATACACAGCAAGCTCCTTCCGTTACTCCGATGGGACAGCAGGACACCGCTTCACAGCCGACAGCACAAGCACAGCCGGAAGCCCAGTCTCAGGGCAAGCCCAAAGGCAAGAAGGCAAATCTCGCAGACGCTATCGGGAACGTGAGCAGCAGAGTTGACGCTTGATTAGGGAGTGAGACTTATCATCAGGAAGGAGCGCAGGAAAGCGGGCAGTCTTGGCTCGGCAGGGCAATGAACCTCGTTACTGGCCTTCTCGGAAGGAACAGCAACACCGCAGGCAACACAGCCGCACGCACAGGCACTCCCAGCAGCTCACGCTCAAGCAGGATAACCTACCAAGACAAGAACGGCAACACTCACACCCTCACCATGACTTCGGGCGAGTTCAACAACAGCCACCCCAGCGAGAAGCAGTATTTCGGCAAGTACATAGAGTATACTGACGAGAACGGCCACGTAGTCGCAAGATACTCCCCTTACGTCAACTTCCTACAGATGGCGGAAGGGCTTGATGACGCTGACAGCGCAAGGGACGCTGCCGTTCAGGACTTGAGGCGGGCGGGGCTTCAGAGGCTCATGCAGTTCGGGCTGGCTGACGAGGCGGGGCTGCTTGTCGATGACGGCAACGAGGACTTCAGGCACAAGCACAGGATTAGGCTCGATACTAACCCTGAAGGCATAACAGTTCACCCTGTAAATAACAAGAAAAGTACTGGCCAGAGAGTGGATAACAGGACTTTCTGGCAGAAGGTAAACGACAATAGAAAAGAGCGGAAGGCATTCCGGGAAGTAAGGGATAAGATATACCAGAAACTTGTTAATGCTTACAGCGAAGCTGTTGAGAGAAATCCAGACATAATTACCAGCAGAAGGCTTAGGCAGAATTATAGAACAAACTCAAAAGCTGTCGCTCACCTCGCCGCCTCTTCCATTCGCGGGTTTGCTCACGCTTACGGCATGTCCATTAATGACTACTTCAATAACGCTATGCATCTCGATGTTATCTTCAATCCTAAAGAAAAAGGCACTAACGGTTTTATGCGCTTTATACAACCAGGTGAGATTACTGAAGATGGCGTTCGTCATGAAACGGCTGAAATGGTGCTGAATATCACCAAATTCGCAAACGAAAGTACTGCCATTCACGAGTTTTTGCACTCTTTCCGGCGCGAAATGGAAAACCTTATTACTACTGTCGATGACTTGCCGCAGGGCATGTATGACGACTTTGCGGCTATGAACAGATGGCTCGGCATCAGCGATATTGACTTCTCTACGCCGTACAACTCATGGACTAAAGAACAGCAGGTACGGTATAAAAACGCTCAAGAAAAATGGGCTTCTGCTGGCGAGCAGTATTTTGCTACAGGCAAGTCTCCTACGATATGGCTCAAGCATATTTTCAACAAGTTCAAGGTATGGATGGCCAATGTTTATGGGGCAGTTAAGAATATTCGCTACGCTGGCGAAGACGGACACACTCATGAAGTCGAGATTACTCCAGAAACTAGAAAATTCTTCGACAACCTTCTGAAGGATGTTTCTTATGTCCCAAGCGAGAAGAATAGGCAGGCTAGGCTTGCGCTCGCAAAGGATACCAGCAGAAGCTCACAGGGCGAGGAGTTCCACAACCAGACGGCCAGCGGAAGGGACAAAGGACAGGGGTACTCAAGAGAAACTGACGAAGTCAAAGACTTACAGCTCAACCTGCCATTCAGCCCTGACGCTTTAAGGACTGAAAGCGGCAATACTATAGACGAGGCTAAATCCAGCGAGCTGCTCCTTACTCCTGAAGGCTCTGCTGCCTTGAGCTATATCGACGCGAATACAGCAGAAGCGGCTGGCATTCAGGCGGGCGAAATCCAGGCAAATGTAGGCGTTCTTAGACATGCGGAAAATCATCACGGCAAACAAATTAGGCAGGCAGGCTATAAGGATGCAAAAACTTTCCTACTCGACACCCTGCACAACTGGAAAGACATACGGGAAGGCTCGAACAATTCTTTGTGGCTCGTCGCCCCTAAAGATGACGGGCATGGCGCAGTCGCCGCTGTCAGGCTTCATCAGGACAAGAACGGAATTTACAGGGTAAGTACACTGCTGTTTGCCCGCAACAGGGCTATTAACAGCAAAGAACTGCTCTTCGCAGGCCGCCCATCCCCTGCTTCCAGCTCCGGCTCTGGAATGAATTTAACACGCGCATCGTCTCTTTCTCCCGGAACGTCTGCGGCTAAGGGCGGTTCATCATTAGAGCAGTCCCTTAACGCTAAGTCCCAAGCGGTTACGTCCGACAACGACCTGACACCCGAAGTGCAGTCCACTCATGCCCTTAGCATTAAAAGTGTACACTCCGGCTCAAGCTCCGTCAACACATCCAGCACTAAAACTTTACGCATCGGACGCTCAAACAGCACCTTCGTCTCTCAGGAGGACATAGAACGCTTCGACCAGCTCGCTCTTCATGGCACAGGGCATATCATACTCAACAGCCGCTTCGGCCTGGAATATATCGGCACAGGCGAAGGCGGGCAGGCTTTCGGCTACGGCATCTATCTCGCTCAAAATCCTGCCGTCGCCGACTACTACAGGCGGTACGGGCGCAATATCTCCATACTGGACAAGCAGGGGCTGCCCGTCTCTGGCTCGGACAACGCAATCAAAACATTGCAGGAATACTTGCTGCATTACACTGGCGATGAGCTGCGCTACAACTTCGCTCAGGTTAAACATGAACTGCTCGCTAAATTCAAGGCGGGAGCTAGGCAGGCTCGTGATGAACTCATGAGCGAACTGGGACATCTCTCCGAGCAATCCATCGCCAGACTTAAACAGGAAATTACGCTCAACAGAGAGATTAGCCGTATCCTTTCAAAGCAAGCCGCATCTTTCGAGGCCGCAAACGGAAACGTCTACAAAGCCGATATTCCCGAAAACGACGCTCTCCTAGACTGGGAGGCAGATACTCAGCCCAAGAAAGTACAGAAGGGCATACAGAGAGTTGTCGCAAAGCTGGAGACTTGGAACGTTTCCCATGACGCTGTCGATAAAGTCAGGAACGCCAAGACTGGCGAGGACTTTTATCACGCTCTCGAAGACGCTTTGAGGCCTCTCGTCCAGGACAGAAGGCTCAACTCCAAGAAGCACGGCGGCATCATCACACGCACGGACATGGCCGCGTCCTTGCTCCTCAACCAGGCGGGCGTTCAGGGACTGCGCTATCTGGATAAGGGCAGCAGGAACACTCACAACGGCACTCATAATTTCGTCATATGGAACACTGACATGATTAAGCTACTCGGCCTCACTGACGACAGCGACGAGGACGCAAAGCAGTATTTCAGGGACACCGCACAGGCTGGACAGCAGGGCAGCAGCGAGGCTTACCACCAGATTATCGGCATCGACGGCGCAAGAAGCCTCGACGCAGCCGAAGGCGTTACCACACGCATGGACAACCTCAGAGTTGCCCGCAGAATGGAGCGCGCCGGGCTCACCGCCAGCAAAATTTGGGCGGCTACTAGCTGGATGCGCGGCAAGGACGGCAAGTGGCGGCATGAAATCCCGGACGGCAGCATCATGCGCTCCAAGCTCGGAAAACTGCGCACACTGTCCCGTGAGCTGGACCACTTCAGGGACACCATATACCAATACGCAAGGACTAATCCTAACCTGCCCCTGGACACCATATTCTCCCGGCAGGAACTTGACCGCTTCAATGAGCTGCTCACACAGGCTGACGCATCCCTGCCTGACGTGCTCGACGCTCCAGCCCTCTTCAGCGCCTACCCGGACTTGCGCGGCATCTCCGTCCGCATTGACAAAAACCTTGACGCTTACGCCGCGTACGACCCAAACACAAACTCTGTCATCGTCGCTGACTCAGACAGGAACTTCTCCGTCAGAAGGGAGCTGCGCAAAAGCCTCATTCATGAAATACAGCACGCCATACAGATGCGCGAGGGATTCGCTTCCGGCTCTGACATCTCCCCGGACAATGACGCGGCTTATAACCGCTACATGGCCAGATACCACTCCATCATGCGAAAACTCGACACTGACACCGCAGGCAGAATCGCCGATGCGCTTGAGGCTGAACTTGAGGGCGACAATGACGCTCTTCAGGATATTCTCCGCTCTCTCTCCGGCAAGGAGCGCAATATTTACTCCCGCGCCATGAAGGCTCTCAACAAGGCTGATGAAAGAGGCAAGTATCTCTACTCCAAGTATATGCGCCGCTCTGGGGAGACCGAGGCAAGAAATGCCGAACACCGCGCTTACTGGGGCGAAAAACGCAGAAGGGCTGTACCCCTCGACGCTTCGGAGGACGTTTCACGCGATGAGCAGATTGTCGGCAGGCTGCCAAGAAAATCCAGCTCAAGAAGCAAATCCAGCAGCGAGACTTACAGCCAAGCTCTCAACAGCGATGTTGACCTCGACAGTCAGGTGCGCGTTGTTCATATCTCGCAGACTATGCCAAACGTCCCATTCTACAAGCGCATCAAGGCTTTCGGCAAAGACAGGCAGGCAGAGATAATCAGCCGCTTCAAGAACGGGGCTGTCGTTAATGAGCATACCGGCCTCACTATCACTCTGTCTAAAGTAGGCCTTAACCATATCCTCGACACTGCCCGCAATACCATTGACACAGCAGGCGATGTCATTTATCAGGCCGTTCCTTACCTCGACACACTCGCCAGAAAGGCTTACAGGGTTGAAACTCATCCTGACAGAAAACCCTCTGCCACTAAGGTTGAGGGACAGCCGGGCAACTTGAAGCAGGTTCACAGATTTCTTGTCCCTGTTCAGTTTGGCGATGATACTCATATTCTGAAACTTACTGCTAAAGAGTATGAAAGTGGTAAAGCAGAAATTGACGAGGTAAGCCTTTATGACATGAAATATACAAAAAAAATGTCCGGCCACCTCTCCCAGAACAGTCCCAACTTAATGGGACGAGCTGCTGAGACCTCAAGCAGTCCGAACATTGTTAGTGTACGCGACATGCTCGAAGGTGTCAATGACGCGGAAGGCAATCCTTACTCAGAACGCTACAGCCAGTTCATCGGCTACGGCGCGGCTGCTAGGCTCGACCAGCTCAACAGTAACCATAACCTCACCTACAACCTCAGAACCGCCCGGCGCATGGAGAGAAAGCTGAAGCCTGACTGGAGATTTGACCATTATAACGGCTGGAAACGCGATTATTCCTCCGCCCGCAAAATCTGGTTCGCCACTGGATGGCTCAGGGGCGCGGACGGACAGTGGAAGTTTGAGCTGCCATATGGACACATCATCAGCAAGGCCTTCCATGACTTAGCCAGCAAGAATATTTCAAGAAACAATGACGGCTCTGTCTCGTTCTCCGAAATAAAGGACATTCCGCTCTCGTCCATCTTTGACGCGCCAGAACTATTCAAGGCTTATGACAGCCTCAAGAATATTCCCGTTACTTTCGAAGCTATGGGGGATGACCGCTTAGGCTATATCAACTCAGAAGGCAATAAAATCTTCATCAGCAACAAGCTCCTGCAAAGCCAGTTCACCGTTGAACAAGTACTCATCCATGAAATCCAGCACTGGATACAGTCCATTGAGGGCTTCGCTCAGGGCGGCAACACCAACATGGGCTGGGTATTCAAAGGCTCTCCAGCTCTCGCTGACAAAAACGGCTTTTACTTCAACCCCACTTTCTTCCGCAGCTTGAATGCCAAGAGAGAAGCCCAGACTATACTCGACAACATTTCTCCAAAGCAGCAGGAAGTTTTCCGCGCCCTCTTTGACGTGGAGAAGCGTCTCTCTACCGACAGCTTCAATCAGGATGAGTATGATAGTCTCCTTCACAGGCTTTCTCCCAAGAATAAACAGAAATTCCGCACATGGGCTAAACTCATGCATGACGCAAAACTAGGCTTCGGCATGTTGCACCAGGCACAGGCTTACAGCTACTTCGGCGGTGAGGTTGAGGCAAGAAACGCGGCTAAAAGAAGCATATTCAGCGAGCAAAGAAGAAAATCATCTTTCCCTCTCGACACTCAGGATACCGCAAGCGAAGAGCAGTTCATATTCGACAGCAGCGATAAGCCTTTCAGCTACAGGCAGGACAGAGACAAGGAAGCCGCCGACTACTTCCGCAGCACCATTCTCCAGAAGCTCACAGGCAATCCTCACGAGACGTATCAGCAGGTTATCGGCCGCAAGGGCGCGCAGCTCATCGACAGGGCTATCGGCGCGGACTGGCTCATGAGCAACCTCGAAACCGCACAGCAAATGAAAGCCCGCGGCTTCAAGCCGAAAACCATCAGGCGCGCAACAGGCTGGGAGCTGGGACACGACAAGCAGTGGCGGTATGAAACCCGGGACGGGAAACTTAAGGACAACCTCACTCTTAACGCCACTGTGCCGGACTTCGACACTTTCGAGGACATTCCATTCGGCATGGAAACTCAGCCCTTCGCCGTTACTACTCTCGGTGAAGTCCTTGACGCTCCCGACTTGTTCGCCGCTTATCCAAAGCTAAGGGAGGCAAGCGTTACCTTCGTGCAGGGCGAGGACTTCGAGGAAAACGGCATACGTTACCCCAAAGGCTCGTCTCATACCGACGGCTCTGTCACTCTCGTCGGCGATTTCCATTTCGACGGCCATTCCCTCCGCCCAGGCTTGAACCAGAACACTATCCTCACCCTCCTCCACGAAATCCAGCATAACATACAGCGCATTGAAGGCTTCGCAGGCGGCTCGAACTTAGACTTAGCCGCTCAGAATTTGAAGGCCGTAAAAGATTTAGACAGGAAAATTGAGGCTCTACAGAAGCAGCTCGACGCACTCTACCGCGCTCCCCTTAATGAGGATATTTTCGCAGATAACCCACAGTCTAAGGAATACAATGACTTGGAGCAGAAACTCTTCGGCCTCATGGATGAAAGGGACAACCTCATCCAGAACGCCATCAACGACGGCACTGCCCGCAACCGCTACATGCGCTCCGCAGGCGAGACTGAAGCCCGCAACGTCATGGCAAGGCACAGCCTCTCCGATGCCCAGAGGCGCAACTCCCTCCTCACTGACACGGAGGACTTCAATCACAATGAGTTGCTCGACGATAACGGCGAAACATATAACCAAGCGGCTGACGCACAGCAGCTCAATGCTGAGGACTTTGACGCAACTCTCGAAATCTCCCGCCAGCAGCTCGAAACCGTCCGCATGCAGTATGAAGGCTCTCCCCAATGGATGAAAGCTCCCAATGGACAGCCCACAAACCTAACGGAAAAACAGTGGCTGCAAGTCAGGACACCCAACTTCAAAAATTGGTTCGGCGACTGGGAAGCTGCCCACATTGTCAAAAAAGTAAGAGACTTTTTAGAGCATAGTGAACCCGTTGGGAGTATCTCCGGCGAGGAGTTCTCAAAAACAGATACACCTTTAGTTGACCGTGTCATGCAGTATTACAAAAATACAGGAAATACGGTAGTCCATAATAAAGAGTTGGGCGATGTCGTCCTCGACCGCAGAGGGATAAAGGATTCTGCCGCTCATGGGCTGGGAAAAGAAAAATCAGCAGCTTTCGCTCTCGTCCCTGATGTAATCAAAAAAGGCCTCGTATACGACAGACAAACCAACTGGAAAGGACGCTCATACGACACTGCCACATTAATTGCAAACGTCAAGATTGGCGGGCAAGATTACGTTTGCGAAGTCATCGTAAAGCAAAGCAAAAATCGACAGGGCTTTTATCTACATGAGGTAGAAGTAAAAGATAACCTCGATGGTGTGTTCAAAACCGCCCTAAACGACGGCACACCATCAAGGTCGAGGCTGATTATATCACGCTACGCAGGGGAAGCTAATAACTCTTCAAAAGTCGTGGACGAAAACGGCGAGCCTCTCGTCGTTACTCATATCGTCCGCGGCAAGGGCGGCTTCTCTGTCTTCAACACAAACGGCGACTTCAGCATAGACAGGGAAGGCAAAACTGAAGGCACAGGAGCTTGGTTCGCTGACCTCAAGGGCAACGAACATATCTCTCTGGAGACAGCAGGAATAGACAGCGTTACTGAAGGCGGGAATATCTACCACGTATTCCTCAACCTGCGCAACCCTTACGTCTATGACGCGGAAGGAAAACGGTGGCAGCGCGTCGGCAAAGTCTGGATTGTGGACACAAAAACAGGCAAGTCCATTTTCCACAACAACGCTGGTAAGGCTTTCTCCAACCTCAGCTGGGCTAATGGCTTCATCCGCGAACACCTTGACCCGGACAATACGCAGCCGGGCAGGTATATCGTCAGGCACGAGACACGCTTCCAGACTTCCGACGAACTCGTACGCGCCGTAAGGCAGGGCATCGTCGGCAACGGAGACCATGACGGCGTTGTCATACGCAACCTGCGCGACATGAGCGTCTGGGGCGTTGATGACTACGTCGTCTTCGAGCCTAACGCCATCAAGTCCGCTACAAACAACAATGGTATGTTCTCCCAGTCTGGCGAAATCTACAGGCAGGCCTCAGCGGGCAACGCTCAGGATAAAGACACGCCCAGCTCGTCAGCCACGCTCGGCAAATACTATGACATCCTCAGCAAATCCAATCCTCACAGCATCAATCCCGATAACCTCCTTCAAGGCACTCACGGCTTCACCACCCCCGACGTTATAGAGAGGTATTACCAGCAGGAGGTTACTCACGCCACAGGGCATATCGTGCTGGGCAACCGCTTCAGCCTCAAGTACCTTTTCTCCGGCGAAGGCTCTAACTATTTCGGCGCAGGCATCTACTTTGAACAAAACCCAGAAGTCGCTGAATTTTATAGACGCTACGGAGTTCCTAATATGGGTTTAGGCACTCTTCATGTCCAATTCTCCGACGGCACGGTTTACTCCGCTCCTAAATTTGACGAATGGGACAATACTCCATCACCCATCATTCGCAAGGTTCTTAATGCCATACAAGAGGCCATCTTCTATAATCAAGACTTTTCAGTCGATAACATCAAGCATAATCTCAATGTGATATACACGCTTGCTATTAACGCTTACGGTGAAAATTCGGACAGCGGCAAAGAAGCTCAAGAAGCATTGAAGGTTCTGGATACATTCTCTCATTGGGAGTTCACTCCTGACGAAAACTTTGGCAAAAAAGGCAATCTCTACATAGCTGAAATTCCAGATAATGACGTTCTCATGAACTGGGACGCTCTACTCAATGAGCAACCTGAACATGTTCAAAAAGCTATAGCACAAATAAAAACCTTTATTTCAGATTTCGCTCGTAAATACAACCTCGATGTTGACGAGGCTTGGGATGAAGCTAGAGAATTTGAGGGCGGGCATACTCTCAGAAATTCGGGCGGAGAGTTTTATGAGTTCGTTACTAACATCATGAAACAGTACCTCGAAAATAATAGTCCAGATGACGGCATCGATAACCCTCAACTCCGCGCTTCGTTACTCTTTCTCAAATTCGGCATTCCTGGACATCGTTATTGGGACAGCTTCAGCAGCAAAGACATCCACGATAAATATGATGAATACCGCAAAAACAATATGCTTGACGGCAGACCAGCAAAGTCAATCGCCACTACTGCGGACGGGCATACCTATTCTTTAGAAGAAAATAGCTCTTGGAGCAATAACCCTGACGACACTCTCAGGGAAGTACTTAACGACATTCAATCTTCATTCTCATCATCAAAATATAACTGGTTTCACGCTGACACCTTCCAAGAAGCAAAAGATAAGGTTCTCGATAAATATCAGTCAAACATTAAACAATCCCAAAGATACCTTCGCGAGGCTGAAAGAAAGAAAGACAATATCGAAATAAAGATGGAGAACGAGAATATTGAATACATTAATGTTCTGATTGATGTTCTAAACTCCATTACTTCATTCACATTCTCTCCGGCTATTAAACCTGCACCATACAGCCCGTTCTCCGTATTTGGCAACGAAGGCACTCGCAACTTCGTCATCTGGGATGAAGATTTGGTGCACATTCTAGGCATCACTTCTAACAGCAACCAAGAGGCTATCGACTACTTCAACAACTACAAGCGCGAACATCCTGATAAGTTCATCACTCCTGACGCTGTCGACCGCTTCAATCAGATTGTTACTCACGCTACAGGCAATATCATTTGGGACAACCGCTTCGACCTACGTTATGCCGGCTCGTCGGAGGGCAGCGCGGCTTTCGGCTTCGGCGCATACTTCACGCAAAATCCTTATGTCGCAGAAAGCTACAGACGTTACGGGCTGTCCGACAAGGATTTAGCAGGCAACACTTCATTCACTCTCAAAGGCGGAAAATCCTTCTCCTTCGCCGACAGGGACAACTGGAAGGATGATTTCCCCGATGTCCACAGAGCTCTGTTCCAGTTCGTTGACTTCTTCGGCCACAACCCTCACGCTTCCTATAGCGAGGCTTTGGCCGCCGTTAAGGATAACTACAAGGCCTTAATCAGCAAGCACAAAGGCAGGAAAGATGATAAAGACTTACTCGACAGGCTGCGCAGAGAGCTTCACGTCATCAACTCCATCACTGATATTTCTCACACTAACCCTAAACGTGGCAACATCTACCAGTTCGACATCCCTGAAGACTACGAGCTTCTGGACTGGGACGCTCCTCTCGACGAACAGCCCGGCAACGTCAGGAAGGCCATACGCAAAATCTTTGCCGCTCTCAAGCGCAAGGGCTTCTCTAGAGACGAGCTGCGCATCCATTCCCCTCATATCGGCGAGCTGGATACTGGCGAGGATTTCTATTGGGCAATCGTCCGCGCTTTTGAGCATATGGACAGAATCGGTGAGGATTTGTACGGCCTAAAGAAAAAGGGCTTCTCACGCGCTGACGCTAGAGCTTCTTGGCTTCTCAACAGATACGGCATTCCGGGACACCGCTACTTCGACAGAGGCAGCAGATACTCTCAATCGGGTACTCACAACTACGTCATCTGGAACATGGATAGGGTTACCATGACGGGCATCTCAGACGACAGCGACGAACTGACCCGCAAGACTTTCTACAACGGCGGGAAGCAGCAGCTCTCCTTGTTCGACAGCAACGGCAATCCGGCAAGTAACGGCTTCATCTCGCCAGAACAGATTGAACGCTACGAACAACAAATGTGGCACGGCACTGACAATACCATTCTCGGCAATGAGTTCGATTTACGCTATGCTGGTTCTTCAGAAGGCTCGGCCTCCAGAGCTTACGGCGCATACATGGCAGGCAACCGCGCTGTCGCTGAGACTTACAGGCACTACGGAGACCAGTACCGCGGAAGCCACCGTGTCGGCATCACCACAGATGACGGCAAAGTATACCGCTCCACTGGTGCTGGCTCTTGGGACAGGGGGGCTGACGGTTACCTCAAGCCCGCTCTTGATGACTTGTTCTCCCTCGCGGTGAACTCTCGCTCTCATGACCTGGACACACTCAAGAAGGATATTCTCGCATCATACAGGCACGAACTCAAGGAACTCAGAAGCGTCTTAACTCAGCTAAAGCACGAGCTTAAGCACACTCCACATAATGACACCAACGACAAAATTAAGCTCCGTCAACACATCATAGACAACACTAAGCACAAAATTGAGGCTCTCAAGTCTATTACCGCTATTTCCGTCCTTCCTCCGAAAAAGGGCAACATCTACTCCTTTGACGGCCCGGAAAATAACACTCTGCTTGACTGGGACGCGGGCATCCCCAAACAGCCCGACAGCGTCAAGAAAGCAAGGCAGGAGATTTTGCAGGAGCTTAAATTCTGGGGACTTGATGCTTCTGAAGCACGGAAGGCAAAAACAGGCGGGGACTTCTACATGGCTCTCGCCCATGTCATGCGGACACAGACTGATGACCTGTTCGCTTACCCCGCAAAAGGCATTGCCGACCCCAAGCAGAAGGCTTCCCTCATCCTCCACAGGCACGGCATACCGGGCGCCATGTTCTGGGACAGCGGAAGCAGAGAGTTAAGCCCTCGCGAACGCAGGAAGTCCGGCACTCATAATTTCGTCATTTGGGACACTCGTACTCTTGCAATGCTCGGCGTTGAAGGCAACCCTGATGCAGAAGAGCATTTCCGCATTACTGCCGCACAGCAACAAGCAAATAATCAAGCTGAGGCCTACAACCAGCAAGCTAATAAAGACAACGCTGGACATGACACCAGCAGCTCCTTCCTCTCTCAGAAAAAGTATGACCAGCTCATGCACCACGGCACTAGGCATATCCTCCTACGCAACGGCTTTGACCTGCAATACTTCAGCTCGGAGCAAGGGCAAAAATCATACAGAGAGCATCAAAAACACGGCTATGGCGCACACCTCACTGAAGCATACGACATCGCAGACAGTGCCAGGACTGAGGCCATGAAGGGAAACAATCCCTATCAAGACAAACTGTTCGTCATGAAAAACGGGAAAAATATGAGCAGCTCCGATATTGCCCGCATGGAGGATGCTGCCATTAACAGCTTAAGTGAGCTCGATTCGTTCAAAGAACTGTTCAAGAACGGCGATGTTCGAACAATACGAATTTACATAAACCCCTATGACTTTAACATGCCTCTTCACAACCTGGCTCACGCGGAACACAGCGAGTTATATTCAACCATCGATGACGTTGTCAGAGACGCGCTGGAGAAAATAGAAAGCAGAATTTCCAGCGAGGAAAAAACAAACTCGTCTTCCGCTAAACTCTTCAGGCAGTTCTGGGAAAAAGGCGGAAAAGATGCTTACATTGAAGCCATAAGCAAGCTCATTCCTGACAGGATTAAAGCTCCCTCAAAAGGCAACTTGTACACCTTCAGCGGGCCAGATAACGATACTCTCCTCGACTGGGACGCTCCCATGCGCAGGCAACCCAAGAAAGTACTCGACATCCTCAGAAACTCCGATGTCTATATCGATGATTACGACACAGGCGAATCTCTCTACAGAAGGCTGTCAAACGAAAACGGCGGCGGCTTGCAGGGCGATATGGCCGCCTCCAGAATACTTAACCAGCTCGGCATTCCGGGACACAGATACTTAGACAGCACGGACAGACAGGGAGACAAACATCTCTACAACTCTCACAGCTTCGTCATTTGGAATACTGACACTCTCTCAATGTTAGGCTTGTCCGAAGACAGCAATGAAGAAGCTCAGGATTACTTCAGGGCGGAAGATTACAGCAAGGCTTACCTCGACAGCCTCGATAATGACGGTGATACCCACGATTATGAGCAGTACAGGCAAATTATAGGGACTACTGGCGCAAGAAGGCTCGACAGGCTCAACGGCAACACTGAACTCATGGACAACCTCGCCATCGCAAGAAATATGTTCAGGCTCGGAATTGACGCTAAGACTATATGGCGCAATACAGGCTGGGAAATGGCCACTGACGGAGACTGGCGGCATGAAATCATGGACGGACATCTCATACCTTTCAACGGCAATAAAAACTTAACTCTGCCGGATATTTTTGACGCTCAAGAACTCTACAACGCTTACCCAAGACTCAGAGAGGTTAAAGTCTCTTTCGATAAAAATTGGGACGACCCGCTTACTGGCGGATGGTGGGACAGGGAAAACAATACCATACACTTCCCTGCACACCTCAAGAGCTCTTTGGAATACGCGCTCAGGGACAAAAACACAAATGACAGCATTTCACGCGACTGGGACAGCAGTACTACCGAGGATTTCGAGACACGACTCCTTCATGAGGTGCAGCACGCTATTCAATCCTATGAAGACTTCGCTACGGGCGGCAACCCCAACATGTTCACACGCTCCCACCGCCTTACTGAGGGCTATCATCTAGCACCTAACGAAGCATATTCAAGACTTGCGGGCGAAGTTGAAGCAAGGAACGCCTCAAAAAGAAAAAATCTTTCCCAAGAAGAAAGAATAAACACTCCTCTGGCTGAAACTGAAGATGTCGAAAGAGAAAAACAGCTCGCCTTCCGCAATGAGGATGAGCTGGAACGCAGAAGCAGTGAGAATGTACGGGACAATGAATACGACTTCTATGCTGACGAGGAAGGAAAAGCATTCCTAGACGCTCTCGACAATGACAGCGATATTACAGATTATGACAGCGAAATGGCTCACATCGACGACTTGGCTGATGCTCACTCCGACGCTCTCGATAACCTGCCCGACACTGAGACTTACTCGCAGGCTAAGGCCGCTTACGAACTCCTCACTCCTGAAGCAAAGCAACAAGTTGACGCTATAAGAGCAAAATATAAGGGTACTCCACAATGGATGAAAGCCCCTAACGGCAAGAAAACTAATCTCTCCGAATTGCAGTGGTTGCTTGTCCGCACCGAGAACTTCAAACGCTGGTTCGGCGATTGGGAACATGACAGAAGAAACTCAAGCAAAATCATTGACACTAACGGTGAGCCCCTAGTCGTCTATCACGGCACTCTCAAAAGCAAACGCTTCAAAATCTTCAACACTCACCCGGAAGGCTCTCACTTCGGCTCTCGAAACTCCGCTTTAGACAGAATCGCTTACTCTACTGGCTATGACGGCAGAAATGATAAATACTTCGACTACAGCTCATCAGGCAAAATTATTCCGTGCTTCCTCAACATCAGAAACCCTCTCTTCCAGAACGACTCTAATGACTGGAAGAATGACATTCGGGACGCTAAGAAATCTGGCTATGACGGCATCATCTACGAAAACCTCGTTGAAGACAAGGGCAACGACAGCTTCGTCATCTTCACTCCTAACCAGACTAAATCCGCCACCAAGAACAACGGCGAGTTCAGCAACAACGAGGGCGACTTCTACCGCCAGACGGCTGCCAGCAATGACGATTACCCCTATTTCGGCATCGACGCGGAAGGCAGGCAGCTCATGCTGCGATTCAACCCTCCCGAAATCGATGCCATCTACGAGTATCACAAAAAGAATGGCTCTCTCTTCCTCGCTCCTAACGGCAAAAAGTCCAAACTCGACAACCGCTCTTGGCTCTTGGTACGCACCAATAACTTCAAAAACTGGTTCGGTGATTGGGAAAATAGCCCTGGAACCGCGTCCAAAGTCGTTGATGAGAATGGCGAGCCGCTTATCGTTACTCACTTACCAGGCTGGGGGGGCGGCTTCTCCAAATTCAAGACTAACGGTTACGGCAAAACAAGAAACACGGGCGCGTGGTTCGGAGACTATAAAGACGAAGCTATATTCAACGATAAACGCTTCTATCAAGAAGGCGATACCATCTATCACGTCTTCCTCAATCTCAGAAACCCTTACATCTATGACGCTCATGGCAAAGATTGGGAGAACATTGGGCAAGTTTGGATACGTCATAAATTTGGTGGTAAAAATATTTTCCATAACAATCATGGAGAACCTTTCACATCTAAAAAACAGGCTCAAGATTACATTTACTCCATCCTGCTAGACCCTTACACGTATGAAGCTGTCGAGGAAAAACTAACTTCTGACCACCTCGTCCGCGCTGTCAGAACGGGCAAGTTAGGCAATGGTAACCACGACGGCGTTATCATTCGCGATATTCATGACATGGCAACAGCTCACATGGACGACTACATCATATTCAAGCCCATTCAGGTTAAATCCAAGTTCAACAGCGGCGCATTCAGCAACAGCAATACTGAGATTTATAGGCAGTCCGCCGACACTACGCAGAGCAACTCCCTCGCCCGCCCTGCCGATGACTTTCTCACTCCTGAAGCTCGCACTCAGGTTGAGGCCGTCAGGAAAGAGTATGAAGGCACTACGCAATGGTTGAAAGCTCCCAACGGCCATGACACTAATCTTAACGAGGCTCAATGGCTGGCTGTCAGAACTCCTAACTTCAAGGCTTGGTTCGGCGATTGGGAAAATAGCCCTGATACATCGTCCAAAGTCGTCGATGAGAATGGCGAGCCTTTAGTCGTTTATCATGGCACTCCTAACGGCGGCTTCTCTGTCTTCGACACTCGCGGCGAGGGCATGAGCCATGATACTGGTGCTTGGTTCACTTCCAGACGCGAAAATGCTGAAACTTACTCAAACGGCGATGATGAGGGCTTATACGAAGTCTTCCTCAATATTCGCAATCCATAACATCATCGAGGGGCATAAACGCTATTGGAATGACTTAGGCGAGATTTTCATTCGCGATAACCTCTACGGCGATACTATATATGAGAAAAATAACGGCGAACCTTTCACTTCTTACAGAGACGCTAGCGATTATATCTATGACGTTCTCGATAATGATGAGGATGGTAATGAGGCTTACGGGAATAGCAGATACACAACTGATGAGGAAGGACACACTTATGCAAATCCTGACTATATAGAGGACAGGTTTACTGTTGAGACTGACACGGAATTTGCTATTACAAACGACATCGTCAGAGGCGTATTTTCAGGCATATTAACGGGCGAAGATGTGGACGGCGTTATCTTCAGAAACATATACGATACTGCTAGCTCTTCAAGGCATTATCTCAGTGATGTCTTTGTCGTACCAAACGATGTCAATATTAAGTCCGCTACACACAACAACGGCGACTTCTCTCATTCTCACGAGATTTACAGGCAGGTTATAGGCGAAATAGGCGCAAGGGCTATCGACAGAGCTAACGGCAACAATACTCTCATGGATAATCTTAAACGCGCTAAGTCTATGGCCAGTGCTGGCAGAAATCCTCGTGATATTAAACTCGCTACGGGTTGGGAATTGGGGGCTTACGACAAAAGATGGAGATATGAAATTCCTGACGGCGATTTACGCCCTAACGCTAAATTTCATTGGTACGAACAAGAAGTGAAGTATTTCGGAAAATTATCTTACTGGGAAGCAAAACTAGCAGATATTTTTGACGCTCCAGAATTATACAGAGCATACCCGCAGTTAATGAACTTGACTGTTGCAGCCGCAAACAAAAACGGGACTGCTCATTATCAATCTTTATACGGAGAAGCATGGATAGATATTAATCCAATGTATGTTGACGAAAATGGCGGCTGGGTTCTTTCTCCATCCGACAGCACAGGCCACCGCTTCCATAATCTGCGCTCCGCTCTCCTGCACGAAATTCAGCACGCTATTCAGAATATTGAAGGCTTCGCTGAAGGCGGAAATCCAGAAATGTTCAAAAGAGAATTTAATGATACTAAAGAACTGCGCAGAAATAAAAAAGAAGAATTGGAGCGCAAAATCGTAGAGATTGAAGAACTTTCGGGATATAACGAGTTCTGTAAAACAATAGACCCGAATATCGACTTCTTAAAAGGGGCTGAACTTAACGATAATTTCTGGGCTAATTCTCCCTACGGCCAAAGATATAAACAACTGCAAGCTCAATGGAGAAGAGTTGCCAATGACAGCCCTGTTCAGAAATATTTTCGAATGCCTGGCGAGAGAGAAGCTCGCAACATTGAGGCAAGAAAAGACTTTACTGCTCAACAGCGCAGGTATTCCTTGCTTTCGGATACTGAAGACGACAGCGGACGTTCTCGCGATGAAAATGGACAGTTCTACGATGAGCTTGAGAATGAGAAATATTATCAGTCCGCAAATCTTCACAACAATCCTTTAGTTGAGCTTTACCCTCAAGCACAGACTTTCGCCAACCCTCACGCCGAAGCATCATACAGGAAATCACACAGCCCCAAGAAGCAGAAGGCCGAAGCATCTCACGGCATTATGCACTCCTTGAAGCAGCTCATTAAAGGCTTCAGAGGCGACTTCCCGCTGCTTGCCGGAAAAGAAGCTAAGGCTAAAGGCCTCATCCCGGCCAGAGAGTTCCTCCGCATCATGAACAGAAACTCGGAGGCTAAAACTCACTTGGCTCTCCGCTCTCTCTATGACAGCCTGCACAGCCTCACTCCTGAGCAGTTCGACATATTCTCACGCATCATGCTCCTTGAGGACATCAAGAATTTCGCACTCGCCAATCCGGCTTCAAGAGAACATCTCCCGCTCGGATATAATGCAAAATCCCTCATACTCGACTACAAGAAATTCCTCGCTCTCGCACAGAAGGACAAAGCCATATGGGACGCTGTAACCGCTGAATATAACTACAACAAGAAAGCAAGGCAGGATTTAGCCGCACTCGCAACTAGACTGGGGTTAAGGACGCTCGCAAAGCGCATCAGCTCCAATGACTTGTTCCTCATACAGTATGCTGACTTAATCGCTCACAACGAGATTAATTCTAACTACATTCTCGCTATCGGCGACATGCGCACCGCTATGCTTCAGGACATTGAACGCCTTACCGCACTACAAAAAATCAAAGCCAAGTACGACAAGAAGCGCGGGCTTATCTCCCAGTTCGGCGATAACTGGCGGCTCCACATCCCCAGCGGGTACAGCATCTTCAACCCTATGGCCAACGGCTTCATACAGTCCGCACAGTCCCTCAGCGATACCGTCTTGGGCATGGCTCTAGACGAGGCAGGGCGGCAGCTCGGCTTGTCTGACAAAACTATGGACAACCTGCGCTCCAAAGTCTCCGACAAGCTAGGAACTCAGCTCATGGTGCTTCCTGACGAAATCACAAAGACGCTCAACAAGCTCACCGAGAAAAAACAGCGCAGTGAGCTAACTCAGTTCGTAAAAGACATCACCACTGGCTGGAAGAAGTACACCCTCTACTTCATCACCAGAGCGGCTAAGTACAACACTCGCAACATCACGGGAGACTTGGACGCTGCCCTCGCCGGAGACCCCACATGCATCCGTTTCCTCCCGAAGGCCGTCAGTGAGCTGTTCACCGCCTACTATGGCGACCAGTCCAAAGTCTCGCAGGAACTCAAAGATTTCCAGGCTCGCGGCGGCGCATTAACCTTCGAGGCCGCTCAGATTTTCGGCGACGAGAAGCAGCTTAAGGAGTTCAACGCCCTCATTGCCGACATTGACGCTAAGGGAAAATCCGCTTGGGAAAACCTCCCCCGCAACGCCTGGAAGCTCATCGACAAATTCGCATGGAGCGGCATTCAGAAGGCTTCAGACTTCCGCGAGCAGTGGCTACGTTATGCCGCTTACCTCGACTACCTCGACCAGATGCAGAAGAACAACGGCATTCCCCGCAACTTCGGCGCATCCGTCAGGGAGGAAGTTATGGCCATCGACGACATACGCGACAGGGCTTTCAAGCTCGCCAATGAGTTACTAGGCGCGTATGACCAAGTCTCGGAGACAGGCAAGCAACTACGCGACATTCTCATGCCATTTTACTCATGGATTGAAGTCAACGCCAAACGCTATATCCAGCTCATCAAAAACGGCCTCACTGAGGATGACTTCATCACAAGCAAGCTCCCCAAAGCTCTCCTCGCCAAAGTGCCGGGCTTAGGCTATAAGGCTCTCAAGACTTGGTTCTTCATCAGCCTCTTCTCCATCCTCGTCAACGCATTCAACCGCTTCTTCTTCCCTGACGACGAGAAAAAACTCCCGCCGGACATTCAGGGCAGGCCGCATCTCACTCTCGGCCATGACAGCTACGGCAACACCCTCTACTTCACTCAGGTCGGCGCAGTCGGCGATAATCTCGAATGGTTCGGACTTAATACCTTCCAGCGCGAGTTACGACAAATCTTCAACGGTCAGCTTACTGTTACCGACTGGCTAAAGCATATGGCTTCCGCTCCTTTCGCAAAAATCCTCAACGCTCTTAACCCGTTCATCAAAACTCCGATTGAGCTGGCCGTCGGCAAATCCCTATATCCTGACTTCTCCAATCCTCGCAATATCAGGGACGGGTGGCAGTACCTCGCCCAGTCTTTCGGGCTGTCGTGGCCGTACAGAGCTATAACAGGTCAGCCTCGCAATGATTGGCACGAGTTCAGAAACATCTCCCTTTACTCGCAGGACGCTGATGAAGCCGCTTACTATTACACTCTCAGCCTCGTTAGACAGTTTAAAGATAAAGTTTTGGGACAGAGATTTTCAGGCTACTCCGAAAACAAACGCACTGCGGCTCTCAGAAAGTTACGCAACGCCATCCGCTTCAACGACAAAAAGGCCATGCAACGCGCTCTTTCTGAGTATTACAGCCAAGAAGTCGGCGGCTCAGAAAAAGGCTTGAAGACTTCCCTCCGCAACATGCACCCGCTCTTCGGCATCAGCGGTGATAAACTTAACCAGTTCTCCAATTGGATTTCGCCTGATGATAAGCCTTACATCGACAGAGCGCAGGCTTACTACAACAAACTCATGCGCAACTTTGAGACTGGCAGCCAGATACCTCGCGGGCAAACTTCTACTGCCCAACCAGCAAGAAGGCAAAGCAACAAACAACAGCCAGTAAACACTCCGCAGCCTCGAAGGCAGCCGACACGAAAGCAAGAAGAACCTGTAAACCTCGACGAACTCCTGCGCAGAAGCGGACTATAATTCACTCACACCCGTCTGGGATTTTCTCTCAGGCGGGCTTTTTTGCCCTCTCTGCCGATTTTTTCTCCACATAATCGTTGTATATTTATCCAAGAAAGAAGGTGTTATCGTGGCTAACGTTTTCGATACCGCTAAATACATCCTAGAAGCCCGCGGCAGAATGTCTACCATGAAGCTACAGAAGCTGTGCTACTACGCTCAAGCGTGGAGCTTGGTTTGGGACGACTGCGAATTGTTCCCGGAAGATTTCGAGGCTTGGGCTAACGGGCCGGTTATTCCAGCTCTATACCAGAAACATAAGGGCATCTTCAAGATTTCCCCACGCTCTCTCGGCGGCAATCCGAACGCTCTCACTCCTGCCCAGAAAGAAACCGTCAATGCTGTCTGTCATGCTTACTCAACACTCAACGCACAATAACTCAGCGACCTTACTCACTCAGAAGCTCCTTTCATCAACGCAAGGCATGGCCTAGCTCCTGATGAACGCGGACACAATGCTATCTCCCTCGCTGACATGTCAGAGTTCTACTCCAGCCTGCGCTCATGAGCAAACACAAAAAAGTAAACACTCCGAATAACCTAGCAAACAAAAACGTCAGGAAGTCCAACACTGAGGCTTCCGCGCCCGTATGCTGGCAATTCTCTCTCATGGATTTTTCTGGCTCTTTCTCTTGCAGTGATATTACCCGTGATGAATGGAACTTAATACTCTCCAAAATGCGCTTGTGGGAAACTACGGCTTAGAATGAAATTGAAGGCAGAAGAGACCATTCCATCACTGTTGAAAGTCTGTCGGATGCCGCAAAAAAAAGACTTGTTGAAATACAACTTGACGATATTGATGAACTCTTCTCCCTTCACATCGACGGCAAGAAAAGACTGCCCGGCATAAGGGACAGAAATATCTTCAAGGTTTTTTGGTGGGACAAGGAACATAATGTATGCCCTTCGCTGAAAAAGCATACTTAAGCCAATGAAATCTTACACGATACTGGCTTCCGCACTCCTGCCACAGCTTGGCTTCCGCACTTTTCCTCGCGTCCCCCCCAACCGCGATATTTTCCGTAATTCCCGCAACCCCCCCATTCGACCAGCTTCTATAAAGATATTGGGGAAAGGGCTTTGGGGCTTCGAGGGCTTTTCAGGGAAATTCACGAAGCGAAAAACTTTCGGAGAAAACTACGTACGTAATTTACGACGGAAGTTTTTTCCTTGAGCTGATTTCTTCTTTCTGTGTCCTGGCGGCAAGGGCAGGGCAGGCAGCTGTGAGGCTGGTGGAGTTTGCCCTGAGCGACGGCGGGCTTTCCTGCCTTACAGCGCGCATAATATCCGTGAACCTAAAGCGCAGGCATCTCCTGCCTCCAAGCCTTGCCCTGAGCGGCTAGGGGATAATAAGCTGGCTCAAGCGGCGCGTAATCCCGAAGAACCGTGCGTTTGTCCACAAGATACTCCAGAGCATGAGGCTGAATGCGGATGACACGAAGGGAATAATAGACGTGTGCAGAGGGTTGTCGCTCAATGACAGCTATTGGGTAGTCCCAGCCGGATTTGAAGGCGGCTTCAGCAACCGGTTTCCCGAAGTCTTGTCCCTGATAGCCTACACAGGAGCGGGAAGGTTAAGCGGGCAGCCTGTAACGTCGCCCGAACTCACGACGCACGGAATACTGAGGAAGGCATGGCACTGCATCGAGGGTGATGGTATTTATCTCTTCAAGAGTGGGACAGAGGGGCAGCAAATATACAGCGTATATCCCCGCTGGGCATATTGTGGAAAACGGCGGAATTGAGGCCTGCTTGAAGTTTTATGCTGGAGTAAATCCTGAAGCGCTGAATGAGTTAAGGAGTATGCTGGTTTTTGACGCGCTGATATACAACGCGGACAGGCACTGCGGGAATTTTGGTGTCCTCATGGAGAGCAGGACAGGACGGATATACGCCGCTGCACCTATATTCGACGTGAATAGTTGAAGCGGGGGATAGGCTTCACGTTCATGCGGCACAAGCAGTACAACCTGCCAGAAAACCGCCTGAAGGCTGTCGAGAAGCAGATAGCCAGGCGAGTTGGAGAGCTTCTGTCATTGCCGAAAAAGCCTGCCTTCTGCCGCTGATATATTCCCTTGTCGTTCCTTGTCAGTTTCTGCCCGTTTTGATAGCATCATGCCCTGCGCGTGTCAATTAGGGCTGTTTTTGACAGTAGAGTTGAGGGAGGTATGAACATGGCCGACAGCTTGAGCAAAGTATTCCGCGTTAATCCGAATGCCCATAACTCGGAGTATGCGGCGCGTTTCTCGTCAGTGTCAGCGGTTCACTTGCCGTTGATGATTAGGCAGTACAACCATGAGAGGGAGTATCAGGCGTTCTTTTACTACAGCCAAGACTTAGCTATGCTCATGGAGAAGATATACACGGGCTTCACAGACTTTACCCGCACCTTGCAGAACGTCAGCAATATAGTCCTGCAACAGTTTGCGTTAGCCTCCCTTATCGATGAAGTCCAGTCCACCAGCGAGATAGAGGGAATACACAGCACACATAGGGAGCTGAGAGAAATTCTCTATGGAGAAACAAAGCGCGCTCATTTTTCGTCCATAATCAGGAAGTATGAGTTCTCATGGCGGGAGGTTTTCCGCGTTTCATATCGTGCAGGGATGTGAGAGATTTTTACGAGGATTTCGCCCACGCGGATATAACGGCAGAGAACCCCGCGAACAAGCTCGACGGCCTGCTGTTCAGGAAAGAAGCGGTAGATGTGCGTTCGCCGTCGGGCAAAATCATCCACAGGGGCATGACACCAGAAGAGAAGCTGACAGCCAGCCTTTCGGACGCGCTAGGTTTCCTGAATGACAGCACATATCCAGTATTGGTGAGGATAGCTGTGTTCCATTACTGGTTTGTGTACATACACCCGTTTTATGACGGCAACGGAAGGACAGCCCGCTTCATATCATCAGCCTACATAGCCCGGCATCTGACCCCGCTTATAGCACTGAGGTTAGCAGTAACGATAAAGCGCAGGAAGAGCATGTACTATTCGCTGCTGAAGGACACGGACGCGGAGATAAACTGCGGAGACTTAACGCCGTTCATATGCGGTTTCATGGAGTTCATAGCCGACACAGTGGAGGACGTAACGCGCAAGCTCCGGCGCAAGATTTCTCAGCTTGAGAGGTTCAGGCATTTCATGGCTAAGGCAGTGCCTGAAGGCGGGATTGAGGCTGATATTATGGATTTGCTGTTGCAGGCGAGTGTGTTTTACGGGCGGGGGCTTGCGATGGATGAGCTGATGAGACTGACGGGCAAGTCCAGGAACACCATCAAGGCGAAAATCCGGCAACTGCCAGCGCGGGAGGTGAGTGTAGCGGGCAACAGGAAGAAGTACTACAAGATTGACTGGGCAGGGATAGCGCGGATTTAGTCTTTGCTTGAAGGTGCAAAGTCATGGTTCTTGTCGAGAAAGACTACATAGAAAGTCTTACCCTGTTTAACCTCATCAGGAGAGAAAAAGCCAATCAGTCTGCGCCGTCCTGTAAGTCTGAGCCTGCACCATACCGCCTCAGTTCCCGACAGCACAGCAGGGCAGGCAAATCTTGAGCCTTTAGGGTATGAGCCGTATATCTCCAGCGTTCCGTCAGCCTTAAGCTCGTCTACTGTTTTGCTAGAAAAGTTCTTTAGCTTATTGTTTAGGTCGGCGAGTATTTTGTCCTTTTCCCATTCCTCGAAAGTTTGCCCTGATGACTTGGAGCTGTAGAAAAACTTGAAGTTGAACACGATATTCTTCGTGCAGTCTTTTAGCAGAGTTGCTTTGTCAGATAAACTCTCGATATATCTTGCTTTAGTCTTATTCAGCTTCTGAGACATCAAGTAATCCGCCCAGCACACCAAGTTTATATAGCTGTTCCAGAGAGCGGTCATTGCGATGAAGAGCATTGTTAGGGACTTCATCAATCCTGTAGCATATGCTTTCGCCATGAAGTTTCTTGAACAGGTAGACGCGGTATTTCTTCAAGTCATCCAACAGGGCAGTAGAGTGTGAAGTGAAGATAATCTGCGCTCCGAGCTTATTATTCCGAGTATCAGTGAAAAAACTAAGCAGGGAAGGGATAATCTCAAAGTGCAGGTGAGTATCGAGTTCATCAAAAATCAATACACCGCCAGTGTCCAAAGCGATGAAAATATCCTTAAGGCGGTTATAGAGCAACTTTGTGCCGTTGGACTGCGACGAGAAAGAAAGCCTTTCCTGCGCGGCATCTGTGTCATGGAGGAAAACAGACATGTAGACATCATGTCCCTGCACGTCAGAGGCTTTGATTATCTCCACATTCTTTATGCCGGTGTCCCACGCCCTGAGCTGCTGTATAACTCTTTGATGAATGTCAGGATGCTCATGGTAGAAGTGAGCTGTGTGGTCTGTCATAGGATAGTCTAACGTGGAGCTGTATACGACGTTTGAGTTTACCTTCCTGAAGAAGTCCGCTACAGGGTTTATCTCTTTGACACCATACTGTAAGAGTGTAGAAATGACGGAAGCTCTTTCCCTGTAGATTATGTTTACGGTGTCGGAGAATAAATTATTGGTGATGAGCTTGTTCTTCCTGCGTAACAGGAGTACAGTTTTATCCTTGTTGCACCTCAATGTAAGACGCTCGCTGTATATCTTTTTTCTGTCCAATTCCGCCTCATAGGTATACTCACTCTCTGTGTCAGTGCCGATACAGAAGGAGATATAGAAGCCAGACTTGTCCTCATTATGAAAGAAAGTGTCATAAGGTATTGTGTCGTCTGGAGCATGAGAAAAGGAATTGAGGCAGAAGTCATAGATAAAAGCGAGAACCCTTAGAGCGCAGGTTTTTCCAGACGCGTTAGCACCTTCAAAACACATGGCCGGAACTATTCTTGTATGCGGGAAGGTCAAATCTTGTGAAACTTTCTTGTTTACGCGCAGATTAACCTGCATCCAGTCCTTAAAGCTCCAGCAGTTTCTAGCACCATAGGATAGGAGCATTCTCAAACCCTCGTTTTCGTGTCAGATATTGTCTTAATTATACACAATCGCGATAGATGTTTTTCGGGTTTGAGCTAAAGCATATGGGCGAAGCTAGATACAGACGGGCTTACCACCACCAAGATGCATATTTCCCTTGCACCGTTCCAGTCATTGAACCGGCTCAAATCTCCAATCAGTGTTCACATAGTCTCCCGTGCCACAGCCACGCGACAAAACTCGAAAATCTCCTTGAGCTGCTCACCGCCAATCGGCTCTGGCCTAGCAACGCCTTCCGGCAGGCTGTTCCAGAACACATATTCGAGAGTTCCGGCGATGTCGTGTGTACGTGTGTAGCTCTCGTAGAATTTCTCCGACATGGTGCGCCATCGTTCGTTGCGTCTGGATATGACTTCTTGAGGCAGGCCTTCCGACAGCCTGGCTTTCAGCATAGTCCTGACGGTGGCGTGAAGCCCCTTGTCCTTCCCCAGCACCATAGCGAAAATCACGAACAGCGTCATCTCCTTGTAGAGCATGAAGTGTTGTGCCATAGCCTTGCGCTCGCCAGCGTCCTTATAGCGTTCCGAGAGCAGTCTGAGGAATGGACGTTCTACCTGATGGCGGGCTTCAGTCTGCGACGGTGTCAGGTATGGATTAGGGGACTGAGTTGGGCGGCCTATATGTGCGAGGGCGATGCCAACCAGGCGGGCGAACATGCCGGGAGGCTCGTTGCGGGCGGATTGCTGGGAGGAAAACGAGAAATGATGAATATCTCCCGATGCCCCTGGTGCTGGCGGTTCATTTGTATCTGTTGCCGTATGCTCTTTGTCTTTATCTTTTGTATTCCAAAAGAAAAATGCCTAACACTGCCGAGCCAATTGCTACTCCAGTTATTTCACCACAGCTTCTAGGGTGTCTGCTACTCTTCGCATATCCATGCGAGGCATATAGCAGTAATAGTAAGAATGCAAACAATATTTTCCTTGTAATATCTTTCATGTATTTTCCTCAATCAGTCAAGCCTAAAGCACTATATCTTCATACGGGCAGCCAAAGCCTCTGTCGGAGGCCTCTTCCGTAAACTCCACGTCTGTGTAGCTTCCATTGCTGTTTGTCTTTGTTACTTCATCCATGTGCTGAGGTGTGGTGCTTAATCTGATGACAAGTTCTTTCTCGACTGGCACTTCTTCTGTTGAAGAATATTGCCCTCTGACTACACCAATAGCTTCCTCAATTGTCAAAGCTCGCTTCTCTAGCGTTATGCTTATATAAACACAGCTCATATTTTCTCCAGCATCTCTCTGGCTGTGCAGCCCTTGTAATCCTCTAGTAGCTTATTGAGATACGACAACAGTCTGTCGAGCATTATGGATAATCTAGGGATAATCTTTGTTGCTCCACCTAGAATGTAGAACTGTGAACGCCCATTGTTCAACATAAGCTCACACGCTACCATGTGGTCAAATATTTTCTTGAAGCCAGCTACAAGGCCTTTCCTATTCAAGTTCCATGTGAACAGCTCCCTGCCTGTGTCGGCCTTTATCATTCGGTTCAACAGGATTGTGTAGCATTCCAGCTTCGTGCGACCCATATTCTTATCTTTAGCTATCATGTAAAGGATTAACGCAACTATAGCACCAGTCTCTGGGTTCGCAATTTTTACTTGCCCATAAGGCAAACAGTAATCTTTCATCTCGTCTATAGCCCTCCTGATGTAATTATGAGGTTGGTATTCGCCATCATTAAACATGGCACTTGCTACAGGCGTTGCCATTGCTATTTTTCTCCTTTCTTGCTGTTGCTCCTGTGGCAAAGCCAGCCATTATTACACTAGCAGATAATTCCCTAAACCAAGCCTGATTGGATGGTGTGTCTGGGACTTCCAAGTAGCAATCTCCCTGACGGAACTTTAGATAGCCAGGCTTTTCTTGATGCAACGTTTCCTTCGATGACTCATCTGGGAAAATAACACCTTGCGTTGAAGTTGTCTCATCGGGTGGTATTTCAGATGTCGCATGAATAGGGTTAGGGTTGTTTGTCTCTCCTATAAGATAAGCCACAGAAGTCCTTAACACCTTAGCTAGTGCTAATTTAGTCTTGTCGTCAGGATCACTTGTATCTGATTCCCAACGGGAAATTGTTACCCTTGTTGTCCCTAACGCTTCAGCAACTTTTTCTCCAGATAGGTTCAGTTCTTTTCGCCTTTTCCGCACTCTTTCTCCGTTCATTTATTCAACTCCTTTTGTATATGATACGCGAAACGATACAAAAAACTCACAAAACTCTATGGTTGCACAGCAGACGAATTAATAAACCCATAAAGGCAATCCATAGCATATCGGGAAATATAACAACAAGGAGATTTAAACATATGGAACAAGCGTTGCAAGTGTACAACTACAAGGAGAGTCAGGTACGGACAATAATAGTCGACGGAGAAGTCTGGTTCATCGCTAAAGACGTGTGTGATGTGCTAGCCCTCGCAGATGTAAGTATGACAGTCGCCAAACTTGATGATGATGAAAAGCTGGTACAAAAACTATTTGTATCAGGTCAGCACAGAGACGTGATAACCATCAACGAGCCAGGCCTGTACGCCCTCGTCCTGCGAAGCAACAAGCCCGAAGCAAAGGCATTTTCGCGCTGGGTACGCCACGAGCTACTGCCCGCCATCCGCAAGACAGGCACATACAGTGTGGAAACACCGCGAATGAGCCAAGAAGAGTATGAACTGCGGCGGGATGCTCTCAACCTAGAACGTGCAAAGCTCATCAACTCGATGATAGAAGCTCCTTCCTTCCCGATGACCCCTGAGACAAAGACAGTGTTCGCGCATGAGGTGTTCAAGCTCGCATCCGGCCATGAGTATCTGGCTATGCTTCCCGAAAGCACGGAGAAATGGTACACGGCGACAGAAATCGGAGAAAAGCTAGGCCTGAGCGCAAACAAGGTAGGGAGGATAGCAAACTCTCAGGGTATCAAAGCACCCGAAGGCGAGAGCAATGAATATGGACGCTGGATATTCTCAAAGTCGCAGTATTCGAGCCGCGAGGTGTCCAGCTTCATCAACAACGAGGACGCGCTGGAATGGTTCAGGGAGTACCAGATGAAAACGGCATGACACGCTGAAAGAGGGCGAAACGGAGTGCAGTCAGCTCCGTCTGCGGGTAAAGCCCGTACTGACGAGCCCAGTAAGGCAATCAGGAATGTTGACAATTCACTCTGGCGGACTTGCAGGAAGTAACCTGCGACAGTCCAAAGGAAGACAGTGATACATACAAGGCACAACGAAATCACGTAACTACCGAGCCTCCGACAGCCCGCCGTGACGGAGTTCGAAACAAAAGGCGGGGAAAACATATACTACGAGAAATGAAGTGAAGGACATAGACATTCCTACTTTGTCGACAGCGGAGCTTGAAACTCTCAAGGCATGTTTGTTCAAGTTTGTTGTCCGCATATTATCGGAAGACACCAACAAAGTGCCGGAAGAAGTAACAGTGCTTCCGGCGATGACAGAAATCCTGTTGCGCTTTACGGAATAGGGTTTCTTTGCGATTATCTGATAGATGCGACTATAAACTTCAGAGAAGTATTTTGCCACTGCTTCTGGTTCGACTGACTGAAGTTTTCCGCTTTCTATCGCACAGCCCACTATTTGAGCTGTCGCATCTATACACTTATCACGTGCAGAGTCTGGTTGTAACGGCATTATCCACACCTCCCTTGTTATGGGTTCACGCACAGCTATTTTAGCAAGGGGGCTTTTTTACCCTAGAAAGAAGGTGAAACTAAACATGCTGAATTTCATCAATGAGTTCTGGACAGCGTTCACAGAAAGCTCAGGAGAGACGTACATAACGGCCTGCAATATAGGCAGTGAAACGCCGCCGACGGAACAGGCAAAAATCGCCCGGCTAGTGAGTGTGTCAGCAGATGACGAAGAACGCTACCCGTATATGGAAGAGAACACCAAGCTGATAGCTCACGCGCCCGATCCGTTCAACATAGACAGGATACTAGGAGCTTCGTACAACACCCGGTCAGTTCTTGAGACACTCATAACTATAACCCGTGAATTTCCCGGCTGCTGCATTGAGGAAATCCGCTGAGAATGCTATATAATTATCACATCCACAAATCCATATCAGGAGGCTAATTCATCATGTTAGTCAACGCAAAAGAAATGCTCACAGCCGCAAAAGCCGGTCATTACGCGGTCGGCCAGTTCAACATCAACAACCTTGAGTGGACAAAGGCAGTCCTTCAGGTCGCAGAAGAACTCAAGTCCCCCGTCATCCTCGGCGTGTCAGAAGGCGCAGGCAAGTACATGGGCGGCTTCCGCACGGTTCAGGCGATGGTCGAGGCAATGGACGCATCACTCGGCATCACTGTACCCGTCTGCACACACCTCGACCACGGCACGTATGAGGGCGCGTACAAGTGCATCAAGGCGGGCTTCACGTCAATCATGTTCGACGGCTCACATTTCCCCATCGATGAGAACGTCGCCAAGACAGTCGAGCTTACCCACGCGGCTCACATGCTCGGAATGACAATCGAGGCTGAAGTCGGCGCAATCGGCGGCGAGGAAGACGGCGTTATCGGTATGGGCGAGTGCGCAGACCCCGACGAGTGCAAGAGAATTGCTGACCTTGGAGTCGACATGCTCGCGGCCGGTATCGGCAACATTCACGGAGTCTACCCGGCCAACTGGAAGGGACTCTCATTCGAGACACTCGCAAAGGTTCAGGAAAAGACCGGGATTATGCCCCTCGTTCTTCACGGAGGCTCAGGCATTCCTGATGAGATGGTCAAGAAGGCAATCACACTCGGAGTCAGCAAGGTCAACGTCAACACAGAGTGCCAGCTCTCATTTGCCGCTGCAACACGCAAGTACATCGAGGAAGGCAAAGACAAGCAGGGCAAAGGCTACGACCCCCGCAAGCTCCTCGCGCCCGGATTTGAGGCCATCAAGGAGACAGTCAGGGAGAAGATCAGGCTGTTCGGCTCAGACGGGAAAGCGTAAAGTTGTTCACCAAAAACACAAAACGTTACTGCATTGACGGAAGATTCATCGGAGACGGGAGCCTCGCTGTTATCGCGGGGCCCTGCTCTCTGGAGTCCCCCGAACTCGGTCTCAGAGTCGCAAAGTACATGAAGCGTCTCTGCGGCGAGCGGGGGCTTCTCTACGTCTTCAAGGCCTCATTCGACAAGGCAAACCGAACATCCGTCCACGCATGGAGAGGGCCGGGGCTCGAAAAAGGACTCGAACAGCTCGCGGAGATTAAGACTTTGGCAGGTGTCCCCGTTCTCACGGACATTCACGAGAGCTTTCAGGCCGCACCAGCCGGGGAAGTCGTCGACATCATCCAGATTCCAGCGTTCTTATGCCGACAAACAGACCTGCTTGTTGCCGCCGCTAAGACCGGGAGAATCATCAACATCAAGAAAGCCCAGTTTCTCGCACCAGAAGACATGGCCTATGTAGCCGCGAAATGCCGGGAAGCAGGGAACGACAGCGTCATGTTCTGCGAGCGCGGCACTATGATGGGCTATCACCGTCTTGTTGTCGACATGGCCGGGCTGTACTCAATGCGTGAGTTAGGCTACCCTGTTGTGTTCGACGCTACTCACAGCGCACAGCGTCCGGGCGGATTGGGAGGCTCAAGCGGCGGGGATTACAGGCTTGCTTTCCCTCTTGCAAGGGCGGCGGCAGGCGTTGGGATTGACGCGGTTTTTGCCGAGACTCACCCATGCCCTAAGGAGGCTCTCAGCGACGGGCCCAACATGATTCCTCTTGACCAGATGGGGCGGTTTCTCGATGAAGTCCTGACCATACACAACGCACGCAGCAGCTTCCCGGACAATGAGCAGTAACCCCGCACAATAACAACACACTACAGAAAGCTGGTGATGAAAGTGAGCAGCCTTATAGTATCGAGGCTAGGAGGAAACGCGGCCGCAAACTCTCAGGAAGTCAGGAGAGCCGCCGAGGTCATAACGTCCAACCCCGACCGCCGTTATATTGTCGTGTCAGCACCCGGCCCTACAGCAGACAGCCCGGGTATCACCGATCTGCTCTACATGTGCCATTCAGCATTCAGCGGCAAGGAAAACTGTGATGACATGCTGGCGAAAATCTCAGACTATTACGGCGAGATAGTCAGCGGACTCGGTATAGATTTCGACATAAGCGCGGAAATGTCAGCCCTCCGCAAAAGCCTTGAGCTCGGCATGAATCTTGACTACGTAGCAAGCCGCGGGGAATATATCATGTCGAAAATCTTTGCCAAGTTCCTGGACTGGCCGTTCATTGACGCTACAGAATTGTTGTTCTTCGACAAAAACGGAAATCCCGACAAGGCCAAGACCTTCAAGACAGCCGGGGAAGTCCTCAAGGATTACGACCGCGCAATAATACCGAGCTTCTACGGTTCTTTGCCGGACGGGAAAATCAAGACATTCCGGCGGGGCGACTGCGACACTGCCGGGGCAATGATAGCCTGCGCGGTGAAAGCTGACCTTTACGAGAAATGGAGCGAGACAGCGAAAATTTACAGCGCAGACCCGGCCGTTATTCCTGACGCAGAACTAATCGAGAACATCACATACGGCGAGGCACTGGAACTCAACTACATAGGAATGGATCTCGTAACTGATGAGGTGATATTCATGCTTCAGGAGGCCGGAATACCTATGATGATTTCCAGCATTCACGCTTCAGCCAACGAGGAAATGACGATAAGCCCCAAGCTCCCCCTAGGGTTGATGCGCGATGTTGTGTCATGCATAGCCGGGCGCAAGAACTTCAACGTCATCCACATCCAGAAATACGGCCTCAACAAGATATACGACTTCGGGGAAAAACTTTTCGGCCTGTTCGCAAGACATCACATAGCCTGTCAGCATTACCTGTCAGGAATACATCAAATGTCAGTAGTCCTCAAGACACCCCGCTTCGAACTCATGCGCCGCGAAATAATTTCTGAGATTCAGCACGAGATAGCCCCCGATTCCGTAACAGTCGAAAAAGGACTCTCACTCATCGCCGTAATAGGTGAGGGAATGGGGACGGTAAAGGGAATCTTCAGCAAGATACTAACCGCGCTGTCATTGGCTGAAATCAAGGTGCATATGATCGACCAGGGTTCGGACAAGCTGAACATGATACTTGGCGTTATGGATGCTGATTACGCGGACGCTGTGAAGGCTCTGTACAAGGCAGTAATCCTCAACGAGGCAATAATCTAGCGGGGGATGAACAGTGCCACATACTGACGCGGAACTTCTGAAGTCAGCAAAGGAGCTGATGCGCAAAGAAGCCGGGGAGATTCTCCGTTCGTCCGAAAATTTGGGACTCGAAGCCGTGAAAGCCGCCCGCGAAATTTACGCCTGCACCGGGCGTGTTGTTGTCGTTGGACTGGGGAAATCCGGCCATGTCGGGCGCAAAATCTCCGCGACTCTCGCCTCGCTTGGGACTCCGTCATTCTTCCTTCACGCCGCAGAGGCCTCACACGGTGATTTGGGCATGGTGAGACGTGAGGACATAGGACTCTTCATCAGCAACAGCGGGGCTTCCTCCGAGATTGTCGCGTTATTGCCGCATTTCAGGAGGACGGGCGCGAGGATGATTGCTGTTACCGGGGCTGTGTCCTCGCCGCTCGCCGAGAATGCCGACATTGTCATTAACGCACATGTTGACGACGAGGGAGACCCCCTGCACCTTGCGCCGATGAGCAGCACAACACTTGAGCTTGTCTTAGGGGATGCGCTGGCCGTGATGGTTACGATACTGCGGGGACTGAGACGCGAGGATTTCGCTTTGTTCCACCCCGGCGGGACGTTAGGCCGGAAATTGCTGACAAGAGTCCGCGATGTCATGGGCAGGGGTGATAGTCTCCCTGTTGTGCGCGAGGGGGTAACGGTGAAAGATGCCCTCTTCGTGATCACGGGGAAGGGTTACGGCGCGGCTTGTGTTGTTGACGGTGAAGGAAAGCTGACGGGGATTTTCACGGACGGGGATTTGCGGCGGCTCATGGAGAAGTCAGGAAATGACGCATTCACCACGAGAATCGAGGACGCAATGACGCATAACCCCAAGACGATTAGCCCGGACTCATTGGCGGCTGAGGCTGTGCGCAAGATGGAGAGCCACGAAATCAGCGTACTAGTTGCGGTTGAAGGAGGCCGTCCCGTCGGAATAGTACACATACATGAACTCTTAAAGGCAGGTATAGCATGAAGATACTAGGAATAATCCCGGCGCGTTATGCGTCAACAAGATTTCCCGGAAAGCCCCTCGCTGACATCAACGGCAAGCCCATGATTCTCCGTGTCTATGAGCGGGCGGAAATGTCCGGGAGCCTAGACGGTGTTGTTGTCGCCACTGACGATGAACGCATCTATGACTGTGTGAGGAACGCGGGCGGTAATGCTGTCATGACGGACTCAAATCTCCCCAACGGCACGGCAAGGTGTGAGCAGGCACTCAGGATTGTCGGGGAGGATTATGACTCTGTCATCAACATTCAGGGTGATGAGCCTCTTCTTGACCCGGTAATGATTGACGAGGCAGCCGGGCTTCTTGGGGTGGATTACTGCGCTACGTTGTGCCGGGAAATGTCTGAAGATTTCGCCGACCCCAACGCCGTGAAGGTCGTGATGACTCTCGACGGTTACGCCCTGTACTTCTCGCGGTCAGTCATACCCTACAAGCGCAACGAGTCAGCCCTTCCTGTGTACCAGCACATAGGGATATACGGTTACAGCGCGGATTTCCTGCGTGAGTATGTGGGACTGAGTGATACCCCCCTGAGCATGGCCGAGTCTCTGGAGCAATTGCGCATCTTGGAGCACGGTTACAGGATAAGAGTCGGCGTAACAGACAGCAAAATACCTAGCATAGGAGTCGACACGCCGGAAGATTTGCAGAGAGTGAGGGAAATACTTAATGCCGAAATTTAGGAGGACGGTAATAGTCAGCGACGGAATAAGGGGGCATCTTCACCAGTCATTAGGAGTCGCCGAATGGATGGAGAGGCTTGAGGGGACGAAGATAGACCCTGTAGCGGTCAACATACCAGCGATGTCCATATTTGACCGCGTATTGAAGCTGAAACTTTTTGTGAGGGGGCTGACGGTTCACGGGGGGGCATTCTCGCGGGAATGGCTGAAATCTTTCGGGATTCGCTACAAGAAGTACGAGGAAGGAACAACGTTATTCATATCAGCCGGAAGCAAAGCCGCGCCGTTCTGCCTCGCTCTCGCCAAAGCAACACACAACAAATGCGCCGTCCTCATGACCCCGTCAGTCTTGGGGATAAAGCCGTTCGATTACGCCATAGTCCCGGAACACGATAAGCCCGACCTCAAGACCGGGAAGGTGATAACGACACTGGGCGCGCCCAACCACATTTACTCCCCCGCCCTCAAGGAGATAGCCTCGCACTATTTCGCCGGGAAAGACCTCGAAGGCCGCAAGGTAGTAGCAATCCTCATAGGAGGGAGCGACGCTAATTACCGCATAAATTCGCGTTGGGCAAAGGACGTTCTCACACAGCTTGAGCGCATAAAGGACGCAAAATTTCTCATAACGACCTCACGCAGGACAGGCGAGGGTGTCGAGAACACAGTGGAAGAAATCTTCAGCGGCAATCCCAACGTGGAGTACATGTTCCTGTATTCGCGCACACCAAACCAGAACTCAATCACGGCAATATTAGGGGCAGCGACTCATGTCCTAGTAACAGAAGACTCTGTGTCTATGGTCTCGGAGGCTGTTACGGCCGGGCATAAGGTGGGACTGATACGTCTTCCGCGCACGACCGATCCAATCAAGCACATGTTAGGTTACGGGGCGAGAAGGTTTGATGAGATGTTCGCGAAATTTGCGCAAAGGGGATTGATTGAGGATTTCGGGACTGATTTCCATTACCCGCGGTTCTTTGAGGCTGACGAACAGAAGCACGGACTGGACTTCAACGAGGCCAAGCGCGCCGCCGACTGGATACTTCACCACAGCTAGAATGAGAATACTCTACGTTATGCCCGGCTTTGACGAGGGAGGAACTGAGATTCACGTCCTCAACCTCATACGCGGAATGACGGAACGCGGCCATGAAGTAACACTTGCATCATCGGGCGGAAGGCTGGAACACAAACTCCCCCCGTCAGCAAGAATCTTACACATGCCCGCCGACAAGAAGAACCCCGCGGCAATAATAGCCTGTGCAGTGAGGCTTGCCCGTCTCAACGCAAAATATCACTGGGACATAATACACGCACATTCTAGGGTGCCTGCGTGGATTTCGTGGGTTATGTCGGGGATGACTGGAGTCCCTTGGGTGGTTACGGCACATGCGCTGTACTCGCTGAATTTGGGGATAATCCCGCTGAGACATGCTGACGGAGCAATATGCATCTCGCAGGCCGTGAAGTCCCACCTAGTCAATCACCTTCCTTCTGACACAGTGATAATCCCCAACGGAATAATCCCCCCCAGTCTGAGGCATGAAGATTTCCCGCATGAAGGCACGAGGTTTCTTGCTGTCGGGCGGCTGACTCACCTTAAGGGTTTGGACGTGGCTTTGAGGGCGTCGGCGGGGCTGAAGGGGTATGAGTGGACGCTTGATGTTCTTGGTGAGGGCGGGGAGCGCGGGAATCTTGAGGGGCTTGCGGAGGAGCTTGGTATTTCCGGGCGTGTCAGGTTTTTGGGCGACAAGGACAGGCCGGAAGTTGAGGAGTACATGGCCCGGTCGTCGTGCCTGATTTTCCCGTCATACAGTGAGGGTATGGGCTTAGTTGTGCTTGAGGCTCTGAGTGTTGGTCTGCCCGTGATTGCTTCGGACTTGGAGGCACTGAGGGAGTTTGCGGAGGGGGACTTAGTGCCTGCGGGGGATGTGGGGAAATGGCGGGAGGCGATAGAGAGGTTTATTGTGTCGGGGGAGGCTGGAAGGTTTGATGCTGGGAAGATTATCACGGTTGATGAGATGACCGGGAGGGTTGAGGGGTATTACCGCAAAAAAATCGGCGATCCCATCCCTGAGACCGCCTGCAATTTTCACACTACAGCCTAACTGGCCGCATTTGCTCCCTGAACCTCATTCAGCGCGCAGAACAGGCATTTTTCCCCCGCATGGTGCATGTTCCCGCACACAGGGCACTTCACCATCCTGTCGCCCTCACTCTCATACAGGAATATCCTCCGGCACTCCGGACATGTGTATATGTCAGCATGAAGCCTGTTGAGAGTCAGCGCGCTTCCCATCGCGTACCCTTCGGATCTCTCCTCAAGTTTCACATGACACGCCGGGCATTCTCTCTTCTCACTCATCATCACTCACCCCCTCAGCTTATCCATGACGTGAGGCCGGGGAACATCGTGAACACAAAGCACATCAGGATGAACAGTATCAGCGGCACCCACAGCTTTTTGCTTATCTCGCCGACTGACAGCTTCGAGATCGGCAGCATCGTGAACAGCGCGAGCCCTACAGGAGGAGTAACAAGCCCTATGCTCTGAATCCCGACCATCCCCACAAGAAGGTGATACGGCTCAACCCCAAGACGGAACGCCACAGGAAGCACTATAGGCACGAGCATGTAGCACGCAGTCCCAGAGTCCATGAACATGCCAAGCACGAACAGTGCTGCCATAATCATGAACGTAACAAGCATAGCCCCCGCCCCGGATTTCTCGATTAACCCCGCGATAACCGTTGCCGCGTTCAGAGCCTCAAGGCACGAGCTGAGTATGTTAGCCGCGAAAAGCACCACCAGCAGCGGCACAGCGACTTCGAGGCCTTCCTTGATTGTGGCGATGCACTGCTTCCACGTCAAAGTCTTGTAGATCATCACGCTGACTATAGCCCCGTAAACAACCGAGACAACAGCCGCCTGCGCTACCGTGAACAGTCCGCTGAAGATTCCTCCGAGTATGATTAGCGGGGACATCAGTGCCCATATTCCGTCAGAGAAGACTTTTGCGAAACCCATTGCCCTTATCTTGTTGTGGTGGGACATTATGACTTCAGGGTTGCCGTTGCCGTTGATGAGGCAGTACAAGTACGCGTACACTATCAGCATCAAGCCTATAGCAACGCCCAAGACCGCCCCGCCGTAATACCCGGTTGTGAGGTCCAAATCAGCGAGTCCGATTACGACAGTGAGGGGTGTGCTAGGAGGGATGAGGAAGCCCAGCACTCCCGCGCACATCAGGATGGACGTGCAGAAGGCGTTGTCGTAGCCCATCTCAATCAGCAATGGCAGGCACATTCCACCGACAGCGGCGGTTACAGCGGTTGCGCTCCCTGAAATCGAGCTGTAGAACATGGCCGTCAATATGCAGACTATAGGCATGAACCCCGTCTTTGCTCCGAGGAAGTAGTTGAACACGTCATAGATTTTCTCCGTGAGCTTGCCGCTCGACATGACCTGCCCCGCTATGATGAACAGGACTATCGGGACTCCTGTGGCGTTCATCGTTTTTGCGACCGACCAGCCCGCGAACTGAACGAACGAAATCAAGTCCGGGAACAATGGCAGAGCTGATGACAGCACCATGCTGAAGAATATAGGCAGCCCAAGCGCGAGCATCAGGAAGAACAGCACCACAAACACAGTAACCAGCATAAATTATTCCCCCTTCCTGAACATGTCCCGCACAAGGAAGAGCAATGACACGGGATAAACGAGCAGTGAGAGGACGTAGAGGACTCCGTTCCACTTGTCATCGAACGAGGCTGACGAGAACAGATCATCCGCGAGGTACTGTCTGAACCCGGCAATCAGCGCGGCTTCAAGCAGGACATAGCCCGCGAGCATGAGTATCTGGTTGAGACGGACAAGGGTCTTCTGCAGCTTTTCGGGGTAAAGGAGGACGAACGAGTCTATAGCCATGAACAGCCCCTTGCGAGCGCAGAACACCACGCCAACCAAGCACACGAGACCGTAAAGCCTCACCGCCCATATGCTGCCATTCACGCCCGGTATTATGTCGACCAGAGTCGCAACGCATATCAGCATGAAGATGAAGAATATTAGGTTGATGTCGATGTTGCCTTTTCGTATCATGTCTCTCACTCCCCTGCGTTAAACCTGAAATTCATGTTGAGTTTTGCTTTCGACAGGACAGCGAGAGTCCTTGCCTGCCACTCATCAATATACTTCATGGCCTCGTCTCCGCTCAGTCCAAGCCCCTCCATCCTCGACTCTGCAAGAAACTTCTGGAACGCCTCGGACTTGTACGCGTCAGCAAAAGCCTTCTTCCACCTGTCGACAACCTCAGCGGGAGTTCCCTTCTTCACGAAGACTCCATAGAACGGCCCCCAGGGGAGATTGTCCGCAAACGCCGGGTATTCCTCAGTGATGAGGGGGACATTCCAGCCTTCAACGGGGGATTTCGCGATGAGTGAGATGAAGCGCAGTTTTCCGTCCCTGAAAGCCTCGCGCCCCATCTGGAGCTTGCAGAACGTGAAGTCAGCCTTGCCGTCAATAACAGCGTCCCTTGCGGCCAAGTCTCCCGCGTACCATTCCTGAACGAAACTCGCGCCCGTTATGCTGCCGAGCATCGCGGTGAGCGTCCAGGGCATTCCGCCGATGTTCGTGGTTGCCTCGACGATTTCGCGGCCTTCCTTCGCGGCGTTGACGATCTCTGTGAACGTCTGCCACTTCGAGTTTGCCGGGACAATAACGCCCACAACCTCAGTAGCGGCAAGAAGAACGCACTCAAACCCGCTGTAGTCGACATCACCATAACCAAGCAGCTTGTAGAGCGTGGGATTCTCGGCGTTCATTAGGAGGGTCTCACCGTCAGCAGGAAGGTTGTAGACGAAATTTGTCGCCACAGCTCCGGCAAGTCCTGTTTTGTTGACGGTGGTAACTCCGCTCATCTGGGACGCAAGAAGCCTCATGAGGGTATCAGTCCCGCCGCCTTCAGCCCATCCGATTATGCCCTGCGCGCCGTAAGCACTTCCTGCCCACAGCACAGCGGCCATGACACAAGCAAGCAATCTCTTCATGTTATGCACCTGCCTGCGCGTTGTGAATCCTCGTGAGCATTTCCTTCAACTCGCCGACCTGAATTTGACCAGGCGCGGAAGTCTGTCCTGCTGCCCCGAACGTCATGCATGACCCGGACAACTCACACGCAACCCGGCTCATCATCCCAAGAGGCCCCATAGAGATTGTGAGGAACGGGCGGTCAGTGAGCTTCTCGAACTCAACGGAAGCGGCAATCACTGCGAGAACGTCAGCTTTTGACTTGGGCATAACTGCGGCTTTGGGCATGTCTGCATTTGCTTCTTTCTGGTGCGTGAGGGTGGCGACGATTTCGTTTGCTGACGGGGTGGCCGAGAAGTTGTGCCTTGAGCCGACAACGAGACAGCCTGCTTTGTGGATTTCGGCGGTGAGTTTCGCTGACACGTCGGAGGCTTTGGCGTTCCAGTCAGTATTACCCCAGAACATTTCCACGTCAACAAGGTCAGCGTCCCCTGACTTCGCGACGGCAAGATTAGCCGCGGCGTAATCCTCGAACTTGGGGGCAATCTCTCCTCCTTCCGGCTTGGTGCGGATGGTGAACAGTATGGGAGTGCTGCCGAGAGTCCCGCGCAGTGCCTTGAGCGTCTCAAGAAGGGCGGGCGTGTTCATCAGGTCAGCGTAGAAGTCGGCTCTCCATTCCACGAGGTCGGCGGGAAGTTTGGTGATTTCGGCGGCTTTGGTGAGGATGTCGGCTTTTGTTTTTGCGACGATCGGGACAATTGTCTTGGGGACTCCTGCCCCGAGCTCGACATTGCGCACATTGAGTGTCTTCATGATGGTGAATCCTCCTGTTGTTATGGCAAATTTTGGAATGGCTAATCTTAGCATAAGGTTTATACTATATCTAATACCAATTCTTGAACGTTTTGACATGTTCAGGCTATCATGACGGGAGGCAGGCAGGCAATGACACTTCAGCAGCTACGTTATTTCTGCGAGACGGCAAAGGAACTCAGCTTCAGGCGGGCGGCAAAATATCTCCGAATAGCGCAGCCCTCACTCAGCAGCGCAATAGCACACCTTGAGGACGAACTCGGCTTCCTCCTGTTTGAGCGCAAGGGAAGGCACATTGAGCTGACACGCTACGGGAAGTATTACCATCAGCAGATACAGCCGTTGCTTGAGCAGATAGACTTCATCACGGACAAGACTAGGATGTTCGCACGGGGCGACACAGGGCATATAGATCTCGCGTACAATACGCCGTTCGGGAAAATGCTCGTCCCAAAAATGGCGCGTGAGTTCCTCGAAATCCCGGAGAACGGGCAGTGCCGCTTCCACTTTCATCAGGCATCATCACCGCGAATCATCGAGGGAATCCAGCGGGGAAGGTTTGACGTTGGAGTCTGCACGATGGAGCCTGTCATGCCGGGGATAACGTACATACCGCTGATGAGGCAGGAGCTTGTCGGGATTGTGCCGAGGGGTCATGAGCTTTCGGGAAGGAAGGAGATTGAGCTTGCGGAGCTGACCGAGTACCCCTATGTCGACTACACGGACGAGGCCGGGCTTCACTCTCTGATTCACATGTTCCTTGACCGCGCCGGACTGTCGCCCAAAATCACGGCCAAAGCCCCCGATGAGGACTCAATAGCCGCTCTTGTCGCCGAGGGGTTCGGGGTGTCGTTCGTAGCCTCGATATACTCGCTGAAGAATTACGATATTGATGTGATACCTGTGAAGGGTGATGACTGTTACAGGACGATATATGTTGTTCATTCGGAGGAGCATTACCTCACGCCCGCCGTTCAGAGATTCATTCAGTACGGGGTCAGCATAAGCGTGAAGGAAGGACAATTGCCGTTCTACGATGAGGATTAACCCGCCCGGCAATCACCCACAGAATCACCGGGCAGGGTCTCGCGGTCAGTTGCTCTTGAACAGAAGCGTCATCAGGTTAAGCACTTCACTTCCCCACGCGCTGGAAGTCTTGGCTAGTTCCTCCTGAGTCGGCTCTTCGTCCTCCTTGAGTCTCAGCACCTCGCAAAGTATCGAGTTCACTTCAGGATTTCCGCCGTAACCTGGCATGAAGTCAACCGCCTGAAGTATCAGCCCCTTGATGCTCTTGCGCTCACTCTCAGACAGCCACGAGCACAGGAAATCCCCGTAATATTCCGGGCCGTACTGCGTGGGCAGATTCAGCGGCTTCTGTGCCTCAAGCCTCATGTTGTCCTCGTCAGTCAGCGCAAAGTAATCATTCATCCTCCGTCTGAGAGGCTCGAACACAATATCTTCATCCGCCGCAATCGACGCGCACATGAACTCAAGGATGAACGACGCTACCCGGTAAGACTGCGACAGGTGGGTGCCCGGCGCAAGCTCAGTGAAGAGAATCTTGTCGTTCCAGTTGTACTCGCGGCCTGAGATGCCCAGGTCCGGGAGAATCTGCCAGCCCTCAACCTGCGCTGTGTCAACGATGGCCTTGCGTTCCTTGCCGTTGAGCTTCACGTCAGGCGATGTGCTGAACTTCATGAGCTTTCCGAGATTCCCAAGCGTCGCGATTAATGGCAGGTCGCTTCCTTCAGGCCTGAGAGTCTTGATGAACCCCTCGAAGTCCGGGCGTTCCTCAATGCTGGCAAGGTTGGGCATTGGCTCGGCGGCCTTGTTCGCTTCAAGGAAGACTTCCCACGAGTCAACAAGCGACTTGAAGATAGACAGGTCGGCGAAAAAGTCAGGAATCTCTACTGACTCGTTGTCTTTCTTGCTGAGACTGACTGAGGGATTAGCGGGCTTGTAGGAGACTTTGAGGACGGCTTGAGGCTTTATGAGGATGAGTCCGCCCTTGCACAGCTCCTTGTAGATGGGCGTGAATTTCTGTAGTGCTTCGTCTGAGTGGTTGACTTGGGGCTGACCCTCGCGGTGAAGTTTGGCGCATGTCCGTACGACAGTGAAGGCTACTGCTGACGGCAGGGGCAGCATTGAGTTTGCGTACGAGTTCAGGAGGATGTCGAGGAGTCCTTCAGGGACTGAGTCGAGGCGCTTGCAGAGTGCGAGCAGGTCTTCATCCGGCAGCCATACTTTTATCGCCAGCCACGTGATGAACCTGACGAGATTATCCCGGAGAGCGTCCCACCGTAACAGCGGCAGCAGCCTGAATGCCTCGTTGATGCACATACCCAAGTCCAGTTTGTCGACAATAGTCCTGCGCTCGATGCCGTAAAGCCAGATTGCCGGGTAGCACATGTGAAGCGGTGGCTGAATCCTAGCGCCGGAAAGCCAGGTGAGATATATCCCGCGCTGAATTGGTGTCATGGCCTGATAGGACTCCGCGCCGTCAGCTGGCAATTGCTCTCCCTTCTGCGGAAACTCGACGGGAAGCTCAATGTTGATGCACGAGGGCTCAGGGGTTGCGGGTTCACCGTTCGACCAGTAAGCGACAGGGCCGGGGACTACTATGTTGCCGACTTGGACATTCCCTGTTCTTCCGCACCACCGGAGGAGGTTGGCTTTTGCCTGAGCTTGTTTCTTGGGTTCTGAGGAAAGTCCGTAGGGTGAGTCCTCGCCTGCCGGGGCGTGGGCTGAATATGTGGCGGTGGCGGCCATGTCGGGGGCTGTTACTGGTTTTGCTGACAGCACGAGTCCTTCGTCGTCATCCTCCATTATTTCGACATCCGGCAGGTCAAGCGACTCAGGATTAACTTCTGCGGGGGCTTCCGGGGGAGCTTCCTGTGTTTCCTGAGACGAGCGGCCTGACTGCTGGCGCAAGAACGCTCCTACTGCCACTGCGATGAACAAGCCTATAACTAGGTATATCATGATTGGGATTGTGCCTGCCTTCTACAAGATTTCCATCTGGAATTTCTCCAGCATGAAAGCAGGATTGTATGACATTTTCGCCTCTCTGAGTCCTGGTTCCCCCATATCTTCCTCACGGTTAGCCCAAGTGTAGCCGCTGCCCTGCTCTCTCAGGAACATATAGTTGATGGCCTGATAGCTCCCGGCGTATTCGGGTATGGCCTTCTCGAACCTGACATCAAGATTCTCACCGTCAAGCTCCTCCGCGATAGTGTAGGCGACAATCCTCCCGTCAACCTTGAGCATCCCGCCCATCAGCCCGAAATCCTCCCAGCGGTCTAAAGCGTTCTGAATCGCCGTGTCCTCGTCAGCAAGGGACTCCGCCTCGTCATCCGTCATTGTCTGCATCCTGTGAGCGCGCCAGCGTTCCTGGAAGTCCATAATCTCTGCGAAATCTCCGGGTGTTACGGGGTAATAGTCCCACTCGTAGCCGTCAAGGAATGCGCGTACCCTGTTGCGTTTGTGGGAGTATGCTTTGCCCTTGAGCGAAATCAGGTCTTTCACCGCGTACACATATTCGTGCTGGTCTCTGTCGTCGGTGAACCTGAGTCCTTCATGACCTGCCAGAATTTCGCGGACTCTAGCCGGGACATCATATATCACATCTCCGGGCTTGAAGTCCGATAATTCCGCGCCCCAGTCAGTAACAGCGTCCCAATTTCCGCAGGGCCCGAAGATTCCCGACAGCGGTCCGGCTGATCTCATCCATAAGAGTCTCCCTGATGACTCGGCGAACTCTACTGGGTAGGCGTGATCCCAAGCCCACAGCCCGAAGAATGAATACTCCGCGTATTTCACGGGTGAAGCCTGGTAGTGCTGTGTGTAAATGTCTTTGTCCTGCCACGTTAATTTTCTGAATGAAAGCATGAGATATTTAGTCCTTTCCTGCACAAAAAAAGCGGCTCTCACATTTTACTGGGGGAACCGCCTTCAAGTCATGATGCCTTTTGCTGCTTTACTTGCTGATGGGCGCGTCAAGAACGCTGTCTTTGAGGTCTTTTCCCGGACGGAACACCGGAACTTTTTTGGCGGGGATGATGACTTTCTTTGTGGGATCCTGGGGGTTGCGTCCTTCCCTCTCCGCCCTCTCTCTGACTTCAAACACTCCGAAGCCCACGAACGTACATTTGTCGCCTTTTGCGAGCGCGCCTTGAATCTCGGCGAAAACCTCATCAACTACGGGGGCGACATCTTTCTTGCGCATAGGGGAGAGCTTGGCAGTGATTGCGTCAATAAGTTCTGCTTTTGTCATGATTTACACCTCCTGATGAAAACTTTTCTGCATTGTATCAGCTTTTACGAATTATGCAACATGCGAGGGCTGTATTTCACGGGGTTTTGCGCGACTCTCCCGGTGTTTTGCCGGGGAGCTTCCCCTTTCTGTGGGATTTATGCTGCTCATTTCGGCGATGAACAATGACCATGAGGCAATCTCCCACGCTCCGTGTCCGAACATGTAATTCTCGAACAGGCCGTAATACAGTTACACGGCAAGCAATGCTCCTGTGAGACGCTGGAACTTCGTCATTTGCGCTGATTTCCTGAAATACGCCGCGGCAAAACGGAATATCGCGCTGAAGAATATCACAAAGCCTATAAGCCCGGACTGAAGGAATATGTACAGATAGAAGCTGTCCAGCCATATAATATTGCCGATGCTTGACAGGTCTGTTGAATTGGAGAAGCTCAGGCCTGTGAGCCAAGCGTTTTTTGCGTCAACCACAAAAAGAGCCACATAGTTCGATTCCCTGTTGCTTTCAACAAAAATATACTGCCAGTCTATGAGGCCCGCTATGAATACTGCCAGTGCTATTGCTGTTATGACGGTAATAATTCTTGGTATGACCCCAAGTTTTGAGTAACAGGTAAGCGATAAATAGGCCAGAATGAACAGTATAAGGCTCGTGATTGAGGCGCGTGAACCCGTAGACAGAAGGATTATGACAGCCACAGCGGAAACAGGGACAAGGAAAATTCTGCTGAACCATGTACCCGGTGTGTTCCTCTCTTCGGCAAGAGCCCGGTACATGAACGAGTAGGCCAGGAAATACAGCGCGAACTTTCCTGCTGAATTGACGTGAGGGAATCCGAAAGCGAACCTGTATCTTCCTGCCGCCCGGAATAAATTGGCGATACTGCCCAGAAAAGCGAAGTTGTCGAAGTGCATGATATACGCCGTCATGAGGGAGATTCCCAAAGCAAGGCACAAGACCTTCACCATCGTGAATTTCAGGTCAAGGGCGATTATTATTCTTGAGGCTAGGAAGACAATAACCAGGAATGTGCAATATGTGATCAGCTCAATTATAGTGCGCGCAGACGAGGCAAGATTGAGCCCGGAAAATGATATGAAGCAGCCGTAAAGCAAGTACAGGGAGATTCCAGAGAATAGGACAGCCTCCCCCTTGCTGAGGGCGATTTCAGCAGTCTTCATCGATAACGCCAGCAAAACAGACACTGCAAGCAGCAAAGCAGCCAGTGCAATATCAAGATACCTTCCGCTTACAGAGCCGCCTGAAACAAGAGGCAGGTACAAGTGAAAGAACAAGAACGCGAAAAACGTCCCCGCAAAAAGCACCTTGTCTGCCTTGACATAAGCGCATGACGCTCCGGGCATAAAACAACAGCCTTCTTTCCTGAGATTTCCTGCCATTATACAGCACAGACCCCGCAAACTTTGCGCACTGACTACGAGGCATTCACCCGCTCCATGTTGTAGAATAATCTCATCAATCATAATTCCAGCACAGAGGGTGATACCGATGAATTACACCAACACCGTAACAGTCTCAGGCCTTCTCCATCACCTGAGCAGAAAGAAGCAGCCTTATTTCCCGTTCTCTATCAGGCAGGAAAACATTTTCGCAGGAACAGAACGCAAAGACTTCCTCAGCGCGCGAGCATTCTCAGATGAACTCATGGAGAAATTGCAGGCTCTCGGCGAAAACACGCCCCTTCTCGTCAAGGGCGTACTGCGTTCCTCAAAGGGAAGCGGAGAACTCTTCCTCACCGTAACAGAAGCTGAAGTCCTCCCGGAATTAGGGCAGACAGTCAACACTGTAACCCTCTCAGGAAAGCTGCACGTCATAAAGGCAAAGAACGAGGGACAAACAGGAATGGGGCAGTACACGCGCTTTGCCGTCAGGCAGGAAGACCCGGAAAACGGCCGCGACTTCATCGTCGTACGAGTATATGACAAGGCCATGCGGGAAAAATTAGCGGGCAAGAATGACAATGACCCAGTGAAAGTTGAAGGCTCTTTCAGGTCATCACGGGGAAGCGGGGTTAATTACGTCATGTGCGGAAAACTGGAATAAGCGAGATGATATTATGGACATTCAGCGGCTTGAAGACAAAATACGGGGAAGGCTGGAACATTTCCCGGCCAAAACAAGAAGAGTAGCAGAGTACATTCTTGGCAATTCTCCTGAGATAGCATTTCACTCAATCAGTGAGACAGCCGAAAAACTATCCGTCTCACGCGCCCAGCTTGTGCGTGTGGCGAGAATGCTGGGTTTTGACGGCTATGCTGACCTCAAGAACACGCTCAAGAAAAAGCTGCTCAACCAAGTTATCCCCTCATCGTCTGACATGTTCCCCGACGCAGGAACAGACACCGCCCTCAAATTATGCCGCATAGAGCAGGCCAATATAGACGAGACCTACAGGAACATTTCGGCAAACAGTGAGGATGTCAAAAACTTCTGCCGTGCCGCCCTTGCTTCAGCGTCTATATACTGCATGGGCTGGGGAATTTCGTCAATGCCTGCTGAATGGCTATATACACGTTTTGCCGAGCTGGGACTCAAAAGCGTACTCATGCGCAGGGGGTCTTTGTCTCTGCTCGAACAGTCTAGGAGCATCGGAGAGTCTGACATGCTCATAGTATGCGAGCTTCCCAGCTATGTGATAGAAGTTACGGAAGCGGCCTCGCAGATTGCCTCGCGCGGGACTCAGATTGCGGCGATAACAGACAGCCCTGCCGCTCCAGTCTGCGCACATGCCTCAATGCACTTCTACGTGAGCGACAATTCTCCCTTGTTCGGAAGCAGCCTCATAGGCTCAATGTTTGCTGTTCACGTCCTGACATCCATACTTGCCAAAGAAATGGGAAACGAGGGACGGCGCGCCCTTGAGGAGCAGAAAGAGGGTCTCAACGATGAGCGTATATATTACCCTTCATACGGACTGAGATACTAGGGCATAAAAAAATCCCCCCGGCCTTTTGAGACTGGGGGGATAAATTTTCCGGCGTGAATTACTCGGTGAATATGTCTTTGCTTTCCAGCACAGGTTCAGGTTTTGATGCCTCAGTGCCTGCTTTCGGCGAGAACATGCGGAACCTCGGCCTTCCGTCTGACCTGTAGGCTATGCTCCTGAAAGCCTCCGCCCCTGTTCCTGCCGGGATGAGATGCCCTATGATGACATTCTCCTTGAGGCCGCTCAAAGGATCCATCTCGCCCTTCACGGCCGCCCCCGCGAGAACCTGAGCCGTCTGCTGGAACGAAGCCGCGCTAAGGAAGCTGTCAGTAGCAAGAGCCGCCTTAGTGATCCCGTGAATGAACGGCCTGCATTCCGGGAACTCGCGCATTCTCTGGACAAACGTGTATTCGCGTATGAGATGCACAGTTTCAGGCTTTGAGTTCGAGGCTCTCACCCACAACTCCAGCGGATTCATCGCGGCAATTGCGGCTATTGCTTCGGCTTTCAGCTCAACCCCTCCCGTGATGTTTACCCTAGCTTCTTCCGGTTCGTTTTCTTCCGGGACTGCTGCTTCTGATACTGTGTCTGTGTCAGGGCTGCTTTTTTCCTGCTGACCGAACACGCCGCTGACGTAGATTTTGTTCCTGAGTTTCGCGGCAAGAAGTTTCCTCATAATGTCGCCTCTTGTTATCGTTATGACCTCGTCCCCCGTGTCAGCCTCTATCATCTCAAGCGCGCCTGTCGCCAGGTCTTCGAGGGTCTGTGCGTCAACAGTCTTCCCGGAAAACTCGCCGTTTTCGTAAATTTCTTTCCCTGCAAGCTCCATAGCCTCAAGAGCCTTGCGGATGCCCTCGGTAACATCGATATGTTCCACAGCGTTCCATACCTTGATGTCCCGGAAGCCGCTCTGTGTTATTGCCTGCGCCCGCTCCGGGGTGATGAAGGTGTCTTTTTCCGCAACCATCCTCTTGCCGTCTTTCTTGGGGATGGCCACTTCCTCAGCGAGCCACTTTATGCCTATGAGCGCGTCGAGGTTCTCCTTCTGCCTTATCCTGACGACTACAGGGCCTCCTGACGTCACCAGTTTCAGAGCGTCCCGGCCCAAGTTTATATTCTTCTTCAGCCTCGCCCTGCCGAAATTAAGATCGTTGAGAAGCCTCGCGTTGAACATCCTCTTCCTGAACGCTGACTTCCCGATTATAACGTCAATCTCGGAGCTTCCGTGAAGGACGGTGAACGCCTTTACCGCGACTCCCGGAGTAAGAATCTTCCTCAATACTTCCTCCGTGAGGGGCTGGCCCACGAACTGGTCAAGCTCCTCGTCCGGCCTGTCAAGCGCAACAAGAACATCGCCCGCAAAATTCTCCGCGGCATCCTTCACGCGCCTCTCGTTGTCGTCCGTAATTTCCTTCTCGACATTCGCAACTTCATCTTCCCATATCATGTCGCCGGCAACGAATGAAGTATCACCCTCTTCAATCACACGTACTTTGTTGAGGGGGGCAACTTTCCTCAGTATCACTTCTATGTGCTTGTTGTTGATGCTCACGCCCTGTGAATGGTAGACGTACTGTATTTCATCCACAAGCATCTTCTGCACAGCGTCAATACCTTCAACTTCAAGCAGCTGCTGAGGGTCAATGCTTCCTTCTGTGAGGGCTGTCAGCTTCCCGACTTCCATGCCGACTTCTATACCCTCGCGGATGTCCTGACCTGAAGGGATCGCGTGGGTTATCGTGTTTCCTTCATCGTCCTCGATTATGACCTTGCGCTTCCCCTCAGTGATGATTTCCTTGATGCGCCCTTCTATCCCGGCCAGTATGCAGACCTTGCGCGGCCTCCTGACTTCAAACAGCTGTTCGATTCTCGGAAGACCCTGCGTTATGTCCTCAGCCGAACGCACTCCGCCTGTGTGGAACGTCCTCATAGTGAGCTGAGTACCCGGTTCACCGATTGACTGAGCCGCAACAACTCCTACAGCCTCGCCTATTGGGACTAGCTTTCTTGACGATAGGTCATGTCCGTAGCACTTCTGGCAGACTCCCTTCTTCAGCGCGCAGGCAAGGGGGCTTCTGACCCATACCTCATCAATCCCGGCGGCCTCGATTTTTTTCGCGAGGGCTTCTGTGATTATGTCGCCTGATTTCACGATAAGCTCACCGTTTGCTTCTATGTCATGGAGTGATGTGCGTCCTGCGATTCTTTCGGCGATTCCTATCATGGTCTTGCCTTCGCTTATGAGGGGACGTATGCAGATGCCCTTTGTTGTCCCGCAGTCATGCTCTGTGATGATGAGATCCTGAGAAACGTCAACAAGCCTTCTCGTAAGGTAGCCTGATTTCGCCGTCCTAAGCGCGGTGTCAGCAAGCCCTTTCCTCGCGCCGTGGGTCGATATGAAGTACTCAAGCATGTTCATACCCTCGCGGAAATTCGCCGTGATTGGGTAGTCTATTGTCTTTCCTGTAGGGTCGGCCATGAGCCCGCGTATTCCTGCCATCTGCCCAAGCTGACCCTTGGAGCCCCGCGCCCCTGAGTCGACCATCATGCGGACGGGGTTATCTTCTGTCATGTGAGCCTCTATGCTGTCCGCAATGTCCCTCGTAGCTTCAGCCCACAGCTTGCTCTTCTGGTCAAGATACTCGTCATACGTCAAGAGTCCCATCTCGTAGTTCTCTTTGGCGGTGTCGTCTTCTGCCTGAGTTGCGCGGGTAATTTCGGCTTTCTCGTCCGGGATTCTGACGGCTTGGACTCCGAAGCTGATTCCGCTCCTTGCCGCCCAGTGGTAGCCGAGAGATTTTATCTCGTCAAGCATCTCAACGACTCCGGGCCTGTCTACCTTGTCGTAAGCGTCATCAAGAAGCCTGCCGATTTTCTTTTTGCCGAGCTGCTCATTCACGAATCTCAGCTGGGGTGCAATCTTTGTATTGAAGAGAACTCGTCCCGGGCTGGTCTCGAAGAACACCGCGTGTGTAGTTCCCTGTACGTCCTCGAAACTCTCAGCGATAACCGCGTCCGCACCGTTGCTGTACTTCCTTCGTCCCTTGGGATGCCCCCATAATTCCGGGTTCTCCTTGAGCCAGATTCTCGCGTTTACGTGGACAGTGCCGTGCGAGATTGCCGACAGTACATCATCCATGTCCATAAAGTGGCTTCCGTCGCCCTTGAGTCCTTCGCGCATGTCGGTCAGGTAATACACGCCAAGAACAATATCCTGCGTGGGAGTAACCACTGGCCTTCCGCTTGCTGGTGAAAGGAGGTTGTTGGCTGACAACATGAGAAGACGTGCCTCAGCCTGCGCCTCAATGCTCAACGGAACGTGTACTGCCATCTGGTCGCCGTCAAAGTCAGCGTTGAAAGCCGTGCAGACCATAGGATGAAGCCTGATAGCCTTGCCCTCCATTAAGACGGGCTCGAACGCCTGAATGCCGAGACGGTGAAGGGTAGGCGCGCGGTTGAGCATTACGGGATGATCCTTAATGATGTTCTCCAGAATCTCCCATATTTCGCCGCCGCCTTTCTCGATTCGTCTCTTTGCGTTCTTGACGTTGGGGGCCAGTCCTCCTTCAACGAGCCTGCGGATGACAAACGGCTTGAAGAGTTCAAGTGCCATCTGCTTGGGGAGTCCGCACTGATAGATCTTGAGCTGTGGGCCGATGACTATGACCGAACGCCCGGAGTAGTCGACGCGCTTGCCCAGCAAATTCTGGCGGAAGCGTCCCTTTTTCCCGCGCAGCAAATCCGTGAGGCTCTTCAGCGGCCTGTTACCTGCACCGAGTACAGCCTTGCCGACTCTGCCGTTGTCTATGAGAGCGTCAACACATTCCTGAAGCATCCTCTTTTCGTTCCTGATGATGATTTCGGGGGCGTTGAGCTGCTGAAGTTTCTTGAGCCTGTTATTGCGGTTGATTACACGGCGGTATAAGTCGTTGAGGTCGCTCGTTGCGAATCTTCCTCCGTCGAGCTGAACGAGAGGCCTCAAATCCGGCGGTATCACTGGAAGGACGGTGAGTATCATGGACTGGGGCTGAGAGTCGCTCTTCCTGAAGTCCTCTGTAACCTGAAGACGCTTGATGAGCTTGCGCTTCTTCTGGCCTGTCGTGTCCGCTATCTGCTCCCTGAGAGAGTCGGCGAGGAAGTCAAGATCAAGCCTATTGATGAGTGCTAATACTCCGTCCGCTCCGATTCCAGCGTCAAACCTGTCATCGTAGGCCTTGCACAGTTTCTGCTGATGCTCGAATATCACATCACCCTGTTCAAACGGAGAACTTCCGGGCAATATAACCAAGTGGCACGGGTCATCAACAACAACGCTGCACTGCTCAAGCTCGGTCCTCTCCTTGCCTTCCGGGAAAAGCTCCGGGTAAAGCTCATGAGCCTTCTTCATCTCAGACTCAGACAAGATTTTTCCCTTGGACAGCTCCTGCCCGTCAACATGAACCTTGACCGCCCCTGTGACTATGAACGCGTCATTGCTGCCTGTTTTCGCCCGCTCCGCTGAGTCCGGGGCTTTCGACGCCGGGACAATTGCGCCCGCCTCAAGTCCTAATTCCTCCGAAGCCTCAGTGAGGACAAACGCCGGCTCTGCCCGGAGGCTCTCATCGCCGTATTCTGTCTTGTACTTTGAGACCTGAGCCGCTGAAATTATGTCGCCCACGTTGAGCGGGATACTCAGCATCTCATCGATAACGTAGGCCTTCTCACAGCGAAATTCCGGGTCATAATGCTCGTGAATCTTCATCTCAGTAGCCGGGATAACCGCGCCTTCCGCCACAAGATCAGGCCTGCTTGTCGCTGTAACCTTGTAGGCTTTCTCCGGCTTCTTGAGGGGGGCAAAATATATCACGCGCTCAAGATCCTTTGCGCTCGTCCCAAGAAGAAGACTGAGACGGCTGGGAATCCCGCGCAGATACCAGATATGTACGACAGGAACAGCAAGGTCAATATGCCCCATCCTCTCACGGCGGACTCTGTTGTCTGTAACTTCAACCCCGCAGTGTTCGCAGATTACGCCCTTGAACTTGGGGCCGCTCCTCTTGTATTTCCCGCATTTGCATTCGTAGCTTCTTGTCGGGCCGAATATGCGCTCGCAGAAAAGCCCGTCAGTCTCAGGCCTCAATGTGCGGTAATTTATCGTCTCAGGCTTTAGTACCTCGCCTTTGGAAATAGCGTGTATCCTTTCCGGCGTGGCCAGCTTGATGCGCACTCCTGTTATCTCTTTTCTCTTTGCCAAGTCTGAATTTCCCCCTCTCAGATGCCTTCAGTGTCGTCAAATATTCCGGGTACGCCTTGTTTCTTCCTGTCATCATCGCCGAGCAGCATCTCTTCTTCTGTCAGGTTCGCAAGTTCCTCTTCTGTAGGCTCTGTGCTGTCGCTGTCGAAAATATCAGCAATTTCCGGCATAGTTTCAGTATCAGGCGCGGGAGCTTCTGACAGAATATCAGCTTCTGGCGCGGCAGACTGCTGGGGTTTTGCGCGGGACTTTCTAGGCTTTCTGGGAGATGAGAACATCTCAGGCGGCTTACCGGTGAAAATCGACTTCTCGTCATCCTCTATAGGTATATCCCCGTGCGTGCCGTCGTCAAACTCAACTTCCACGTCAAGCCCCAATCCCTGCAATTCCTTCACGAGAACCCTGAAACTCTCAGGAACACCCGGCTTCACGAGGCTCTGACCCTTCACGATGCGCTCATATGTCTTGTCGCGTCCCCTGATGTCGTCGGATTTCACTGTCAGAATCTCCTGCAATACGTTCGCGGCTCCGTAGCCCTCAAGCGCCCACACTTCCATCTCGCCGAACCTCTGGCCTCCGAATTGCGCCTTTCCTCCAAGAGGCTGCTGGGTGATGAGGCTGTAAGGCCCAGTTGAACGCGCGTGAATCTTGTCGTCAACAAGGTGATTCAGCTTCAACATGTACATGCACCCGATTGTTACCTTCTTGTCCATCGGCCTGCCAGTCCTTCCGTCGCGTATCGTTATCATCCCGTCTTCGGTCAGATCCGGGTATTTCGCGGCGGCAATCTTCCTCATCTCGGCGAAAATCTCGTTCTCATTCGCGCCCTCAAATACAGGCGTTGACACGTGCCAGCCGTTGTTGAGCGCGACAAATCCCATTATGGTCTCCAAAACCTGCCCCAAGTTCATGCGGCTGGGAACACCGAGCGGGTTAAGCACAACGTCAACAGGAGTCCCGTCAGGCAGATACGGCATATCCTCAACGGGAAGAATTCTGCTGACGACACCCTTGTTGCCATGACGGCCTGCCATCTTGTCGCCGACTGTGATTTTCCTGCGCTGCGCGACGTATACCTTCACCGAGCGTATCACCCCTGACCCTAACGCTTCGGGTGAATTGCGCCTGTCCATCTGCTTTATGGCAACTACTTTCCCCCATGAGCCGTTGGGGAGCTTTAGGGAGTTGTCGCGGACTTCGCGGGCTTTCTCGCCGAATATCGCGCGCAATAACTTTTCCTCCGGGGTCTGGTCTGACTCTCCTTTGGGTGTAACCTTGCCTACGAGAATATCCCCGGCGGCTACTTCTGCTCCTATCCTGATTATCCCGTCATCATCAAGATTCCTCAGCATGTCCTCGCCTACGTTGGGGATGTCGCGGGTTATCTCTTCCGGGCCTAGTTTGGTCTCCCTCGCCTCGATTTCATACTCTTCTATATGTATGGATGAAAATTTGTCTTCCTTCACGAGATTCTCGCTGAGAAGAATTGCGTCCTCGAAGTTGTAGCCCTCCCAAGGGACAAACGCAACAAGAACGTTATGACCCAAAGCAAGCTCGCCGTTCTCGATTGCTTGGCCGTCGGCTATTATGTCGCCCTTGCTGACATTCTCGCCCTTGCGGACTAACGGTCTCTGGTGAATCAATGTCGACTGGTTGGAGCGGCGGAACTTTATCATCTCATACGTGCGCTCGCGGCCTCTTGCGTTGCGGATCTTTATGCGGTCAGAGTCTACGTATGTTACAGTACCGTCATCTTTTGCCGTTACGCATGAGCCGGAGTCCCTCGCTATCCTGTGCTCGATTCCTGTGCCCACCCTGGGGGCTTCCGGGACAAGAAGCGGGACTGCCTGACGCTGCATGTTGGACCCCATCAATGCCCTGTTGGCGTCGTCATGCTCAAGGAACGGGATTAACGCTGTCGAAGGCGAGACAATCTGGCGCGGTGAAACGTCCATGTAATCAACAAGATCTGTCGGCATCGTTATAATCTCGTCCGCGTGGCGCGTGGGGCATGAGTCGCCCGCTATCGTGAGGCCGTCAGCTTCAAGTTTCGTGCTTGCCATCGCCACATAGCTCTTGTCCTCGTCATCCGCTGAGAGAAGAACAACGTCATCCGTCAGCTTCCCGCCTTCCACCTTGCGCCTCGGTGTAACAAGGAAGCCGTGAGAGTTTATGCTGGCGTATGTCGTGAGAGACGAAACAAGACCGATGTTCGGGCCTTCAGGTGTCTCAATGGGGCATACCCTGCCGTAGTGAGTGTAGTGAACGTCCCTCGCCTCGAAGCCAGCGCGTTCCCGGCTGAGGCCGCCCGGTCCGAGTGCTGAGAGTCTTCTTCTGTGCGTAACCTCAGCAAGCGGGTTAGTCTGATCCATGAACTGAGAAAGCTGACCTGACCCGAAAAACTCACGGAGACATGCGGCTATAGGCCTAACGTTGATGAGTTCACGCCCGGTTACCTCGTCAAGGTTCGGGATTGTGGTCATCCTCTCGCGTACTATCCTCTCCATTCTCAGGAGTCCGATTCTCACCTGGTTCTGCAAAAGCTCGCCGATTGAACGCACCCGCCTGTTGCCTAGATGGTCAATATCATCGCTGATTTTGTCCTCTGCTTTCATCGCAAACATTTCCTTGACGATAGCGACTACATCATCAAGACTAAGCAGACGCTCATCTTCAGGGATGTCCATATTGAGCCGCCTGTTCAGCTTGTAGCGTCCTACCCTGCCCAGTGTGTAACGCCGGGGATCCTGTAGCAAACTCCTGAAATAGTCGCGGGCGTTCTCTATCCTTCCCAGCTCGTTGGGCTTAAGACGCTTGAAGATGTCCTTTATCGCCTCGTCAGGGCTGTCTGTCGGGTCTCTGGCTATCGTGCGGGCTAACGCGGGCTCCATGTCGTAAACAAGAATCCCTGCTCCCTCCGAATTGTCCGCGCTGTACAGAAGGGCTATGCGCTCCTCGTCAAGAATAGTCCCACGCGAAACTATCAGATTCCCCCTCTCATTGTGGACATCCTCCGCGGCCATGTAGCCTTTCAGCTCAGAGTCATACTCCCTGAAGACAGCCTCAATCCCAAGCAGCTCAAGTATATGGTCGTTGTTCCTCGCGCCTAGTGCCTTGAGCAGCAGTGTCACGGGCAGCTTCTTCCTGTTGTCGATGTTGGCGGTGATTAGTTCCTTTTCTGACTCAGGCATAGCGAAATCAAGCCATGCCCCGCGGTCCGGGATTAACTTGGCCGAGCATCCGTCTGAGTTGTGCGTGAAATATATTCCTGCTGAACGGGCAAGCTGATTTATCACAACACGCTCTGTGCCGTTGATGATGAACGTCCCACGGTCGGTCATGACGGGAAAATCTCCGAGGAATATCTCCCTTGCTTCCTTCCTGACCTGAGTTTTCGTGTTCGTGAGGCGGATTGTTGCCTTGATAGGCCGCGCCCACGTCATATCTTTTTGTCTTGCTTCTTCTTCTGTGATTTTTGGCTTGTCGATTGAATAGCTGAGAAACTCCAGTGCAAACGCCCCGTCATAGCTCTCTATAGGGAACACTTCTTCCAGTAATTCCTGAAGCCCCTGTGATTGTCTTTCTTCCGGCAGTACATCATCCTGATAAAACCAGTGGTATGAATCCCTCTGCACCCCTATCATATCGGGCATATCAACTACATCATGCGCGCGGCCGAAAGTGTATCTCTTCCGGGTCTTGCTGATTGGCACAAATTCAGGCATTTTATACCTCCCCTGTTAGGCAAAGCCGCAGTACATTCTATCTTTGCTTTTGGTGCAATGACGCATGATAACAAAAAGAGTATAACCATGTCAAGCAACACGATTATACCCTCATCAGCTATCTTATGCCCGAGAGAGGACTCGAACCTCCACGACCTCGCGACCACTAGAACCTGAATCTAGCGCGTCTACCAATTCCGCCACCCGGGCGTTCGCTTCAACGCGGGAAATATTTTATACAGTGCTTGAAATTTTTGCAACCCCTGAAAACTTATCCCCTTTCCAGCGCATTATACTTCACAAGCCGTGCATAACAGCGCATAATCCCGGCGGCAAACGCCAGACTTCCCGCCCGGAAAAACAAAAGCCGGCAAAAATTTTCAGCCACGAGCAGCCTGTCTCATTCCAGATTCCCGGACACGCAGCAAGCCTTCTTCCTGTTTCAGAATCAGAAGGCAAGTCCTCTCCTTCATCCCAAAAATCAGAGTGTATAATTCTCCCATCTCACACACTTACAGGAGGATTAACACAGTGAAACTTGCAGTAATCGGCACGGGCTATGTAGGTCTCGTTACCGGCACATGCCTCGCCCGCTATGGCAACAATGTAGCCTGCGTTGACGTGAATACAGAGAGAGTCGCAAAGCTCCGCAAAGGCATCGTACCCTTCTACGAGCCCGGCCTCGAAGAAATGATGAAGCGCAACATGGCCGAAGGAAGGCTCTCATTCACCGAGTCGACAGCCGAAGCCCTCGTGAACTCTGACGCGTGTTTTATCTGCGTAGGCACTCCCCAGAACCCGGACGGAAGCGCGAACATGACCTACATAGAGTCAGCCGCTCATGACATAGGCGCGGGAATGGCCGGGTCTCTCCTCGTCATCGTCAAGTCAACCGTCCCGGTCGGCACAAACACACGGGTGCAGTCCGTCATCACGCAGGAGCTTCAAGCCCGCAACGTCCAGCACAAGCTCTTCATGGCCTCAAACCCTGAGTTCCTCCGCGAAGGCTCATCACTCACTGACTTTCTCGAACCCGACAGAGTCATCATAGGAGTCGACTCACCTGAAGGCAGGCGCATATTCGAGGAGATGTACTCGTTCCTTGAGCCGTCAAAGCTGGTCTTCATGGACACGAAATCCGCCGAGATGTCCAAATACGCCGCCAACGCCATGCTTGCCACGAGAATATCATTCATGAACGAGATAGCCGGGATATGCGAGCATGTAGGGGCTGACGTCGAGAGTGTCAGACGGGGAATAGGACTCGACGCGAGAATAGGCAAGAAGTTCCTCAACGCCGGGTGCGGTTACGGGGGGTCATGCTTCCCGAAAGATGTCCGGGCGCTGCGGGATTTCGCGAGGGCGGCAGGGTATGAGCCCCAGATTCTAACAGCGGTTGACGACGTGAACGAGCGGGCAAAAGCGGCCATGTTCGCCAAGCTGTCAGCTAAACTCGGCACGCTCGAAGGCAAAGTGATAGCAGTCTGGGGACTCGCCTTCAAGCCCAAGACCTCAGACACACGCGAAGCCCCCGCCCAAGTCCTCATACGCTCGCTCTTGGAGGCAGGCGCGAAGATCCAGGCCACAGACCCCCGCGCAGTCGATGAGACCCGCTCAGTGCTCGGCGAACGGAAGGGACTCGTCTACGTCCAGGACATGTACGACGCTGTGAACGGCGCGGACGCTCTGGCAGTCGTTACAGAGTGGGACATCTACCGACAGCCCGATTTCACCCGGATGAAGTCATTGATGACCCGCCCGCTGATTGTTGACGGAAGGAATCTCTGGTCGCCGGATGACATGAGGCGCAGGGGATTCACATACGTATCTGTAGGAAGGCCGGATGTTGATGCGTGATTCATGGCTGAAGATTGCCGCGTTGATGTCGGTGCTGATTATGCCGGTGTGTTCTTACGGCGCGGACATTACGGCTGTCGAGCGTGAGGGGATGATTATGCGCGTGGAGCTCAACCGTCTTGGCTCTGACGCTGACCCAGCAGAGAAGGAGGCCATACTGCGGAAGATTGCTGAGAGATGCAAGGGAACTGAGGAAGGCGAGGCAGCTTACTGGGATCTGGCGGACTTGTACCTTGAGGGATTCCCGGAGGAGCGCAGGAAAGAGGCCGCGGAGATTCTGGAGCTGTCATTGAAGAATTACCCGAACTCGCGCCGGGCGGTGATGGTGAAGTGCAGGCTGGTTGAGCTTTACGAGGCCGGGAATGCGCGGAGGGCTGAGTTGATCCGCCAGCTTAAGAGCGATAATTCCCTTCCCAATATTCTTAAGTCTACATTAAATTAGACTGCTGGGTTTTTTCTGCGTAATAATACCGTTTGAAGAATACGAAATTTTTTCACAGGCTTGTTGACAAGCTAACAGCGCGGTGTAAAATATGCAACGTAGTTCTGCGTGTATTACTTAGTACGGTATCAAAGGTTTTCACTATATTCCGAAAGGAGTGCTTTTGTTTCATGAAGAAGTTATTTGCGTTATTCATGGTTGTTGCAATGCTCTCTGTCGCGGGTACTGCAATGGCGGTTACGGTAACAGCCAGCCCCAGCGATGTCAGCGTTACTCTCGGCAGCACAGCCACGTCAACAATCTCAGCCACAGCGGCGCACGGCGGCACACTGTCCTACAGCCTCTCGTCAACGGCCCCTTGGGCGACACTGAGCGGGACGACAGTAACATTCAGCCCCTCATCCTCAGCGGCCACAGGGTACTTCACAGTAACGGTTACAGCGACTGAGACATTCACCTCAGGGGACGTCGCGGGACACAGCACGACAGTAACAGAGAGTGCCACTGCGAACATTTACGTAACAGTGAGCAAGGCAGTTACCCCCAAGCCGGAGGGCGGCTCAAGCTCGGCGACAACCCAGACGAAGGTTCTGACGACAGTGGTAACAGTAACCGTGAAGGTTATCAACGTTGCCGTGGCGACAATGCCCACATTCCAGCAGATGACGGCAGCTCCGACAGCAACTGTGTCATCAGGAATAAGCAGTGGGTTGACCTCAATCGCCAGCACCATAGCTAGGCTTCTCGGCATGACAAGCATAACGACTACAACAATCCAGACCGGTGCCAACCTCGAGGAAGCCGCGACAGAGACATACACTGCCGGCGACAATGAGGGCAACCTCAAGAACGCTGCCGCAAGAATGAGGCAGAAGAGCGACGGAGACACCAAGAGAGTAATCGGTGTGCCTGCTCCGTTCAAGCCCAAGGCATCGGGTATGCAGCCTATCCCCCTTCCGAAGTTCGACGAATCAATGTACGGCAGGAAGCCCGGAATCGACATGGGCAAGACACCTGTTGCTGGCTCGTTCTTCGCGGCGACCGATGACGGCGGCAACGAAGTCGTGTTCCTTGACAGCAACGGCATGAGCACTGACGTGATCCCCGGTGTAAGCTCATTGGACGGCGCACCCGAGGCAGGCGTTCTCACCGCAGTGGCTTATGTTGAGGCGGGCGCGACATACGAGCCCATCATCTTCACGGAAATAAGCACGGCAGACGCGGCGGCATTCGATACGGCTACCGGTACTACCGAAGAAGGCGTTGAAGTAACAGTTACGGAGACCGTTACGGTGAAGGCGACTGACACGTTCAACCCCGCAGTCGATGAGGCCATCATTGAGCTTATCTCAGCGGCGTACGGCAAGACCCTGACTCACCTTCCCTACGATGCGGCGGGCGACGGCTGGGAGGCGACAGCGGCAGAGAAGACATACATGACAGCCAACAATCTGGTCTATGTCTGCTCACTTCCTCAGCTGACCAACATTCCTGACGGCGCGTACATCGCGGAGATCACGTTCGACAACACTCCTACAGGCACGAACGTAGGCGTACCGACATTCTACCCCAACGGTGTCAGCGCAACGGGTGCGGCGGCATCAAAGGTTTACGTCTACACTGGCTCAACGCAGAGTCCTGTTGAGGTCACGGCAGCCCTGGCGAAGACCTACGTCTCACAGAACACGCTGGCCTACTTGGTATTCGAGGTAGTGAACGGCGCGGTAACAACGTCAGACTTTGAGGATGCGGCTGTGTCGCTTTCAGAGCCCTCAATCGTGGTTACGTCAACCACATCAACCAGCGGAGACATTCGCGGAGTCGGCGGCTCAAGCGGCGGATGCTCGGCAGGAAGCGCGGTTCTCGCTCTCGCAGTGCTTGGGAGCTTCGTTCTTACACGCAAAAAGTAGTACAACGCAGACGACTACACACAAGCAGTAATCACAGCGTCCTCCTTGTTCGAGCGTGAACGGGGAGGGCGTTTTGTTATGGGCTATAATACGTCCGGGAGGTTTGATACATGAAACACTATATTTGCTTCGATGCCGGGACACAGAGCGTGAAAGTTGCCGTGTATGACGAGGCAGGGACTCAAGTTGCCGCTGACGTGAACCCCACAACCCTAAACTACCCTCATGCGGGATGGGTAGAAATGGACGTTGATGAATACTTCCGGCTTGCCTTGAAGGGAATGAAACGCTGCGCGGAAATCATGCGGGACAAGGGCATAGACACGTCATCAGTCCGGGCAGTCATGGGAGACGGGATAATCTGCGGGGTCGCAGGTGTCGATGAGAACGGCCGGGCAATCACACCGTTCATCAACTACCTAGACTCGCGGACACAGGAAGACGCGGACTCACTCTCAGCGCTCAATCTCGGCATCTGGGCGCGTGAGACTGGAAACCCTGAGCCTCTGTGCCTTTTCCCCGCGCTGCATGCCCGCTGGCTTCTCAGGAATGACCCCAACGCCGGAAGAATCCGCAAGCTGGTTCACAACGCACCCTACATCCTCATGAACCTTGCCGGGCTCAAGGCTGATGACGCGTTCATCGACTGGGGCGCGATGTCAGGCTGGGGGCTGGGCTATGATGTCGTCAAAAAATCTTGGTCTGATGAACAGCTCGGCATTCTCGGAATATCACGCGAATTAATGCCGCGTATCGTGAAACCTTGGGACATTGTCGGCGGACTCTCCCATGAATGCGCGGAGTTCACCGGTTTTCCAGAAGGCACTCCGATTTGCGCGGGGGCAGGAGACACTATGCAGTCATTGCTTGCCTGCGGGGTGCATGAGCCGGGCCACGCCGTCGATGTCGCCGGGACATGCTCGATGTTCTGCATCTCAACGGGCGGCATCGTCCCCGGTCTCAGCAAAAAGGGAAGCGGACTCATCTTCAACTCCGGGACTCTTCCCGGGACATATTTCTACTGGGGATTCGTCAGGACGGGCGGGCTTGCGTTAAGGTGGTTCAGGGACAACGTCTGCGGCAAGCCGGGCGATGACTCGTACTATGACTACCTGAGCGATGGCGCGGCGAAGCTCGAACACGGGGCGGAGGGCGTGAGATTCCTTCCTTGGCTGACGGGAGGGCCGGAAGGTTTTCGCGATGTACACGGCTGCTTCATCAACATGGGCATGAACACGAATCAGTTTGTTCTTTGGCGGGCGGTGCTTGAGGCGATTGCGGGCGAATACTCGGAGATTGCTGAACGCTCGCGCATGGCCGGGACTCCTGTCGACAGAGTCATAATCACGGAAGGCGGGAGCAGGTCTCCATTGTGGAACCAGATCAAGGCCGACATGATTCAGGCTGAGACCATCACGCTCAAGACGGGCGGGGCTCTGGCTATGAACGCTGTTACGGGGGCTTACGCTGTGGGTGATGTGGCTGACATGGCCGCGAGGGTTCACGAAGGGTTGACTGAGACGGGGAAATATCCGCCCGGCGAGAAGCTGACTTTGCCGGATATTCCGTTCAGGGTGTAAGAAAGTGCCTCCTCACAGAACGCGGGGAGGCATTATTTTTTTGTCCGCTACAGCATGACGCTTACCACGTAGTTGAACGCCGCGCACAAAATCACGCTCACGGGTACGGCCAAGAACAAGAGTCGGTTGAACACGCTGACTCTCTCATCTTCTTTTCCGCACGAGGCCATGATGACACAGCCGCGTTTGACCCTATCCACGAAGACAGCATGTTGATTGTCCCGGCCTTGACTGCTACGGCGATGAGCATTCCGGCTCCGGCTATCATGATGATTGTGTTCCAGGGGATGCGGGCGACTGCTTCCTTCTGTGGCGCGAGCTTCATCATCAGGGCTATCACCGCGAATATTATTCCCACAAGTCCAACGTCTATCTTGCTGTTCAGCGTCGAGATTGTCGCGCTGCCGGGCAGTATCATCTTCAGGAGCGGGAACGCAAGCAGCACTACCGTCATCAATATCATCAGTGTGAATGTCTGACGCTGTTTCTTGTCGAACGGTTCAGGCTTCGAGAATGTAGCCCCCCTGCCTATGTGCCAGCCAATGCCCCGCAGTTTATCGCAACTCCTACTGTCAGTATCAGCGCAACAATGAACAGCGCAGTTCAGGAAAATAATTACCCCCCGCTGAGTGTTTCAACGGAGGGCATGTGTTCTGTGAGTCCTGCTGTCAGTCCTTGTACACCAAGCCTGCCGGAGCTTTGTGTGAGTTTTCCGCGCAGTAAGGATCAATGAAGATTGTTATGCGCTTGTCCCCGCTGGCTTCCGCGAATGTCAGAGTGTAGGAATCTATTATCCCGCCGTCAGCACCTTCCATGCTTCCGTTCCTCTTGTAGCTCACACGCCCGCCTGAAGGAGTCCTCAGACGCTCAAGGTATCTGTAGCTGTGTCCGATTGAGGCAGCCTTCACGGGATTCTCTCGTGTTACCGCAAAATCAGCCGAGACTGAAGCAAGTCTCTTCTCACGGTCATAGAAAGCGAACTTTTCCGGGCTTCTCTCACGCTCTGACCTCATGGCCTCCTTCAGCGTGCCAGCCGTGAGATTGTCAGTGCCGTTCTCCATGATGTACACTGCAAGATACGCGTAAAGCAGTTTCTCTTCATCCGACAATTTTCCCCTGACAGCCTTTGTGTCCTCAATCACAGAATATGCTGCCCTCACTGCTGACTTGTCCATCATGAATGTTGTTGAAGCCAGCCTGTTATACTCGCCGTTACGCCCTGACGCTGTATCGTATACAGTGATGAATGACCGCACTACCTCATACGCCGTGAGCCTTCCGCCAGTGATTTCGGCCATGACACGGAGGACAGCCGCGAACATCTCGACGGTTGAGTCTTCAGGCTTGAGCTTGTATTCTCTCTCGAAAGCATCCGAAATTTCAGCCATGAGTCCCGTTCTTCCCCCTTCAGTGAAAGAGTCCCTGATGTATATTGCGCACATGACCCCCGCCGCTGTAATGAGCAGAATAACGGCGAGGGCAAAAATTTTCAGCTTCTTCATTCCCGGCATTACCGCTAGTGAGAGAGAAGGCTTCTCCTGCGGTAGAGATCCTCCTCGATTTCGTCCGCCTGATCTTCAAGCATGAATTTTTCCTCAAAGATTGTGCTTCCTGCCTCGTCCTTCTGACCCTTGAAGGCCTGCTTAAGGAATATAGGCGTGATTACCGTGCAGACTATTATCATTATGATGATGGGGCCTAACTCGCTTTCCTCGATGAGGTTCATTGCCACACCTTTACCCGCCACAATCAGCGCGACTTCCCCCCTGCATACCATTCCCAGACCGATAACGTAGCTCTGCTGATTGTCAAGCCCGCACATTTTCGCGCCAAGCCCGCACCCGAAAAGTTTAGACACTATGCTTACGATTATCAGCACGGCTATGAATATCACAGTCTCCATTGAGAAACTCGGCAGGGTAACTTCAAGGCCTATGTTAGCAAAGAATACAGGGGTCAGCAGAAGGTAGGCTATAGTGTCGAACTTGCTGGCTATATACTGGCCCTTCGGCGACATAGCGATAATCATTCCTGCCGCAAACGCCCCGATTATGTCAGCCACGCCGAAAACAACCTCAGCCGCCCACGCCATGAACAGGCAGAGAGCGAACCCCATAACGGGATAACGCCTGAGATTCCTGTCTGTCGGTATTCTCTCCATAGCCGTCTTGTAGATGAAGCCCGTAACTCCCACGAACACAAAGAAGCCCGCTATCTTCACGAACACAAGAAGAAGGTTTGTGTCTCCTCCAGCGATTCCAGTTACCAGTGTCAGGCATATCAAGCCCAGTATGTCGTCGATCAATGCCGCCGCAAGTATCGTGTTTCCTGCTTTGGTTGACATCTTGCCGAGTTCCTTCAAGGCCTCTACTGTGATTGACACCGAGGTTGCAGTGAGAACCGCGCCGATGAAGATTGCGGCAGGGAAAGAGATTCCGGGGTTGAAGAAGTACATCATCCCCGCGCCCATGCCAAGCGGGAAAATCACTCCCAGCAATGCGACAACGAACCCGATAAACCCGGAGGCTTTAAGCTCCTCAAGGTTTGTCTCCATTCCTGCGGTGAACATGATCACGATTACGCCCAATTCCGCAAGCCTTGAGAGCAGGGGACTCGGCATAAGGCAGAACTGTACCCCGAAGAAATGCTGTGTTATTGCTCCGAGTACAGCAGGACCGAAGAACAGCCCCGCCATAAGTGCGCCGACAACCTGGGGCAGTTGCGCCCGCTGTGAGAGGATGCTGAATATCTTTGTTGACATGAGTATCACGCAGAGACTCAGCAGGTAAGTGTAGCCTTCCATGATAGAAATATTACCCCCTTAAAGGATTAAAGCTCGTACTCATCATCTGCGGCTTCTCCGAGCAATGCGCTGACCTGATGCCGCCAGGGCATGGACGGATGAGCCCCGATTTTCGTGCAGGCCAAAGCTCCGCAGGCTGATGCAAATTTCGCGGCTCTCTTCAGCGGCATACCCTCGCAGAGTCCCACGCATAGCCCGGCGCAGAAAGCATCCCTTGCGCCCGTGTTGTCAACCGCACGGATGTTGAACGCCTCATACGAAAAATGATCTCCGCCCTTCACGAAGATCATTCCTCCTTTTGCGCTCTGTGTTACGGCCAAGCACTTCACACCCCTCATAAGAATCTCCCCGGCCATGTCCTCGACTGATTTGTGCTGTTTTCGCCCGGCATAAAATCCAAGCGCGCGCTCGTTCAGTATCAGGTAGTCGATGTTCTCCCACGCTTCTATAGGGAGAGAATGGGGAGGTTCTGCTGACAGGAACGTCCGGCAGCCGTGCTTCCGGGACAGTTTCAGGCCTGCTACAACGGTGCTTGCAGGACTCTCCATCTGGAACAAAGCCGCATCAGATGACTCGAAAATATCAGCCGCCTTCATCATGGCCGCGTCATCAAGAAGGGTATTTGCCCCCTGCGAAATTACAACCGAGTTGCAGCCGTCATCAGTTACTGTGATTACCGCTGTGCCTGTAGGAGCGTTCTTCATTGTGTGGAGCTGTGAGCAGTCGACTCCGTTTTCTGTCAGCACTTTCTTGAGCTTCATCCCGAAATCATCACTGCCAATACAGCCAATAATGTGGGATTTTGCGCTTAGACGTGCCGCCGCTAATGCTTGGTTAGAGCCCTTTCCTCCGCCTGCCATTCCGAACGTGCCGCCTATAACTGTCTCGCCTTTCTGCGGACAATGAGGAGCCCGTATAACCAGATCAATATTGAGTGAACCTGCTACTGCTACCGATGACATTTTACATACCCCCTGTATAGTTATGGCTATAATTTGCGTATAATATCACAATTACCCTATTTGTACTCCAAAGGAGGATTCATATCATGCAGGAAGTTTCAGCATTTCTTGACGCGCTGGACGGTTTTCTTTATTACCCGGTGCTTGTTGTTGTTCTGACTCTGGCGGGGCTTTACTTCTCGTTCAGGTCAAAATTCGCTCAGGTCAGGCTGTGTTTCGAGTCTGTGAGAATCATAGCCGAACGCCCGGCGGACAAAGACGCTGTGTCATCGTTCGGCGCGCTCATGGTGTCGACAGCCTCGCGCGTAGGAACAGGAAACATTATCGGCGTGTCTACGGCAATATGTCTCGGAGGGCCTGGGGCTGTGTTCTGGATGTGGGTGCTTGCGGTTCTCGGAGGGGCGAGCGCATTGGCAGAAAGCACACTTGCCCAAGTCTTCAAGCAGAAGGACGCGAAGACAGGACACAGTTACGGCGGGCCTGCGTACTACATCGAGGGCATAATCCACAGCAAAGCCCTTGCGGTCATTTTCTGCGTCTCACTCATAGCCACGTATGCTTTCGGCTTCAACGCCCTTGCCTCGTACAATCTTCAGTCAACATTCTCTGTCTATCCGTTCTATGATGCCGGAACTACACCGCTGGCTATAGGGTTTGTTACGGCACTGGCAGCAGGATGGTGCTTGTTCGGCGGCGGGAAAAGAATCGTGAAGGTAACAGGAGTCCTTGTGCCTGTGATGGGAGTCGTGTATGTCCTAGCGGCAATAATCATCATGGTGATGAAGATAGACATGCTTCCCGGAGTCATGAAGATGATATTTGCTGACGCTTTCAACTTCCGTGCAATAGGGAGCGGAATTGCCGGGTCATGCCTCGTATACGGGATAAAGCGCGGGCTGTACTCCAACGAAGCCGGAGTCGGCTCTGCCCCCAACGCGGCGGCCTCAGCCAACACTTCCCACCCGGTCAAGCAGGGACTCATTCAGATGCTTTCAGTCTACATTGATACCATCCTGATATGTTCCGCAACAGCCTTCATGTGTCTCATGTCCGGCGCGCCGATCTCGAAGGAGGCAGCAGGAGCCCAGTACGTACAGCAGTCTATGTACATGGTTCTTGGGGATTTCGGGCCTTACTTCATCAGTGCGACGATGGTTCTTTTTGCGTTCACTACACTGCTGGGAAATCTCTTCTACGTAGATAACGCTCTGGCCTACATCAACGGAAAGAAGATGCCGGGAAATCTCTTCATGTCATTCTTCAGGGCTGTATGTGCTGCTGTTGTACTTGTGGGAGCTTTGATGCCTATGGATACGGCGTGGGCTGTGGCTGATATTCTCATGGCGGTAATGGCACTCATCAACATTCCCTGCATCATGGCCGGGGGAAAATTGGTGTTCCTTGCGCTTTCTGACTACGAGAGTCAGCGCAGAGCCGGGCAGAATCCTGAGTTTCACGCGTCATCAATAGGCCTTGACCCGGAGAAGCTGGACTACTGGAAGTGAGCTGAGGCCATGAAGATTTGCTTTTACGCCCTCCGCGAATATGACGAGCTTCAATTCTGCCGCCAGATGAGGGACAAATACGGCATAGATTTCACGTACACTACAGCTTACCCTGACGAGAAGAATTACGCGCTTGCTGCAGGATGCGACGGTATGAGCTGCACTCCCTGCGACATGTCCCGGAAGGTGCTTGAGGCTTTCCGCAACGTCGGGGTGAAGTACATCCTGCTTCGTTCTGTGGGCTATGATCATGTTGACCTTGAGGCCGCGCGGGAACTGGGGCTTAAGGTCGACACTGTGATATACCCGCCTACTGGTGTTGCTGACTATGCGATTATGCTTATGCTTGCCAGCGTGAGACGTTTTGCGCACATCCTGAAGCGGGCTGAATTGCAGGACTACTCCCTCCGCAACAAGCTGGGCCGGGATTTCTCTGTGTGTACCGTTGGAGTCATGGGAACGGGGCGGATTGGTACGACTGTGATACAGCACTTGTCCGGGTTCGGGTGCAGGATACTTGCCTATGATGTCCGCGAGAATGAGACAGCCCGGAAATTCGCCCGGTATGTTGACCGTGATACATTGTTCCGTGAGTCTGACATAATCACCTTGCACATGAACGCCAACGATGACAACTACCACATAATCAGCCGGGACGCTATCGGCAAGATGAAGCAGGGCGCGTACATCATTAACACGGCGCGGGGCAAGCTGGTCGATTCTGAGGCGTTAATCGCGGGGATTGAGTCCGGGAAACTCGGAGGGGCAGCCCTTGATGTCGTGGAGTTCGAGAACGGCCTGTATTACTATGACTTGATGGGGGAAGTTATGGTGAACCCTAAGCTGGCAATCCTGCGGTCATTCCCGAACGTGATACTGAGTCCGCACACTGCCTTCTACACTGCTGAAGATGTGAGCGACATGGTAGAGGGGAATTTCAGGAGCTGTTACGAGTTCGGGACGGGGAAAAAACTTCACGGCGTTGAATTTCAGCGGTAACAAAAAGCGGGACTCCCTCATAAGGAATCCCGCCTTCTTCTTCACATTTCCTGTCAGTCTGCCTTGCTCACCATTGTGAAATACGTTGACCCTTCGCGCTCAAGCATGAGGACGACCGATGTATCATTGCCGAGTGCCTTAGACACGTCAGAAGCTGACTTGACTTCGTAGCCGTTAATCTCGATTATGAGATCCCCCTCGCGTATGTCCCCGTCAGAAGAAGCCTGAGAGTTCCTGTCAATTTCCAGAATGATGAGGCCGTCGCTGCCTGAATTTATCTTGTACTGCCTTCTAAGGGACTCAGTGAGCGGCGCAACTCTGGCGATGCCAAAATCCTTCAGCGCGTCAATTCCTGATGACCTTGATGCCGACCTGTCGTCTTCCTTGCTTGAGTTCTCAACGCTGCCGTCCCCCTTGCTGTTGCGTTCGGCAAGTTTCACGTTGAATGTCATCTTTCTGCCCTTGCGGACAATCTGGAGCTTCGCTGTAGAGTTGGGGGCAAGCGTCCTTACCTTCGCGACAAAATCATTAGCATCCTTCACTTTCTGCCCGTTGATCTCAACGACAACATCACCGCGCTTTATTCCTGCCCTGTCCGCAGGGTCTCCCTTGAAGACATCGTTAATCATCGCGCCGTTAGTGCCTTCAACACCGTAAGCCCTCGCCATTTCGGGAGTGATGCCCCTGACGCTCACGCCGAGCCAGCCCCGCTTCACACGCCCGTATGACACAAGGTCGCCCATGATTTCCTTTGCTTTGTTGACGGGAATCGCGAACCCCAAGCCCTGAGCGTAAGGGATGATTGCCGTGTTTATGCCGATGACTTTTCCATCCATGTTGAGGAGAGGCCCGCCGGAATTTCCGGGATTTATCGCCGCGTCAGTCTGGAGGAAATCATCAAAATTCACATCCTGCGCGTGTATGCTCCTGTTCTTCGCGCTGATTACTCCGGCCGTAACAGTCTGTTCAAAACCGTAAGGGTTGCCGATTGCTACGACAAATTCGCCGACCTCGACAGCGTCAGAGTCCCCCAGCTCAAGCACAGGCAGTGCCCCGTCAGGCTCAATCTTTATCACGGCTAAGTCATATGTTGGATCATTGCCGAGAATACGCGCGGGGTATGTCTTCTTGCTCCCGTCCTCAAGCTGTAATGACACTGTGATTTTGTCCACGCCGTCAACAACATGATTGTTCGTGAGTATCTGGCCTTCTTTGCTGACTATGAAACCTGACCCCCTGCCCTTCATCGGGACTGAGCGCGTGAACTCCTTGAAGCTGTCTCCGAAGAATCTCTTGAAGAATGGATCATCATCAAACGGGAAAGGTGAGGCGGAACGCCGGGCTGTCTTCTCCACGTCAATATTCACGACAGCTACAGATGCTTTCTTGACGATCGGGACAATGGGATTCTGCTGGTCGGCTCCAAGCGGAGAAAGAGCATATGAAGCACCTGACACCGCGAGGATTAAGGCAAACGCAAGTGTGAACGCTAAAATTTTTCTGCTTCTCATTTACTGAATACCTCCTGAGGGATTTTTACAGCTTTGTATTTTAGCGGGAAAATGTGGGTAATTCATGGCCTGTTTTGCCGAAATTGACCGGCCGTTTTCAGCCTGTAAAGACTGTATGCCAGCCACAGCAGCATTAAAGGAAGCGCAAACTTTATCCCCCTGTAAGTCAGCGAGTGATTCATCATCCACATGAACGGGGCGCGGTCTCTGAACGGTACAACAGCGAGCCTCATCAAGCAGTAGAGTATTACTGCCAGCGGAGCAATCACGGAATAATGCGAGGCTCCGCTGATTTTCCCGGTATCATGGAGCTGTTTTGCCTCCTGAAATTCTGCGGCTGTCTTCTGGAACGGCAGGATTCTTTTCTCCGCTGCAAGCAAAATCCCAACAATCAAGAACGCAATCACCGAGTAATATATCTGCACAGGATGACGGTAAACCCCCGCCCTGTCGAACGGGAAATGTACCCCAACGAATGACGTTGTCGGCAGTCCCAAACAGCACCCGTTGAGGAAGCATCCCCAGCGGCCTATAGCGATTGCGAGAAGAGCAGGAGGCGCGGCGGCATCACACAGACGGGAGAATGACACTTTGCGCGGGAAAATGCACATAACCATTGCTGACAGGAAAGCCCCTGAGACAGCCCCGAACTCGTGGACACCCCCGCGGTTAATGTCGAGGAAGCGCGTGAGGTCGGCCATGTAGTAGCCCCAGTGAGCGATGTACTCGAAGGACTTTGCGCCGACGTACATGAAGATGAATGACACGGCCATTACACGGCGGGACTCATAGTCGTCGAGCTGGTACACTGGAAGCCTCCTTATCGTCCACATTATGGCGGCTATGAGGGCTATGAACCATATCACGCTGTAGCTGTCGACCCTGAATCCGAAAACGTGAAACAATGTCGGGTACATTACTTCACGGCCTCCCACAAGAGAATATTCCCGTCAAAGAACGCGTTTACCCTCCCGGTGTCCTTGAGCCGCGCCAGATATGAACGCACCGTGCTTCCGACAAGAACATACTGCTCCCAGCTCATAGTGAGTCCGCATTCCGTGAAGACAGCCTGAAGTATGCGGTCGAAATTCATGGGAGTCCGACAAATTTCGGCTATCTTGTCGGCAATCTCATTCACCGTGTCAATGTTGAGCTGGGCGAGGGCTGAAATGTCGGACGTTGGTTCTGCGTGGGACGGGATGAACAGGCGGGCTTCCATCGCCTTCACAGTCTCAAGGGTCGCCAAGTACGCCCCAACGTCATAGATGAATGTTACGCGGTACTTGCTGAGAATCTCGCGGCTTGACAGGCAGTCAGCAAGAAACACGACATCATCCGGCGTTCTGAACCCGACCATGCTGAAGAAGTGTCCCGGAAGGTCAATCATCCCCCAGCCGTCTGGCAATACGTCAGGAGTGAGGTATTCCGCGCCGCTTTCCTGAGCCATGAGGAATTTGTGCCGCAGCTCCTTCACCGGGAATCCGCCGTAAAGGAACGAGGGTTCAAGCACTGTATGACGGGTGAAGGCGCATTCAGTACCGGGGGCGTAAACCTTGCAGCCTGTGCTGTCTTGGAGGTACTTGTTGCCGCCTATGTGGTCAGCGTTGGAGTGGGTGTTGTAGACTGCGGACAATTGCCAGCCGTTGGAATCGAGAATCTTGCGGACTTTGCGGCCTGCGTCCTTGTCGTTGCCGCTGTCTATGAGGCAGACGTTAGAGCCGTCAAGTTTCACGAGGCCGATTTTTGCCGGACTCTGTATGTAGCAGGTGTTCTCCGTAACTTGGACTAGCTCATACATGGCCGGACTCTCCTGTGCTGTTCATCACTTCGCGCTTTCCTCGCTGAAGAAGCTGCTGCCCTGAGCGTATCTCTCACGGAGCTTTGGCTTCTCGATTTTCCCTGTCGGGTTTCTCGGAACGTCAGCAAAGATTATCTTTCTCGGCCTCTTGTAGCGCGGGAGTCCCAGGCAGAAGTGATTGATTTCCTCCTCCGTGCAGGTCATGCCCTTCTTCACCTGAATCACAGCCGCCGCAATCTCCCCTAGTCTAGGCTCAGGCAACCCGATCACCGCAACGTCATGCACCTTGGGATGAGTGATGAGGAAGTTCTCGACCTGGACAGGGTAAATGTTCTCACCACCCGTTATGACGACATCCTTCTTACGGTCGACAAGCCACACAAAGCCGTCCTCGTCCATCATGGCCATGTCCCCGGTGAACAGCCAGCCGTCCCGGAGTGTCTCATGAGTCGCCCCCGGATTGTGGTAGTAGCACAGCATGACACCCGGCCCCTTAACGCACAATTCCCCCGTCTCACCCTGCGGGATGTTGCTGCCCTCGTTGTCGACTATCTTCAGCTCCCAGCCGTAACCCGGCACACCGATTGCGCCGACCTTGTGTATGTTCTCCATTCCGAGATGAACACAGCCCGGCCCGGTCGACTCTGAGAGTCCGTAATTCGTGTCGTACTTGTGATCCGGGAAATATTCCAGCCAGTGCCGTATCAGCGACGGAGGTACAGGCTGCGCACCGATGTGCATTAGCCGCCACTGTGAGAGATTGCGCCCCTCAAGTTTCAGGTCTCCGCGGTCTAACGCCGTCAATATGTCCTGACACCACGGCACTAACAGCCACACGATAGTGCATCTCTCCCACGACACAACGTCAAGAATCGCTTTCGGGGACGTTCCTTTAAGGATGACCGCTCTGCTCCCCGTGAAGAGTGAGCCGAACCAGTGCATTTTTGCGCCCGTGTGGTACAGCGGAGGAATACACAGGAAAACATCTTCATGTGTCGTAGCGTGGTGAATGGCCTCCATTTTCGCCGCCTGAAGGAGTGCCGTGTGATTGTGGAGGATTGCCTTGGGGAAGCCCGTTGTGCCTGACGAGAAATATATTGCCGCCTCGTCAGAGTCCTCAATCAAGATTTTTGGTGCTGAAGATGGGCAGTTGTTGACAGCCTCGTTGTAGCTTTCCGCGAAGGAAGGGCAGTTGTTGCCGACAAAGAACAGCAGGCATGACTCACCGAGAGCAAGCACAGTGTTTTCTACCCTGCCGATAAACTCAGGGCCGAAGAAAAGCACGTCAACGTCAGCAAGTTTCACGCAGTACTCGATTTCCTCAGATGAGTAGCGGAAATTGAGGGGTACGGCGATTGCTCCTGTCTTGAGAATCCCGAAATAAATCGGCAGCCATTCCAGGCAGTTCATGAGGAGGATTGCGACCTTCTGGCCTTTCTTGATGCCGCGTGATAGTAACATGTTGGCGACACGGTTGGCTTTCTCGTCGAAGACTGTCCACGTGAACTCGCGGCGGTAAGGTTTCGAGGATGTCGGCTGAATGAGGGCGTATTCCTTCCAGGTTATGCGGACTGGTTCGGACTGTTCGGGGTTGATTTCGACTAGCGCGACTTCATCGCCGTAAAGTTTGGCGTTGCGTTCAAGCAAATCTGTGATAGGCATGTGGGGGAAAATCATTCCTTTGCGTAAAAATTGAGTCCTGCCGTGTGTCAGCAAGACTCCGTGAAAATTACCCCAAACGCGATTTTATGTCAATGCCTACAGCCTGCTTAAAGCCTCCGTATCAATGAGCCTGTAATTTCTCGCAGCATAATCCCGCGCCTTATGCCCTGACGTGTTCCTTATGTCTGTGTCAGCACCTGCCTCAATGAGAGTCTCCACAACATCATCTGTGTTATATGCCCCCGCGTAAATCAGAGCTGTGTTGCCGTTGTCGTCCTTAGCGTCAAGGATTGCCCCCGCGTGGATGAGTATCTCGACTGCCGCGGCTGTGTTGCTTTTTGCCGCGAACATGAGGGCGGTTGCTGAAGTCTTGTTTGTTACGTTGACGTTCACGCCTGCTGAGACGGCCTCGGCGATTTCGTCCTCGCTTCCTGAGCGGCATATCTTGAGGAAGTTGCGCTGGAGTGTCCGCCGTATCTCAAGGAGTGTTTCCGCCTCATCCTCACTGCTGGCGTTTTCGTCGGGGCTGTACTCGTAGTAGCTCATGGGAGCGTCGGATTCTACTTCCTGTTCAGGCTCATGTTCTGGTTCAGGTTCTTGTGCTGCTTCAGGTTCAGGCGTTGCTGCTGGTTCTTGTGCTGCTTCAGGTTCAGGTGTTGCTGCTGGTTCTTGTGCTGCTACTGGCTCAGGCGTTGCTGCTGGTTCTTGTGCTGCTTCAGGCTCAGGCGTTGCTGCTGGTTCTGGTGCTGCTGCTGGTTCTGGTGTTGCTTCTGGTTCAGGCGTTGCTACCGGGATTTCTTCCGGCTCATCACGCAGAAGCCTCACTAAATCCGTGCCGTTAAGTTTCTTGTTTGCTACTGCGAAATCAGCGGCCTTCTTTCCTCCTTTGTTCACAAGCTCAATATCAGCCCCCGCGTCATATATCACCCTCACAATCTCAGGGCAGTTGCTCATAGCCGCATACATCAACGCCGTGTTGCCCTTGTGATTCTGTGTGTCAAGCTCCGCCCCCGCATCAATCAAGGCCTTCACTACACGAGCACTCTTGCTGAATTGCGCCGCCATCATCAGGGCTGTTGTGTTGTTGCTGTTCGTGGCGTTGGGATTAGCTCCCTCATCAAGTGCCTGAATGATTTTCTCGTAGGGTGCTGACTTGCAGAACAGACGGAAGTCTAAATCACTCATGGCCGGTTTTGGTTCTCTCACTGGCTGAGGGGCTGGCTTGTGTTCACGTTCACCTTCCTCAACATCCTTCACCGACAGCAGCATAGGAGGATACTGTGTGAGGCTGAACCATTTTACCCGCGCCGTAACATCATAGCGCACCATCTTGCCTTCTTCGCCGTAACGGTAAATCCTATGTCCGAGTTCTGAGGAAGGAATCCTTGCTTCGAGTCCGTCTTTCAGCTCTACAATTGCCCCTGTAGAATTGCTGAGGCTCTTTATTGTTACGCGGACATCCTGGCCGGGCTTGTATTTCGCGTAAAGCCTCGCCATAGTCAGCCCGCTGTCATTGTCAGCATCTTTCAGGCTGAGTGTTACATTTCCGCCTTCAACATCAGAAATCTTGAAGATATATTTTTTTCCGGCGACACAGCTTTTTCCTTCCGGGACTTCATCAGCTGGAACATCAGCGGGAATCCTCCCTATCACGGCCGAATATCCCCCGTCATTCTTGCCCGTGATTCTCGCTTTCACGGCATAGCCCGGCCTCATGGTCTCACGGAAAATCCATTCACCCAGCCTAAGAGCTTCATCAATGAGCCTTCTGCCTTCCGGTTCAGACGTGTATTCTTCTTTGTAGCGTTCATGAAGAGCATTGTTCCGGGCTATTCTCAGGGCGTGAAGGATATTTTTGACTTCCGGCGTGATTATGTTGTTCTCGAATAACACCTCTATCCTGGCTATCTGCTCCTTCTCGTGTGTCTCAATCCTGCCGTCCGAAATCAGCCTGTCAGTAACAGCCTCGCCCATATCCCCCAAGCATATGAGACAGTAGCGTGTGTTGATGAAAAGATTCTCCTCAGCCTCGCGCCCAAGCTCCGAAAAATTCATGAGTATAGGCACGGGCTTATCAGGCGGGAAAATGTCAGCAAGAAAACTGAACCTGCCCTCTAATTTTTCCGTGATGAACCATCTGCATAACTCTTCAGCCGTAACAATAAGCCGCTTACATGCCATCTCAGAATCGTAGCCGAAATCAGCCGCTTCATTCCTGCATTCTATGAGAGCTGAAATTTTCCGCGCAATGTCATCTGTGAGCAGCCCCTTTTCTGTCAGGCCTGAAAGTTTCTCACTGCTTTCAGTGATATTGCAGCGGCGGCATAAATCTTCCGTGATGAACTCGGCTATCCTTCCCAGACAGAGAAGGCACAAGTTAGGATCTACGGCCATGCATTCCTCAGCCTTGCGCCCATATTCCGCGAGCTTTGGGCAGTCGTCCTCAAGAAACACAAACCTGCTTTCCATATATTTATTCTCCTGGAAATATTATCGTTGCCACAAATTTTAACATTGGTAACAAGCCCCGCATTCATGAATCGTTTATGAGCGTTTCAGGGTCAAAGTATAATGTTACAATTCACAGCAATTCAGAAGGGGGATAAACATCAATGAAGCAGCTGATGCAGGGCAACACCGCCGCGGCAAGAGGACTCTATGAGGCGGGCTGTTCTTTTGCGTCAAGTTATCCGGGGACTCCCAGCACAGAAATCACCGAGGAGATCGCCGAGTATGACGAAATATATTCCGAGTGGGCACCCAATGAGAAAGTAGCAATGGAGGCGGCATTCGGGGCAAGTCTTGCGGGCAAAAGATCTTTCTGCGGGATGAAGCATGTAGGTCTTAACGTTGCGGCGGATCCTCTGTTCACGGTCTCATACACGGGAGTGAATGCCGGGATGGTGATATGTGTTGCGGATGACGCGGGAATGCACTCGTCCCAGAACGAACAGGACTCCCGGCATTACGCCAGAGCCGCGAAGCTACCCATGCTTGAGCCGTCTGACTCACAGGAAGCACTAGACTATTTCCGCCGTGCCTATGACCTGTCGGAAGAATACGACTGCCCCGTCATCGTCAAAATGTGTACTAGGGTCGCTCATTCTCAGTCTCTTGTTGAAATCGGTGAACGCAAAGAAGCTCCCGCCCGGCCTTACGAAAAGAACATAGCCAAGTACGTTATGATGCCGGGAAATGCGATAAAGCGTCATCCAGTAGTCGAGGAAAGAATGAGGAGGCTTCAGGATTTCGCGGAAGTCTCAGACATCAACAGAGTCGAAAACGGAACGGACTCATCAGCCGGAATAATCACATCATCAACCTGCTACCAATATGTGAAGGAAGCATTAGGCGACAAGTACCCGGTCTTGAAGCTGGGGATGATTTGGCCGATGCCTGACAGGAAGATTCGTGAGTTTGCCGGGACTGTAGGAAGGCTCGTGATTGTTGAGGAGCTTGACGGCTTCATTGAGGAACATTGCCGGGCGTTGGGGATTGAGTGCGAGGGAAAATCATTGTTCGGCTGCCTCGGTGAGCTGAGTCAGAATATCATAGCTGAGAAATTCGGGCTTGCGGCTCCGTCGGGCTTGAAGCTGGATGACGGTGTGAAGATTCCCGGCCGTCCTCCTATGATGTGCGCGGGCTGTCCTCACAGGGGCTTGTTCTTCACGCTCAATCAGGCGGGATGCACCGTGCTGGGTGATATTGGGTGCTACACATTGGGGGCTGTTGCTCCTTTGTCGGCAATGGAGATGACTCTATGCATGGGGGCATCTGTGAGCGCGCTTCACGGTTTCAGCAAGGCAGGCGGCAAGAATGTTGTTGCTGTAATCGGGGACTCAACGTTCATGCATTCGGGTATGACGGGGCTGGCTAATATCGCGTACAACCAGAGCAAAGGTGTAGTAATCATCCTCGACAACTCTATAACGGGAATGACGGGACATCAGCAGAACCCAACAACAGGCCTCAACATCAAGGGAGACCCCGCCGGGAAAATTGACCTTGAGAGCTTGTGCCGGGCAATGGGCTTCAACCGTGTACGTGTTGTTGACCCCTACAACCTCAAGGAATGCGCCGATGCAGTGAGTGAGGAACTCGCCGCAGATGAGCCGTCAGTGATAATTTCCCGGAGACCGTGCGCGCTGTTGAAGTACGTGAAGCACAACCCTCCGCTTAAGGTTGACGGGAAAAAGTGCGTGGGCTGCAAGTCATGTATGAAGATAGGATGCCCTGCGCTGTCGATGAAGGGCGGGAAGGCTCATGTTGATGCTACGCTGTGTGTTGGCTGCGGGGTGTGTGAGCAGCGGTGCAAGTTCGGGGCGTTCACTGGAGGTGAGTAACATGGCCGATGAAGATGCGTACATTCGCCGGGATGTATTCGAGGCGCGTATGGACAGGATGGAGATGTTGCTTGAGAAGACGGTACTCGAAATCAAGTCATACGTGGACAAGTCGACAGGCGAGACAAGAGCATACGTTGAGAAGTCAACAGCAGACACGAGAGCATACGTTGAGAAGTCAACAGCAGACACGAGAGCATACGTTGAGAAAGCATTAACCGAAATCAAAGCGGAAATCGTTGAAGTGAAGAATGACGTGAGAGTCCTGACCGCAAGAGTTGACTCAATGGAGAACGTTCTTTACTGGGGACTCGGCTTATTCGGGATAATTCTCGCGCTCTCAACTATGCTTCCTACAATCCTAGAATACACGAGGAAACTGTTTAAGCTAACACCCACGCTTGAGGACATGGAACGAGTTGCTGAAACTGTATCGGAAAAAGTCGCCGAGCGTGTAGCAAACGCCGTAATTGAGCGTCATCTTAGCGGAGGAAAATAGCAATGACCACAAAGAACATCATGATAGTAGGAGTCGGAGGACAAGGAAGCGTACTCGCCAGCAAACTTCTCGGCCATCTCCTCACAGAACAGGGCCATGACGTGAAAGTCAGCGAAGTCCACGGGATGAGCCAGCGCGGTGGAAGCGTCGTTACCTACGTCCGTTACGGCGAGAAAGTCTATTCCCCCGTCATCGACAAGGGGCAGGCGGACTTCATTGTGTCGTTCGAGCTTCTGGAGGCCGCAAGATGGCTCGGCTGCCTTTCACCGCAAGGCCAGATAGTAACCTCAACACAGCAGATTGATCCGATGCCGGTACTGACGGGAGCAATGACTTACCCGGAGAATTTGCTTGACGAAATCAGGAAGTCAGGCGCGAAAGTTGACGCTCTGGACTGCCTCAAGCTCGCAGAACAGGCCGGAAGCTCAAAGGCCGTCAACCTCGTGCTTCTCGGGCGGCTATCACACTACTTCACGGACATTCCCCAAGAAGCATGGCAGGAATCTATCACCGCATGCGTCCCGGCAAAATTCCTAGACCTTAACCGCAAGGCTTTCGACTTGGGGCGCAATGCATAGCGTATAGAGAGAAACATATTCACAGCAAGGAAGGTATTTATCGTATGAAGAAGTATTACCAGCCGGAAATTGAGACAATGCCCCGCGAAGAGATTCGCAAGCTCCAGAATGAACGCCTGCTTAAACAGGTCCGCCATGTCTGGGACAACGTGCCATATTACCGCAAGAAGATGCAGGATAAGGGACTCACACCCGATGACATAAAGTCTATGGACGATTTGCACAAGCTCCCCTTCCTCACGAAGGCAGACCTGCGCGAGGCATACCCCTACGGACTCATGGGCAAGCCCCTCAAGGACTGTGTGCGCATACAGTCGACATCAGGCACAACAGGAAAGAGAGTCGTCGCCTTCTACACGCAGAATGACCTTCATATCTGGGAGACAATGTGCGCGAGGGCAATAGTAGCGGCGGGCGGAAGTGATGAGTCAGTCGTTCAGGTCTCATACGGCTATGGACTGTTCACGGGCGGCCCAGGCCTCAACGGAGGAAGCCACCTCGTAGGCTCGCTCACGATTCCGACATCGTCAGGCAACACGGACAGGCAGATCATGTTCATCAAGGACTTATCGGCAACAATCCTGTGCTGCACACCAAGCTACGCGGCATTCATCGGCGAACGCATGAGGGAAATGGGAATGACACCCGACGACATACCGCTTAAGGCCGGAATATTCGGGGCTGAAGCGTGGTCTGAGAACATGAGGCGCGATATTGAGGCAACTATGGGCATAAAGGCTTATGACATTTACGGCCTCACTGAGCTTTGCGGGCCCGGTGTTTCGTTCGAATGTGAGGATCAGCACGGTATGCACATCAACGAGGACTACTTCATCGCGGAAATCATTGACCCTGAGACGGGGGAAGTTCTCCCGGAAGGAAGCACGGGGGAGCTTGTCTTCACGACTCTGGAGAAGGAAGCCTTCCCGCTGTTACGTTACAGGACACGCGACATCACCAGCCTGAGCCATGAGCCTTGCCCCTGCGGACGCACCCACGTGAGAATGTCCCGGCTGAAGGGCAGGACTGACGACATGCTGATTATTCGCGGCGTTAATGTGTTTCCGTCCCAGATTGAGGCCGTCCTCATCAACCAGGGCTACCCGGCGAACTACCAGATTATTGTTGACCGCGTGAACAACACAGACACCCTTGACGTGAGAGTCGAAATGACACCCGAAATGTTCACGGACAATCTCGGAGTCGTCAACCAGAGGCAGGCGAAACTTGTCGAGGGTCTGCGCTCAATGTTAGGATTGACGGCAAAAGTTACGCTTGTTGCGCCGAAAACTATCGTGCGTTCCGAGGGCAAAGCAGTACGAGTGATCGACAACAGGAAGATATAAGGAGGGGGAATTAACATGAGCGTGAAGCAGATTTCAGTGTTTCTTGAGAACAGGCCCGGCTGCCTCCACGAGATGACGAAGGCACTTGCTGAGGCTGGAATTGACCTGCGCGGGTTGTCGCTTGCAGAAACGAGTGATTTCGGAATCGTCAGGCTGATTGTTGACGATGTTACAGGGACAGCCAGCACTTTGCGTGATGCGGGCTTCGTTGCGAGCATGACGGATGTACTTGCGGTTGAAGTCCCAAACGTTCCGGGCGGATTGAACCGTGTGCTTGAGCTTCTTGACGGTGCGGGCGTGAATGTGGAGTACATGTACGCGATACTCGGCAACAAGAGATCGGATACAGCCTACATGATTTTCCGCGTCAACGACAACGCCAAGGCATCGGGCGCGCTTTCGGGTGCTGGTGTGAAGATAATGGAACCGGAGGAGCTTTCCGCGCTGTAACAGTTACGGACAACAGAGCAGAATGAAGAGAGCCTCCCAAGCAATCACAGGGGGGCTTTATTTTTGGGGAGTGAAGAATGATGAACGTGAAGCAAATTTCTGTAGTGATGAGCAATGAGCCGGGAAGTGTCCTGAGAATGGCGCGGACTCTCTCTGAGAATGACATATACCTAAGGGCGTTGACGGTCGCGGAATCAAGCACGTTCAGCACGGTAAGAATCATCGTGGACAATGTATTATGGGCATCATCTGTGCTGAAGGAAGCCGGGTTCACCGTGAGCCTGAGTGATGTTATCGCTCTGGGAGTCCCTGACACTGCGGACGGCTTGGCGCATGTCCTGGAGGTTCTTGACGGTGCGGGAATCAATATCGATTACATGTACGAGATATGCGGGAACAGGAGGCATATCACGGCAGACGGGGCGGAGCTTCAGATTTTCGTCTTCAGGATGAGCGACAATGAGGGGGCTGCTGAGGCGTTAGAGTCTGCGGGGATAAAAGTTTTCGGGCAGGGCAAGCTTTCGGGAGTGTAAGAATCCCGTCATCCTTAGTGTATAATGGCCGCAAATTTTCTCAGGAGGTGCGTTATTGTGCGCGTGAAATTCCGGGCAGTACTGGCGGCAATTTTCGTTCTTGCTTTCGCGGCATCATCGTTTGCGGGGGCGCAGGATTTCATTCTGGTCAACAACACGGGGTACGATATATACTTCGTGAACGTCAGCCCCACGAGTACCAACGATTGGGAAGAAGACATACTCGGCTCTGATGTTCTGGAGAACGGCGACGCTGTAACGGTTCGTTTCGGAGCTGGCCGAACAAGATACTGGGACATTAAGGCAATCTTTGAGGATGAAAGCTCAATATCATGGTACAAGATTGACTTGCTGTCTACGGCAATAGTAACACTGAACGGCGACGGGTCAGCAACGCTTGAATAGCTGAGATAAGAATCCCCCCTGTCATTCACGGCAAAGGAGGATTTATTTTACCAGCGGGACTCACTGCACAGCTTCACGGCTATCTTATGCCAACGCTGATATTCTTGGCCGGGATGTTTTACCTTGCCGAGAAGAGCGCAATATTCCCCGTCATATTCCCGGCGGTAAACGAGATGATTCCCGAAGCCTAGATAAATGGTACACCCAGCCTTCAGGGAAAGTATCAGCCTCAAGCATTGGGCAGGCCTTCGACACAAGCCCAGCGTCAGCAACATACCCGGTCTCATAGTCGCCGTAAGCACAGTTGCAGTAGTACGATTTCCCGTCGTCCGCAACAGCAACAACCGCTCCTGCATCGCCCATTGCCCCGCCTTCAGCCCAGAAGACGAACTGCGCGCGGTCAAATAGTTCCTTCGTGATGTCCTCATTCCTGAGATGGATTACTTCTGACACTGGTTATCATTCCTCCGAGTAAACTTTCAGCGTTATTGTACATGATATTCCCCGTCTCATCCTCAGCAAGTCCAAGCGACATTACCGCCCTCACAGTATCAGCCTGAGACGACCAGGGCGAGTCAGTCCCAAAAAGCACCCTCTCACTCCCGAACGCCCTCACCATGTCCGCAAACTCATCATCACGGAGCATCATGCACTCGTCCCCGCCGGAATAATACCCGTCCCCGTTAGGCGTGAATTTCCCCAGCGAGAACGCCGAGTCGACATACACATTTTCACGCCCGGCAAAGAGTCTCACAGCCTCATTCCAGCATCGCCAGCCCCCCATGTGAGCCAGTATCACCCGGACACTTCCGGCCATGTCCAACGCACGGGCAATCCTCGCAGGAGACGCGGAGTCATCATCAGGAAATCCGATGTCATACCCCGCGTGCATCATCACGAGCAAGCCGAGCTCCCCGCAAAGTCTCAGGATTCGCACACAGCGTTCATCGTCAATAGCGACTCCCTGATAGACTGGGTGAATCTTCACGCCTAATATTCCCGCCTCACGTATGCGCTCAAGTTCCCCGTCAACGTCAACAAAAGCAGGGTGAATCCCGCCGAACGATATTACCCCGGCTGACTCACCCTGTGAATTTATGGCAACCGCTGTGTCGTTTATGCTCCTGACCTGTTCCGGCTTCGTTGCTACCGGCTGTATCACTGAGCATGTTATCCCGGCTTCCCTCATTGATGCCCTGAGTCCTGGGACTGTGCCGTCAGAGAACGGGCGCGTGTGGCTGTTGTGACTCAGGACTTCCAGAGCATGAGCCGCGATTTTCTCCGGGAATGTGTGCGTGTGAACGTCAATTATCATCGCCCAATGCCCGCGACTGTCTGACTGTTACCGTCCTCGTGTAGCAAGAGAAGGCATCATCAACAAATTCACGGTCAGGCTTCGGGGTAATGAGGCTCACGACAGGGACAATGACGAACCCGGCTAACATGCAGAATGCCCCGGCGTTGATTGGCGACCGTAAGAGTTCGGGAAATTCCGGGCGAATTAACATGTTTGCGACCATTACGACGCTGGAGAATATGAAGTTTACCCAGCATGACAGCTTCGTTACTCCCTTCCAGTAGAGGCTGAACATGAACGGAGCCAAGAATGCCCCCGCCAGTGCCCCCCATGACACGCCCATTAACTGCGCTATGAATGTTACGCTTGACCTGTACTGTATCAGCGCGAGTATCACCGATATTACGATGAACACGACGATTAGCATCCGCATGATCCGGAGCTGCTTCTTCTCGTCCATGTACTTTATCACGTGGCCTTTGAGCAGGTCAAGAGTGAGGGTTGAGCTTGAGGCCAGCACCAGGGATGACAGTGTCGACATTGACGCAGACAGCACGAGTATCACGACAACTCCAATCAGCAGGTCGGGCAAATTCGACAGCATTACGGGGATGACTGAGTCGTAGCCTTCAGCGGGGACTCCGAGTCCTGACGGGTCAAGCTGGGACGTGAAGAGCCTCCCGAAGCCTCCCAAGAAGTAGCACCCTCCCGCCACAATGAGCGCGAAAAGTGTCGATATTACCGTGCCTTTTGTGATGTCTGACTCGTCCTTGATCGCGTAGAATTTCTGCACCATCTGAGGAAGCCCCCATGTACCCAAGCTCGTTAGTATCACGACTCCGAGAAGGTTCACCGGGTCAGGGCCGAAGAATGACGCGAACACGCCGGGAGATTTGGCGAGGGCTGTAACGGCGTGAGGGTCTGAGACTTGGGCAATACCCGCGAGAGCCTCAGAGAGTCCGCCCTTGCTTTCGAGAACAGCAACGATTACCGCCACGATTCCGATTATCATTATTATTCCCTGTATGAAGTCATTGATTGCCGTTGCCATGTAGCCGCCGGCAACAACGTAAATCCCGGTCAATATGGCCATGACGATAACGCACACAGAGTAATCCACGCTGAACGCCATACCGAAAAGACGCGAGAGTCCGTTATAGAGCGAGGCAGTGTAGGGAATCAGGAAGATGAAGCATATCACTGACGCGGCAATCTTGAGGGCATCGGAGCGGAATCTCTTGCCGAAAAAGTCGGGCATTGTCGCGCTGCTGAGATACTGGCTCATGATGCGAGTCCTGCGTCCGAGAACTGCCCAAGCCATGAGCGAGCCTATAAACGCGTTTCCGAGCCCCGCCCATGTAGCCGCGATTCCGTAACGCCAGCCGAATTGACCCGCGTAGCCCACGAACACGACCGCCGAGAAGTAGCTAGTCCCGTAAGCAAACGCCGTCAGCCACGGCCCGACAGAACGTCCGCCGAGAACGAAGCCGCTTACGTCAGTCGAGTGTTTGCGGCAGTAGAGCCCGATGCCAATCATGACACCGAAGAAAAGTATCACCAATAACAGTTTGATGAGCATAGCATGTAATCCTTCCGAATAAATTTCGCGTGAAAGATTACCCCTCAATCCCGCCGGAATCAACCCTCATAAATGAACGCAAAAAAAAAAAGCTCCCACTGTCTTGTGAGAACTTCTTAGCTCCGCCACCAGGACTCGAACCTGGAACCTAATGATTAACAGTCATCCGCGCTGCCGATTGCGCTATGGCGGAATGCAACAAGGGAAATTTTACTCCTTATCTCCCGTTTTTGTCAACACACGCACCGTGAAGCATCTGACGCTTATATTCACCCGGCGTAAATCCTCCGCATAAAGTCCTTCCTGCTGTCCCCCGTGTGGTAGGCCAAGTACTCTATCTTGTGTGAGTTGTACAGGCCTTCCCGGAAAAATTCGCGGCAAAAAAATTCCCCCCCGACTCACCACCAGGAGGGACAAATCTTCACTCTTTCCAGCTACTACGCAATCACCATCAGGACATCGCCCGTATTCACGCTGTCTCCGCCCTTCACGGGGATCTGCACAACCTTCCCTGACGCAGTCGCAAAGACTTCATTCTCCATCTTCATGGCCTCAAGAAGAAGTACAAGGTCTCCCTCTTTCACCGAGTCGCCTACGTTCACCTTAAGGCTGAGAATCTTTCCGGGCATCGGGGCGGTTACCTGCGAACCTTCAGCGGGGGCTGCGGGTGCGGGGGCTGCTGCCGGGGCGGGTGCTGCCGGGGCTGCTGCGGGTACGGGTGCTGCTGCTGGTGCGGGGGCGGGCATTGCTGCTCCTGCTCCGAGGGTTTCAACCTCAACCGTGTACGCTGTTCCGTCTACTACTACTCTGTATTTGCTGCTCACGATTCTATCTCCTTCCGTGTTATCACTAGTGCCACTTGCGGACTAAACCATTGCTGTTAAGCCCGATCATTCCTGCCGCCTTCCATCTCGCCGTCCAGTAATCCATAGGGATACCGGGTATTATTCCGCCTGCTTCCGGCTGTACTGACACAACACGGAAATCACTCGTCCCGGTGAACTCCACTATTGCCGCCGTTATTGCCGCAACGATTTTCGCCTTGTCTGCTGACTGCGCTACTACCGGGGCGGGTTTTGCTGACGGTGCTGGGGCTGATGGCTTGGACGGGGCTACATCATTTTTTTTTTCGCCGCCTGACCCGGCAAACAGCCTCATTCCGTAAATCACTCCCGTAAGCACGAAGAGTACTCCGAATACTATCGAGAATGCCACGATGCTAATGTTCACTGCTCCTGCAAGTCCCTCGAAATGCATAACGCTCAATTCCTCCTTCTTCCGTGATTTAGTGCGGGATTACCCCGTGCTTCTTGGCCGGGCGTGTCTCACGCTTGCTCTCCATTGCGTCAAGTGCCTGGCAAACTACCTTGCGCGTCTCTTCCGGCATTATCACCCGGTCAACATAGCCTCTTTCAGCCGCCTTGTAGGGATTCGCGAAAGCCTCACGGTACTCGTCAATCTTCTCCAGGCGTTTGGCTGACGGATCTTCTGCTAACTCGATTTCCTTCTTGAACACGATGCTCGCCGCGCCCTCAGCTCCGAGAACCGCGATTTCAGCCTGAGGCCACGCGAACACAGCATCAGCTCCGAGACTCTTGCTCGACATGGCCAGATAAGCCCCGCCGTAAGCCTTCCTCATTATGACGCTGATCAACGGAACACTCGCCTCACTGTACGCGTAAAGCAGCTTCGCGCCCTTCCTGATTATGCCGCCGTACTCCTGATCTTTTCCGGGCAAATATCCGGGAACGTCAACAAACGTAACTATAGGCAGGTTGAACGCGTCGCAGTGCCTGACGAATCTTGATGCCTTGTCGGAGGCGTTGATGTCCAGGCATCCGGCGGAAACATCCGGGTTGTTGGCGACTATTCCGACCGGGCGGCTTCCTATTCTCCCGTAGCCTGTAACGATATTCTTCGCGTACCCGGCCTGAACCTCCACAAATTCACCGTCATCAACTACGCGCCTGATTACCTCGTGAACGTCGTAGCCCTTGTTGGTGTTGACCGGGACAACCTCGCGCAACTCTATATCTGCCCTGCGCGGGTCATCGTTCGTGGCCTTGAAGGGAGCATCGTCAAGATTGTTCAGCGGAAGGAATGATAACACTTTGCGGATCTGCTGGAAGCATTCTGCCTCGTCCTTCGCGAAAAAGTGCGCATTCCCCGTGATTGTGTTGTGGGTCTCAGCCCCGCCGAGTTCCTCACTGGTTACGAGCTCGCCTGTTACTGCGCGGATGACTTCAGGGCCGGTGATATGCATGATGCTTTCTTTGTCGACCATGAAAATATAATCCGTCAATGCCGGGCTGTAGACTGCTCCGCCTGCCGTGGGTCCCATGATCACGGAGAACTGCGGAATTACACCGCTTGCCATTGTGTTGCGGCGGAAGATTTTCCCGTAGCCGTTCAGAGAGTCGATACCCTCCTGAATGCGCGCACCGCCTGAGTCGTTGATGCCGATTACAGGGCAGCCGTTCTGCATGGCCATATCGATAACCTTGCAGATCTTCTCCGCGTGCTTTTCGCCGAGTGAGCCTCCGAAGACAGTGAAGTCCTGGCTGTAGATGAACACTTTGCGCCCGTCAATCGTCCCCCAGCCCGTAACGACTCCGTCCCCCAAGGGCTTGCGTTCATCAAGGCCGAAATTGTCGCACCTGTGAGTCACAAACTCGTCAAGCTCAACGAACGAATCCGGGTCAAGCAACGCCGCAATTCTCTCACGGGCTGTGCCTTTGCCTTTGGACTTCTGTTTTGCTAGGGCTTCTTCTCCTCCGCCTGCAAGAGCTGATTTGCGTTTGCCATCAAGCTCCGCACATAGCTCTTCGATAGTACGAAATCCCATGTCCTGCCAAAGTCCTCCTTCTTGTGAGTTATGGTGTTGATTCATTGTGATGTGAATTTGAGGCTAGAATATCATAGAAACTATTTCATTGCAAAGTTTCATGAACGTGCTTATGTGTTGAGCCAAGCATAAAGTGTTCATGTTCATGTGTGTGCTTTATGACTTGTCCGTGAAGAAGCATGTGCGTGTGTTCGTGAATGTGCCTGACACTCATCGAGTCCAAAACAGCAAGCACTGCGCCGGGTATCATAACTGCCAGTGCCGCAACGTAATTCCGCGACAGACCTTCACCCAGAATCACGAACGACATGAACGACCCGATGAACGGTGCCGCCGCGTAATATGCGCTGGTTCTCGGTGCTCCAAGAAATTTCTGCGCCCGTATGTAGGTGAATATGCTCAGGCCGTAAGCCGCAAAACCAACCACCAATGAGGCCGCGATATATTCAATGGCAGGCAAGTCTTCCCCGGTTAAAATTGCCGTGATGAATGAGAGGCTCCCGCAGCATAATCCCTTTAGCGTAACTATTTGGTACGTGCTTCTGCCGGAAATTTTGCGCGTGCAGTTGTTCTCAATCCCCCAGGAAAGAGCGGCGCATATCACCATCAATGACGCGGGCGAAAACTTCAACGCTTCCCCTGAGTCAGCCGACAGAATCATTCCCGACAATGTGATCATCCCTATAGCCAGCCATAACAGACGCGAAACTTTTTCGCCGAACAATATCATTGCTGTTATTGCCGTGAAAACTATCTCGAAATTCCCCAGCAGTGAAGCGGACGATGACGAACCCAGGTTCACGCCAAGCATAAGGAGAACAGGCGCAATCACATCAAGCACAATCATCCCCAATATATATGGCATGTCTGAGACTGTGAGACGCTCTGAGGCTGACTCATTCCTGCGGTGAAAGACATACATTATTCCGATTCCGATTCCTGCTCCGAGATACATGAACGAGGCCATGAATACGGGCTGTACGTTCTTCATGAGCAGCTTGGAGAAAGGAATCCCGGCCCCGTAAAACACGGCGGCAGATAAAGCATACAATGATGATGATAATTTTCCTTTCATGAATGTGTAATCCTCCTTTAGTTGTTGTATAATACTCGAAAATTTCCCGGCTCAAATTTGCAGTTCCATCATGTACATCACTCACATCAATTCAGCAAAGGAGATATTCACAGATGCTGACACGCCGCTTCTTAGCGTCATTAGTTCTGTTGCTCATAGTGTGTTTGCCGTCATATTCAGCCGACAGCACAGACCCAATCCTCAAAGCATGGTCTCACGAGACAAATGCGCAGACAAAGGAAGGAGACCAGTCAATACGCATCATAGCTACCTACTATTCCAATGAATATGTTGAAGCCCTCGTTGCCTCAGAGGCAGAAAAGAATCTCTGGACGGCTGACGAAATGGAGAACTACAAGTACACCCTCTTAAAGAATCTCAACTTGGCAGAATCAATCCCCTTTCACATTGATATGTACGTCCGGGGAATCCCAATGTACGCACAGCCTTTCGACAAACACATAACAATGATGGTAGGCGGCAAGAAATATTCACCTGTTGACTATGACAGACGCTTCAACTTCAAGATACTCGGAGCACGGGACGGAATGGTTCATTTCCCGCGCTATGACGAGAAGACAGGCAAGGACATTCTCGCGGGGGCTAAAGATGTCAGGCTCATATTCGACAGCGCAATATCACACGCGTTGTCGGGAAGGGGCGATGTTATGTGGGTATGGGACCTCACGAAGGACAGGGGCAAAATCGCAGGAGGCAGAGCAGCAGACAGGCTCGAGGCAGACAGGCTCATAAAGAGGTCAGGCAAGATTGACGAGGAAAGAGCCGCGCTTCAGAAGAGGCTTGACGAACTCAACAGGGAACGCGATGAGATAAATTCACGCATAGACGAATTGCAGTCAAATTAGGTAAAATACAGGCATTCCACAGACAAGACACGAAAGGAAGAATAGCGCAATGATTAAGATGGACCGTATCGCTGTACTGACAAGCGGAGGGGACTCGCCAGGAATGAACGCGGCAGTCCGGGCAGTCGCAAGAACCTGCATGTTCAACGATAAAGAGTGCATCGGAGTGCGCCGCGGCTATGAGGGACTCATTGAGGGCGACTTCATCCCCCTTGACCATGCGGCGGTGGGAGGCATTATCCACAGCGGAGGGACAATTCTCAAGACAGCCAGAAGCGAGCGTTTCAAGACACCTGAAGGCCGCGAAGAAGCATTAGAGCAGATGAGGAAGGCAGAAATTGACGGCCTCGTAGTAATCGGCGGGGACGGCTCATTTCACGGCGCGAAGGCTCTTCATGACCTCGGCTTCCCTACAATGGGCATACCCGGAACGATCGACAACGACATTACAGGGACGGATGAGACTATAGGCTTTGATACGGCTGTGAACACCGCGCTTGAGGCAATAATGAAGCTCCGTGATACAGCGTCGAGTCATGAACGGCTCTTTGTGGTCGAGGTCATGGGACGGAATGCGGGCTTCCTTGCGCTTGAGGTTGCTGTTGCTACTGGTGCTGAATACGTCGTTGTGCCGGAACTGCCGTTGAGCATCGGCGATCTCACAAAGAGGCTCAAGAGTTCGTACAGGGAAGGAAGGAGTCATACGCTCATCATTCTTGCTGAAGGTGTTATGACTGCGGCGGAAATGCGCGAGCAGCTCCAGGACTCCGGCGGGTATGATGCGCGCGTTACGGTGCTTGGGTACATTCAGCGCGGAGGGCATCCGACATCGTTCGACGTTGTCCTTGCCACGAGGATGGGAGCTTTTGCCACCGAGAATCTCATGATAGGCAAGTCCGGGATGATGGTCGGAAACATCAACCACAAGCTGACACTAAGCCCGCTGGAAAGAGCATGGAGTGAACATAAATCCCTCAGCCCCGAAATGCTGAGTCTCATCAACAAAATGAATTAGCGCAATACCCGGGAGAGTCAGGAAGAAGATTCTCCCGGCCTCATCACCACATCACAATATCAGGTTAAGGAAAATTTCAATGCCGAGAAAAGCAAAATCACAAGAAGCACAATCACCCGAAGAATTATCACAGGACACAGAGCAGACCAAGAAGCGCACAGCAGCAGCTAGGAAGAAAGCCGCCGACGTAAAGGACGACACAGCGGGGGAAATCATGCCTAGCCCGGAATTATCTGACGAGGAAATCAGCGAGGAAGTGAGCGAAATTCAGCGTGAAATAGGCTACGATGAGCCGGAAGAATTTGCGCCTGATGAGCCGGAGGACAGCTACGACGAGCCGGAAGACCCTGCAAGCCCTGACATTGCCGCAAGACGCACAAGGGGCAGGCGTGAGATGATACAGCACCCAAAGCCCAAGTACACATACTCCATGCTTGCCGTGAAGAGCATTGCTGACCTTCGCAAACTCGCAAAGGAACTTGACGTGAACATACCCGCGTCAATCCGCAAGGACGACCTCATCATCACGATATTGAAGGCACAGGCTGAGAGCATGAACTACCGTTTTGGGGGCGGGACTCTTGAGATACTCCCGGAGAATTACGGGTTTCTCAGGCCGAAGGGAATGCTGCCGACAGACTCGGACGTGTATTTGTCATCGTCTCAGATTCGCCGCTTCGGTCTCAGGAACGGCGATGTGATTTGGGGACTTATCCGGCCTCCGAGGGATCAGGAACATTACGAGGCACTGCTCAGAGTTGAGACGGTGAATTTCTCTGACCCTGAGCACTCAAGGAAACGCCCTATGTTCTCGCAGCTCACTCCTATTTTCCCGAACGTAAGACTCAGCCTTGAGTATGACCCGAAGGACTTAGCCACAAGACTTGTTGACATGTTCGCGCCGATCGGACTCGGACAAAGGGCACTTCTCGTTTCACCCCCGAAAGCAGGAAAAACTACCCTCCTCAAGCGCATAGCCCGTGCAATTGCGGCAAATTCCCCCGACATAATCATAATGGCACTGCTGATTGATGAGCGTCCTGAAGAAGTTACGGACATATCCCGGTCAATTGACGGTGAAGTGATAGCGTCGACGTTTGACCGCCCTGCCGATGAGCATATCAGGGTAGCAAATCTTGCGCTGGAGAAGGCGAAGCGTCTTGTCGAGGCGAAAAGGGATGTGGTGATATTGCTGGACTCGATCACGAGGCTTGCGAGAGCGTCAAACCTTACTGTTCCGCCGTCAGGCCGTACACTATCGGGAGGGCTTGATCCGTCGGGGCTGTATTTCCCCAAGAGATTTTTCGGGGCGGCAAGAAACTTCGAGGAAGGCGGAAGTCTCACGATTGTAGGGACTGCGCTGACTGATACCGGCTCAAGGATGGATGATGTGATATATGAAGAGTTCAAGGGAACGGGGAACATGGAGCTTCATTTGTCGCGGAAACTGTCAGAGCAGAGAATTTTCCCGGCAATCGACATCACCAAGTCAGGCACGAGACGTGAGGAGCTGTTAATCCCGGATGAGGAACTCAAACGCTTGTGGATACTCAGGAAGAGGATAGCGGGGGTTGATGAGGCTGGGGCGTTGAACCTGATACTGGACAAGCTGAGGCAGACGGAGAACAACGCGGAGTTTCTGAACTCGATAAAGCTGGCGTAAAATACACACACATCACACAAAAAATTTCAGGAGGCATCACCCAATTGCACAACGAGATACTAACCTCAGTGTCAGGACTCGAACGCTCCATGACTGAGGCATTAATGCGCTTATGCTCGGTCCCGGCCGTCTCACCTCACAGCGGCGGCAAGGGCGAGGACGCGAAGATACTTGAGCTCGCGAAGATGATTGACGGGCTCGGCTTGAAGGACATCACGCTTAAAGTTGAGCATGTTGACGATGACAAAGCCCCTACAGGAAGGCGGCCGTCATTGTTCCTCGAATATCCCGGCAAGAAGTCTAGGAGGCTCTGCATACTCTCACACGTTGACGTTGTCCCGGAAGGAGACCGCTCGGCGTGGAGTCTTGACCCATTCAAGCCCGAAGTCAGAGGCACGAGAATTTACGGGCGGGGTGTCAGCGACAACGGAATGTGCCTCGTTGCCTCACTGTTCGCGCTGAAGGCAATTCAGGACGCGGGGATTGTGCCGGAGTACACTGTGCTTCTTGCGTTCGTTGCTGACGAGGAGATGGGAAGCCATTACGGGCTTGAACAGCTCATAGAGCGGGATATTTTCCGGGCGGATGACCTTGTTCTTGTGCCGGACTCAGGGAATGACGCGGGGGACTTCATCGAGGTTGCGGAAAAAGCGGTGTGGCGGCTCAAGTTCACCGTAACAGGCAAGCAGACGCACGCCGCGTACCCAAATCACGGACTCAACGCCTGCCGTGTCGCGAACATTCTTGCGCATGAGGTTGACGACGCTCTTCACGCCCGGTTCACGGGGAAGGATGAGACGTTTGACGTGCCTTATTCCACGTTTGAGCCGACGAAGAGGGCCGCCAATGTCCCGGCTGTCAACATTGTCCCGGGCCGCGAGGTGTTCGAGTTTGACTGCCGTGTTCTTCCGGGTGAGCCGCTTGACGAGGCTGAACGGATCGTGCGGGGGATTGTTGCTGACGTTGGGGCCAGGACGGGGGCGGAAATCGCGCTTGAGATTGACAGGACAGACGCGGCTGAACCCACGAGCCCGGACTCGGATGTGTGCAGGCTGCTGGTGAAGTCAGTGCGTGAAGTGCTGGGTGTTGAGCCTCAATGCGGGGGAGTCGGCGGCGGCACTTTCGCGGTGTTCTTCAGGAAGAAGGGTATCCCGGCGGCAGTGTGGTCGCAGGAGTGTGATGGTGTCGCGCATCAGCCGGACGAGTACACGGAGATTGAGTACTTGGTGAACAACGCAAAAGTCTTCGCGCTGATGATGGCGGGAGAATGATTGCTGCTGACGGGAAAATAATGCCCCTGGTGTTTGTGGCCGGGGGCAGAATAATATTTTTACCTCCTAGACTACCTAACCACAAAAGGCCCGCAAGGTCCTCCGCCAACTTCACCGTAACAACCTGTAGAAGTGTCTGTAATGCACATCAGCCCTGCTCCAGCAAAAGCTCCTACAGCCCCGCATAAGAGAAAGCCTAATATCCCTCCCGCGGAAGCCCGGGCAATCAAAGGCAGCATTTCGGTCTCATCCGCTGACTGTCCCGCGAAAACAGGTCTGACAACCGCAAACATCATCACACGCACGACCAGCAACGCAACAACTTTTGACTTCTTCAACATAGTATTTTCTCCTTTCACTTAGTACACAATCGGACTCCCAATATCCTGACAGCCCGGACAACCCGAAGGACTAATCACGGCCATGAACCCCGCTCCCATTACAGCACCGAGAATCCCGCCCGCAAAAAATCCCGCCGCACCGCCAGCCGCAACCCGGAACATCCGCGCAAACCCTCCGTATTCTTCAGGCTCAACGCTCCATTCCTGCCGCGAGAATACCGGCTGAACCATCCCGAACAACACCAGAATCAACGCAATAACCGCAACTTTTCTCATCGACTCCTCCTTTCCTGATGATACAAAGCGTTGCGCCAAACAGCCCCCTCATGAAGAAACCACCCGGCGCAAATCCGAAGCACACAACTAACACTCACCCGCCCGCGCTGTGTCATCATTCCCAAAAGCCCGACACACAATTTCCCCAGCCCAGCATAAAACAAAACCCCCGGCACTCAACCGGAGGCATCGCTCATCACCTCGAAGGCTGCTGAATCCACACCGCCGCGGCCTCATTCAGCGGCAAGCCCACAGTCTCACGCGGAAGCTGGCACGTGAACGTCTCATCATCATTATCCAGCAGCTTCAATTCCGCCCCGATCGTGAACCCGGCCTTGAGCAGCTTCTTCCTCAGCGGCTCATCAGCTGTGATTCTCAGGATTGCTCCCTCAGACCCCGGCTCACACAGCGTCAATGGCACAGGCACAATCAATACAGGCTTCTCAATCGCAAGAAATATCTCGTCAACCCACGGCTGATGTTCCGCCCTTGCCTTCCTGAAATATTCCAGCAGAGCATAAAGCCTGTCCTCCGTTACCGCGTCAATATAGTGCTCCATTGAGCAGGCCATTTCCGAAGAGTGGTCGCGGTCAAGCCCCAGCATCTCGTGGAAGAACGCCCTGAATCCCTCGTGCCTGTGGAACACCGTCATTCCCTGCCTCCTGCCCGCGTCAGTCAGGTGCAAATTCCCGTAACGCTCATGCCTCACCAGCTCAAGCTCAACGAGTTTCTGGACTGTGGCGGTTACTGTGCCTTTGGTGATTTTGAGGCGGTCGGCTAGGTCTGTTACCGTAACTTTGCGGCCGGTGCTTTCGAGCAGGAATAATTCCTCCAGGTAGTCCTCAATTCTTGGGGACAGCATAAAGTCTCACCTCCCGTTCATGCTGTCAGCGCGTCAGACAGGACACTCAGCTTCATTCTGCTTTGTCATATAGTCCCATCTCTCCTGACGGGTCATATTTTTTGTTTCCTCCCAAAGCTGCTTGCGGATTGCGTCAACCTCAGCTTCAATCGGATCCATCTCGCCGAGTTCCTCATCTTTGAAGTAATCGAGCATAGTCGAACACCTCCTTTGCCGTGAGCAACATTATCTTCCCACTGAGACCGTGCCGCCCATTGATTAAGGGGATAAGTGCTCTGGTTTTGCTTCTGTTGATATGGTGAAAATTATACGACACAATAGCGTCAAGTTGATGTACAGTGGCAAAAGCAATGTGAATACTGTCATACACTTGCGATGCTGGAATTGCGCCCTCGGCTATATACTGCTCGGCCAAAGATTCAGCCGCCTCATTGTAGCCTCAATGTACAGCCGTAACCTGAAATTCTCCCACAGGTCAGGCATCATGCTTCCCCTTCAGCCTCAGTGCCTCGCCGAACGTCGCCGACTGGTCAACATCCCCGACAACACGCCCGTGCTCAAGAATTATCTTCCTCTGCGCTACATCTCCGACTTCCGGGTCATGAGTAACAACGATAATCGTTACTCCCTCATCGTGAAGCCGCCGGAAAATGTCGACAACGATTCCCTCGTTCTCCTCGTCAAGATTCCCGGTAGGCTCATCACCAAGAAGGATTTGCGGCGAGTTAATCAGCGCGCGGGCAATACACACCCTCTGCTGTTCGCCACCCGACAACTGTGCGGGCAAATGATGCGCACGGTCTGACAGACCAACCTTCGCGAGCGCCTCCAGTGCTTCCTCCTCGTCCGGCATACTGTGATAATACTGGGCAACCATGACATTCTCCACGGCTGACAGGTAGCTTATCAGGTGGAACTGCTGGAAGATGAGGCCTATCTTGTCCCGGCGAATCCTCGTGAGACTGGCGGCGTTCTCCTTGCTTATGTCTGTACCGTCAAGCATAACGCTACCAACTGACGGCGTATCCATGCACCCGATTATGTTAATCATTGTGGTTTTTCCTGACCCTGAAGGCCCCATGATTGAGACCCAATCCCCAGCGTTCACACTAAGATTTATGTCCGCAAGTGCCTTCAAGTTCCCGTAAATCTTCGACACATTGCGCAGCTCAAGAATTTTCTTCGGCATTTTTTCCCCCTATTCTCCCTTCAGCACTATTGCCGGGTGTATATCCATTACCCTGCGTACAGGTATTATTGATGCGGCTACTGTTATGATGATGAATGTCGCTATCGTCAGCGGAATCAATGCAGGCTGGAAGTTTATCCCCCGCCCGAAAACATTAAGGCTCACTCTTAGCGCGAACTCGAATCCCAAGAATACCCCCAATGCCCCGCCGATAAGCCCCAGCATCACGCCCTCGCCGAGTAATTCACCCATCACGAGTCTGTTCTCAGCTCCGAGAGCCTTCTTCAGCGCGATTTCCCGCCGTCTTTCCGCGACCATCGCCGTCATTGTCGTGTACACTGAAATCATCGTGATGATGAGGACGACAGCCGTAACCAGCAACACAAGAGCCTGCAATTTCCCCAGCACAATATCCTGCGACTGTGTCAGCCTCCTCACAGCCCGCGGCATCAGTTCGGGTATCTCATGCTCGATTCTTGCCGACAAGTCCGACAATTCCCCCGCGTCAGCGACTATACTGCACTCGATAACGTCAGCCCTGAACGTGTCGCCTATAAGACCGTCCAGCATGTCAGCGTCAGCGAATATGAAGCCTTCCTCAGCTCCTCCCGTTGAGACTATGCCCCTAACCGCCAATGTTGCGTGGAAGTTCTGCCGTGCCATGTCGCGCTTCTGGTTCTCTTCCGCCGAGAGATCCTGCCTCGATGCTTCCGCGTGCTGGCCGTACTTCACCCCCTGCACCATGAAGGAGTCACCGAGCTTGAGTCCCAAAGTCTGCGCTATCTCATGGCCGACCATTACGCTCGATACGTCAGCGGAGTCCCCCCAGCTGCCCTCGACGTACCAGAAGGGGCTGTTGAGTTCCGCCTCGTGAAGGTCAGTCCCGGCGATGATGTAGGGCTGTTCGTTGATTTTGACGGTCTGGTAGCGGTAAGGAGCCATCCCGACAACCTTTGACGCGCCGACAAGCTCACGTAACCTGCCCAATGTCTCACGCGTGATTTTCGCCTCGCCCCGCGGCAACACAATCAGATTCGCGCCGTAAGATCTGAACTCGCGCCCTAACTGTTCGGGAATGTCGTAATATATCGTTACGAGGCCGGATAATATCGTTGCGCCGATTGCGATTGCGAGGACTGCAATAATCAGCCGTGATGCCCGCCGTATCAGTGAGCCTGCCACCATGCGGACATACATTCTGCGTCTGCTTCCGTGTCTGTTACTTGCCATGTAATACCTCCGTGGGCTTCAGCGCGGTAAGGTAACGTATAGCCGGGACGCTCCCCGCCAGAGTAACGAGGAACAGTATCACCGCCACAATCAGAATCACCATCCGCGCAATCTCAATGTATGACCCGAAGACCGTCTGCCCTATGACCTGAGCGAAGCCGATTCCCATGAAGTACCCGGCAATCCCCCCTGCAATCCCGGTAATCATGACTTCTGCCAGAACGAGAAGGACTATCTGCCAGTTGTGCGCGCCGAGTGCCTTCAAGAGTCCCAGCTCTTGGCTGCGTTCGATGACACTGGCAGTTATCAGGTTGGAGATTGCGAGCGCGGAGCCTATCGAGCTGAGAACCGTAATCAGCACCATCAGCAGGGTAGTCTTGTTGAGGATAGTGCCTTCTGACTCGGCGACCTGCCTCACTGGCTTTGCGACTCCGTCCTCTATGACCTCCTGAATCTGGTGGCATATCGCGCTCACGTAGGCGGTGCAGTACCACGTCTCGTATTCGTCAGGTGATAGGCTGTGAGGGTCTTGCGCGGCTTTGCGGGCTAAATCGTTGTCGGGGGTCGTGAGGGCTGACACCTCGATTGTGGACACGCGCCCGGGAAGTCCCAGTAACTTTTGCGCCGCCGGAAGTGTCATGAGTATCTTGCTGTCTGAGCTGCCCCCGTCATTGTAGATGCCTTTGACCGTGAATGCTGCTGACTGAGTCCCGGCTGTGAGCGTGATTTTGTCGCCGACATGAAGATTGTTCTGACTTGCCAGAAGATGACCCATCATCACCGACTCATCATCATTCTCACTGAGCCATTCGCCGGAAATCTCCCACCAAGTCCGCAATGCCTTCAAGCCCGTGTGAAGCTCCTCGCCTGTAGGGAGGGTAGTGTGTTTCTCCGGCCATGTTCCGACAACCGAGACTTCCGAGCCATTGAGACCCGCCCGGCCGTCAAGCATCGGAGCGAAATCCAGAATGTTGAAGCCCCAGAATATGCTCTTGAGCTTCAGCACGTCATCCTCGCGGAGGAACTTGTCGCTGACCCCCTGACCTTCGAGGCCGTAGAGATCGCTCATCAATGCCGCGTCTTTGTGCCTCACCGTGATATTTGCCCCGTAAACTTTGAGTTCCCTGTTGACCTTGTCGCCGACTCCCAGCATCACATTCATCATGGCCGTAGACAGAGACACCCCCAGCACGACAGTGAACGCTATCATGAGCATTTTTCCCCGCTGACGTATTAGGGTCTTAGTTATCATTCTCCAAAACATTTGTGCTTTCTTCGTCCTCCTAATCACTAACCACTATCCACTAACCACTATCCACTAATCACTTGAATTTCTTCTCGTGTTCCTCAAGTGCCTTCACGTTGATGTAGATTTTCCCGGCTCTGACCTCGTAATCAAACGGTACAGGGTTACAGCCTCCCTTGAAGCCGATTGTGTTCTTGTTCATGACAACGTCGCAGCGTCTGCACACAACTTCATCATCCCCGCGCTCGTAATACCCCGCAATCCCGCAGATGTCGCAAGCATCAAGCCCTACACCGTAAGCAGTCCCGGCAGGTTTCTTCACGATGAGGAAGCGCACATCGTAGCCGTTGGGTGTAACGTACGAGAATTTATGCAGGTGTCCGTCTGAGACTTTGGCCAGCTCAACCGAGATTATCCCGTCCGAAATGTCGTAGGGTTCAGGCGGGACTTCTGCGGGCGGCTTTGTGTCATACCAGTGAAGTACAGTAACCACAAACACGGCCATGATTCCCCACGCACACAGGCTCCATGACCAGCGGCGGCAATCACGGAGGCGGGCTTTCTCTTTGCGGAGAAGGGCTTTGTTCGGGAAAATTGCGGCGGGCTTCAGGTGGGTGTATATCACGAACACGAGCATGAACAGCGCGAGTCCCAGCTGGGCGAACGTGAAGGCGTTGGGGTTGGCGTCCCTCCATATCATCACGTCAAACACAGAGACTCCCATGAACGAGTCGGCAATCTTGAGGACGCGGAGACGCTGAAGGGCTGCCGTTGACGTTGCGAGAAACTCAATCACCCACACGACAAGCCCCGCAATCATGAACGTGTAGCCTTGCCCGGCCGTGCTGAGTGAGCGGTGAACCTCGTACGCGCTGAGTGATAGCAACAGGCACAACAACACACCCAGCGTGAAGCCCAATGCCCGGAGCATTGCGTTTGTGCTTATGCCGGACTCCCCGAAATATACGAACTCCCTTGTGTACTGGAAGACGGGCGGAAGAAGGTACATCATTGACGCGAAGATTAATGCTGACAAGGCGGAAATGTTCGCGAACCAGAGAAATTTTTTCCTGAAGACTGACGCAAGCACCACAAGAACCAGCGAGGCAGTCCCAATCCCCGCAACCCACACTGACAGCCAGCGGTTGAACCAGATTAACAGCAAGTTCATTCCCCGCGGGTCGTAAACTCTCAGGCCGAACACAACGAGTCCCGCAACTAGTCCCAAGAATGACGCGATGACCGTGAATCTTCTGCGCGAAAAACTGTAGATTATGCCGAGCAGGACAGCGAACGCCGCAAGATGATCCGTAACTGCAACAAGATACTTAAGAATTTCTCATCCCTCCCATAATAAAAGCGGAAAGCCCCGAATCCCTCAGAGCCTCCGCAAAAATTTTTCCGTTTGTTGACCGGGTTAATCCGCGCTATTCGTTCTGTAACTGCTCGCCCGTGTAATTCCAGTCAAATTCGACCGTGTATGTCTGGAAGAAGTCCTTTGCGTTCTCTTTGGCCGGGACTCCTGTCTCAGGGTCTGTGTGAAGCAGGTAGTCAGTGGGCGGCTCAATGATGAACTTGAGCTTGTACGGTCCTACCGGGAGACCCTTTGCGATGTTCGCGCCGTAGTGAGGGCCGTCGTCAGCGTTCATCGGCATGAATGAGCCTGACATTACGGTTTTGCCGTCGATTTTGTTGACCTCGTACTTCACTGTGAGGTATGCCGGCCAGATGTCCTCGCCGTTGCCGAATCCGTATGCGATTGCCGCTTCTGGCTTAAGGTGAATATCTGCCTCAAGGTGCATGTCTGAGTCCTCGCGTGAAGGGTTCTTGCCTGCGGGGTACATGTCGACCGCCTGGAAGTATACGGCTGCAACGTTGTACGGGCCTACCTGAGTCTCGCCGATTGGGATCTCCTCGAAGCCTGCCTCACCGGGCTTCATGGTTACGGGGGCTGCCACGCGTGTTGATGCCGCAAATGACGCTGAGGCCATGAGAGCAACAACCATTACTGCAAGAATTGCTTTCTTCATTGCTTGATTACCTCCTAAGATTTTGTGTTACTCTATAAACTCCCTGATGCTTAACAGGGGATTTACCCACTAATCACTAATCACTACCCACTAATCACTAATCACTATGTTTCCCCTTCCTGAAAATGTGGGGCAGCATTATCCACACCGCCGCAATCACGAGCATGATCTGCGGGATTAGAGTCTCCGCACGGTCATAGATGCTCAGTATCTCGATGCTGAATCCCTTCATGGCCGGGATGACTGTCCGCCCCGTAATCACATCAGCCTCCGTAAGCTCAACGACTCCCTTCCCCATGAACGATATGCACATGAGGAACAATAGGATGCTCGTGAACATGAAGAATGCCCGCAAAGGAAGCCTCACACTGAAGTAACGGAAGCACACCCACACAATCACAAGCACGAGTACTCCCGCGCCGATTCCGTAAGCGATATAAGCCGGGCTGCTCATTCCTCCCGTGAATGCCGCAGAGTAGAACAGTATCAGTTCAGCCCCCTCACGCATGACCGCAATGAATGCCGCGAAGATTAATGTGCGCTGTGAATTTTTGTCGATTGACTGCTGAACTTTGCCGCTGATGTAGTTTTCCCACGCTATATTGTCCGCCTTAGACAGCATCCAGTTGCTGACGTAGAACAGAACCGCAACCGCAAGAAACATCGTCCATCCTTCCAGCAATTCCCGCGCAACTCCGCTCTGTTCACCCATGAGAGCCTCCAATGCCCACGCAAGAATGACGCTCGCAATAATGGCCGCGAATGAGCCGAGATATACGCCCTTGAGCATGGACTTGTTGCCCGTCTTGATGAGGTAAGCCACGATTGCCGCAATGACTAGGATAGCTTCCAGTCCCTCACGGACGAGGAGGCCGAATGCCGTCAAGAATGTGAGCCAGTCGCGGTTTACTGGAACTGGGGCTGACGGTGAGTCTGTGGTTGACTGTGAGTCTGTTGCTGCTGTTGACTGTGAGTCGCTTGCCGGGATTGCCGGAACATTTGCCGCGAATGAAGGGCGGGGAACTTGTGTGTCTGAATATATCGCCTCGCCCACGCTGTCGGAGTCTGAGACTTGCGCCATTCCGTCGAGAACCATTGAGTCCTTGTAGACCTTGAGCTTCAGATCCTCGATTTGCTGGAGCAGTAATCCTTGTTCCTTCTCCTGGTTGCCTAAGAGTACGTGTTTGATGTCGCGAAATTGTCCCTCGATGTGGTTGACCCTTGCCGCTGAGATTGCGTACATTACGGTGCGTTCGACTCCCTGAACTTCGTAGTACTTGAAGTAGGCATCATTCACGTGATTGTACGCGCCCTTGTAGTCCCCGCTGAGTACGTCAGAGATTGCCGCGTTGAACTCAAGAGCCATATCCGCCGCGACTCCCCGCCAGTCGTCATAGTGCTTCTTTTTCCTAGCGGCCTCCGAAGAACCGGGCAGCGCAAAGATTATCGCAAGCAACATCAACATAAGCCCTGCATAACAAGCAAAGCCCCTCTTACTCCTGAACAAGTGAGGTCAGACTCCTTCTTATCGTGTGGAAATTATATCGGTCAAACTTTCTTTGATGGGATGAATTTTACCAGCGGTTAATTTGCCGGTCAAGTTTTTTTGTTACGGTGGGCAAACTTTCAGAGAATGACAGGGTCAGGAAGCTCCCTTCTTCCTTCAAGCCTGAGCAATGCAGTTGTCCTTAGAGTGAGCATGTCTTGTTTCAGCGTGAAGTTTGGCATATAGCTTCGTATTATGTCGAGGCCGTGAGGTCTTCCTCCTGTTATTCCTGATAGGGCAAACATTTTCGCGAGCCTGTGATTCCGTATTGCCCCGCGTATTGTACCCGGGTTGTCGGCTGTAACTGTCAGAGGCGGTGAAGTTATGGCTATGTTTATGCGTCTGTCGGCGTTGTAGTCGGCATGAAGAAGGGCGTTGATGAACAATTCCCGGAAGGCATCGGCACATTTCTCAGACAAAACGGAAGTCAGGCGCGGCAAAATTCTTGTGCAGGCACTCCATATGTTCAAGGCTTCAATTTCAGAATGCCCCCCTGAGTAATCGAGCCTCGCGGAGATTCTCACGATTTCGCCGAGCATAAGCGCACCCGCGAACGTGAGATATTTCCCGGAGTAAACCCCGCATCGTCTCAGAAGCTCCGTTTTTGTGCAGCGGCTCATGTTCCTGTTAAGCCCGGAAATTCTCGCGAGAAAGCTCCCTGTGTCAGCATAATTCAGCGCGGCTTCACACGGCCAGTCATCCCTTGAGGGCTCGTTTGAGTCCTCGGCCATGATGGATTTAGCACGCAGGCCTGAGATGAGATTTTCGCCTTCAACGCGCCTATAAACCCGGCCATTAAGTATTACGGGCTTCTTGTGCCATTCAAGCGGAGGAATGTAAACGGAAAAAGGACTCTCCCTGACGCAAGGCACTCCCGAAGGAAGCAAGTCCGCCGGGTCAAAGCCCTCGCAGACAATCCTGCCCCCGGAAGAATTTGCGAAAGCGCACACTGTCTCAGGGATTTTCCGCGCCTCATCCCTGCCGAAAGATTCAGCCTCACAGCAATTCACGAATCACCGCGCCAATATCACCGTCAATGCAGACTGAACGCCCGGAAATACCCGCCCTTGCCGGGACGTAAGCCCCGCCCAAATTCACGCAGGCGTAAAGAGCATCAGGCCTTTCACGTGTCATCTTCCAGAAAGGAAACTTGAATATCACCGGGGTATTCATGCCTGACCCCAAGTCGAGGAACAAAGTTTTTGCCTCATAATTCGCGCTGAGGAAATCCGCGTAACGCCCCGCAGCCTCGTGCCAGCCCTCATCCTCAACAAAAGTATCATCAACCCGCAAATTCATGCTCATAGGCCGCCCGCAGACAGGACAGCGCGGGATAAGCTCATCGGGGACTCTCATATCACTTTGACGCTCATACATGGCCGTTATTGCCGCCTCGTTGTCGTAGGTCTTGCTGTGGCACGGAAGAGAACACTGAAACAGTCCGTAATCCCCCTGCGTGTAGAACAGCCGCGATTTGTCGAAGCCTGAACGCTGGAAGCAATGATCTACGTTCGTGGTGATGACGAAATAATTTCTACCGTCAACAAGCCTCAGCAGGTCAGAGTAAACGGGCTTGGGTATCTCGCTGTAGCGGTTGATGAAAACATTGCGGCTCCAGAAAGCCCAGAACTCATTAGGTGTAGGGTATGGGCAGAAGCCCCCGGAATACATGTCCGTGAAGCCGTATCTCTCCTCAAAGTCAGCAAAATTCTCCGTGAAACGTTCGCCAGAATACGTGTAGCCCGCAGACGTGGACAATCCTGCGCCTGCCCCTATCACTATTGCCTCTGACTCATTGATTGCCTTCCTCAGACGCTCAATCATGGCCGCAGTTCCTCCCTGTATAGTTCGTAGTCGTAATCCTTGAATACGTTGAAGATTACTTTGCTGACTGTGTGAGTCCCACGCAGAAATTCCTTCACCGTCCTCACTGCAATTCTTGCCGCCTCAGCGTTCGGGAAATGAAATTCCCCCGTCGATATACAGCAGAAAGCCACGCTGTGAAGCCCGTTGTCCTCCGCGCAGCCAAGGCATGACCTGTAGCAGCCCTCAAGTTCCCGGCAATGTTCCTCCGTCAATTCTCCTGAGACTACCGGCCCTACCGTGTGTATTACGTGCCTGGCCGGGAGATTGTAGCCTCGTGTGATTTTCGCCCGGCCCGTAGGCTCTTCATGTCCCTGCGCGCTCATGAGGCTGTAGCATTCATCACGGAGCTGTAACCCTGCCGCCGAATGTATCGCGTTGTCTATGCACCTGTGGCAAGGTATGAAGCACCCAAGCAGTAACGAGTTGGCCGCGTTCACAATCGCATCACACTTCAGCCGGGTAATGTCCCCCTTCCACAGCGAAATTCCCGGCAAAACTTCCGGGAAAGTCTCACAGTCAACAACCCCTTTAGCGTCCCTCACGGCAGACAAATATTCATCCTGAACCCGGAAAAATTCGGGGGATAAAGTTTTTCCCGGCACTCTGAGATTCATTAGGGCGCGGAGCAGCATGTGAGAGTCCTGGATGTTCCGGGCCTCTTCACGTCTTTCCGGCATGTCTTCAAGAAGGCAGTCAATGAGGAAGCGCAATTTTCCGTCCAACAATATATTCCTCCGTCCTCAGAATTTGAGCCATATTATAATTCTCGCATTCACATTTACATTGAGGTGATTCACATCAAGACGTTTCTTATTGTTGACGGACACAGCCTCGCTCACCGCGGATTTCATGCTTTGGCCGTAAACCTTACTGCCCCTGACGGCACGCCAACTGCTACTATCGTGGGCTTCATGAACATGCTTTACAGGGTTCAAGATGACTTGATGCCCGACTGCACTGTTGCTGTCTTTGACGCGAAGGGAAAAACTTTCAGGCACGAGCTGCTGGCTGACTACAAGGCAGGAAGGCCGCCCCTTGCCGACGACCTGAGAATACAGCTCCCCATATTGCAGGAACTGCTGAGGCTGTGCGGGATAAAGACCGTCATACGTGAAGGGGTTGAAGCAGATGATGCCGCCGCGTCAATTGCCCGCCTAGCTGAACGTGAAGGCTATGAAGTCGTTGTGCTTTCGTCAGACAAAGACCTTTTCCAGATTCTCAGCGGCCATGTGAGGATTGTTAGACCGCTGAAGAACGGCGTTACAGGCGCGGAAGTCTACGACACATCCCGGTTCGTCAGGGAATACGGTTTTTCCCCGCTCTCAATGCCGGACTACCTCGCGATAGTGGGCGACAACGCCGACAACATCAAGGGCATCCACGGAATAGGCGAGGTTACAGCGAAAAAAATTCTCGCAAAGTTCCCGACGCTTGAAATGATTTACGCCTCGCTTGACCAGCTGCCGAAACCAGTCCGCAGAAAACTCGAAGCCGCCGGGCCTGATGCCTCACTTTGGACGCGCGACAATCTCACAATTCTTAGGGATAACCTGTTTGACGATGAGCCAAGTTTTATGGATGACTGCGTGAACTTCACGATGAATTTCACGGAGGCAGAAGCACTCGCTCTCAGGCTTGGGCTTACACGTGTCCTCGAACGCATAGGAAGCAGGAAGAAGCCTCTACCCCGCGAATTTTTCCCGAAAGAAGCCGCCTCCCCGCCAAATTGCGACATGATCACGCGCGACTATAAGGACGAAATGCGCCGGAATCCCTCACGGTTCACAGAAGACCTCAGAATCTGGGACATGAAGACGGCCTATTACCTTCTCCATCCCGACGAGGCAGGAAAGAAATTTCCCCTCCTGATTAAAGCCATTGAGGAGAGCGACAACCCCCCCGAATCTCTCGCATTAACCGCCGGGGGAATCAACGCGGAAATTGCCTCTTATGACGGACTGAATGATGTCATGTCCGGGCTTGACCTGCCTTTGATCCCTGTGCTGAATCAAATGGAAGATCACGGCATCAGGATTGACCCTGAGAAATTCGCGCTTTTGCAGACGGAGCTTGAGGCGAGAATCTCGGACATTGAGCTTCAATTAGCCGGTGTTACAGGTGTAAGGATAAACGTAAATTCCCCCGCTCAAGTGTCATGGCTTCTTTTCGAGCGTCTGGGCTTTACCCCGTCAGCAAAAACAAAGAGCAGGACTTCATACGCTACAGGGGCAGGAGTGCTTGAGAAACTTGCGGCACAGGAAGGAGGCCATATACCCGCATTGATTCTCGAACACCGCGAAATCTCAAAGATGTTATCAGGCTTCGTTATCCCCCTCCAGAAAGCGGCCGGCAATGACGGGATAATACATACAACGTTTGAGCCTGCTGCTACAGGAACAGGAAGACTCAGCTCAAGAGATCCCAACCTGCAGAACATCCCGGCTTTCGGTGAATGGGCGGGAAAAATCAAGGCAGGACTCCTCCCGGTCACCCCCGGAAATGTATTTGTGTCCGCTGACTATTCTCAGATTGAGCTTAGAGTCCTCGCTCACATGTCGGGTGAAGGGAAACTGATTGAGGCTTTTGCTGACGGAAGGGACATTCACACGGAAACGGCCTCGTGGGTTTTCGGGGTAATGCCTGGGTTTGTTACGCCTGAGATGAGACGGGCGGCTAAGATGGTGAACTTTGGGCTTCTTTACGGGATGAGCGCATTCGGATTGTCTGAGAGGCTCGGAGTCAGCCGGGCTGAATCGAGGGACATAATGACCCGGTACTTTGAGGCTTTGCCGGGAATTGAGGCGTTCATTGACGGACTTGTGAGCGGTGCAAAGGAACGGGGGTATTCACGGACTCTTGCCGGGAGAATAAGGCCTGTGAAGGAGATTCCCGCGAAGGGCCCGGCGTTGGACAGGGCGTTAATCAACTCGCCCATACAAGGCACAGCGGCTGACACTGCAAGGCGGGCGATGATAAATTTCTCGTCTTCAGGAAGGGCGGAGCTTGTGCTTCAGGTTCATGACTCACTTGTCTGTGAATGCCGCGCGGATGAGGCGGAAGAAGTCTCAGAAGTTTTGCGGCGTGTGATGATTGAGTCTGGAGGGGAGATTTCACACCTTGAGGCTGAGACTAAGGCGGGCAGGTATCTTGCTGATGTGTAAAATTGCTTAGTATGTGCTAAAATCTACAAATCGTGAAAACTACGTACTGAAAAATTTACAGAAAGAGGGTTTTATCTCATCATGATGAAATTTCTGCGCACACAAATGAAATGGATCATGGCGATAATTGTTGTCGCGTTCCTGCTGTCTACATTCCTCATGTACGAGGGCAGGGGGACAAGGCGCACACCTTCGCGGAATCCTGACGGCTCGATGGCAGATTACGAGGTCGCGCAGATCAACGGACGTTCCCTTATGCGTTCGGAGCTTGAGCAGCGTCTGAGAAGCTATCTCAGCACCTACAGCACAAGAAGTGTAGTGTCAATTGACATGCCTGCGATATACAGGGCGGTGCTTGACGAGGCGATATTAGAGTCCCAGCTTGCGAAGGAAGTCCAGGAGAAGGGAATCACGGTGTCTGACGCGGAGGCTGACGCGGCCATGAAGAATTATGCCGACACATATTTTCCGACACGTGAGGCGTTCTATCAGTTACTTGCGCAGTCAGGGATGAAGCCGGAGGATTACAGGAGGACTCTTGCGCGCAGTATGGCGGCGGATAAGCTCAGGCGTTCAGAGATAGGCGAGGTAACAATCAGCGAGGACAAGGCCGTTGAATATTACGACACAATGAAGGGCATAATGTATTCGAGGCCTGAAGGTTTCATGCTACATTTAGCCGATTTCAGGACGAGCGCGGACGCTGAATATTTCCGGGACATGATAGCGGGCGGTGAAAGCTGGGATGTTATAGCTTCCGGCGACGCTCTTGCCTCAAGGGACGTAATCAACATCACCAAGTCCCCCGTAATGCTGCCTGCCAGCGCGTTCAAGATTGGGGTTCTTAGCGTTCTTGATTCTCTTGATGTCGGGGCTGTGAGTCCTGTGTTTGAGGTTGGGAGCGGGGATTATGCGGTTGCTGTGAAGACATCGCATGTTGAGGCGGCAACGACTCCTTACAGCGAATTAAGCCGGGACATAAGGAATCTTCTTATACAGCAGGAGGAGCGTATAAGGATTCTTGCATATGAAGCGGCACTGCGTCAGAAGGCAAATGTTGTGATTAATGACGAGGAACTTTTTGCCAGCACCGTAACATCAAATGACGAAGAGCAGTCAGGGGATATATTCCCTATTGTGTCGGTTGAGGAAGTCAGCAGTGATGAGTCCCCTGTGAGTGAGGACAAACCCGCAGAGACTCCCGCCGCCGTTGAGCCGACAAGTGAGGACACGACAGCAGAGACTCCCGCCGTTGAGCCAGTGAGTGAGGACAAACCCGCAGAGACTCCCGTTGTTGAGCCAGTGAGTGAGGACACGACAGCAGAGACTCCCGCCGTTGAGCCAGTGAGTGAGGACACGACAGCAGAGACTCCCGCCGCCGTTGAGCCAGTGAGTGAGGACACGACAGCAGAGACTCCCGCCGTTGAGCCAGTGAGTGAGGACACGACAGCAGAGACTCCCGCCGCCGTTGAGCCAGTGAGTGAGGACACGACAGCAGAGACTCCCGCCGTTGAG
>JAFSKV010000022.1 GCA_017448795.1 Synergistaceae bacterium | reverse complement strand
CCACAACAACCGGCTTACGGAGCTTGATGTGAGCAAGAATACCGCTTTGACTCAACTGCGCTGCTACGATAACCAGCTGACCGCACTTGACCTGAGCAACAACACCGCTTTGACAACTCTTGAATGCAAATGGCAGGAAGTTTCAGGCTCCAGCATAATCTACACGGCTGATGCGTCATACCCCTATAAGCTGAACAATCTCCCGAATATTTCCGATGTCGAGGCAAAAGACTCAAGCGGCGCGGAAATCTCAGCGGACTACTCGGACGGAACGGCGCAGTTCTCGGTGCTCCCGGCGACAGTAACCTACTATTACGCGACCGGCCGCGGCACAAATATGGACGTAACAATTTCCGGCTTGTCAGCAGTCATTGAGGTTAACGCGGCAGTTTTCCCGGATGAAAAATTCCTGGCGTATGTCAGCGGGAATTTCGACACGGATAATGACGGCTATCTTATCGCCTCAGAAATTACGGCGGCAACTAATATCAATGTCAGCGGACAAGGCATTTCCAGCCTGAAGGGGATTGAGCATTTCACGGCTCTGACGGCTCTCAACTGCTCCGGCAACCAGCTTACGGAGCTTGACTTGAGCGAGAACACGGCTTTGACGGCTCTCAACTGCTCCGATAACCAGCTTACGGAGCTTGACCTGAGCAACAATACTGCCCTTGCGTCCCTGAACTGCGGGGGCAACCAGATCACCGCCCTCGACATCCGCGACTGCCCAAGCCCGCCCTCCTCCGTCAATGCCGACCCAGCCGTCCAAATCACTCACTGCGCACAGGACGGCTTCCCCTCATTCGGCAAGCACTCCCTAGTCCTCAGCGGACAGCTCGGACTCGACTTCCTCCTCACCGTCCCACAGTCCACAAACACCGCAGGAAGCTACGTTACCTTCACCGTCAACGGCAAGGAAGGCACCCCCGAAATGTTCAGCAACCTAGACAGCAGCGACATCCTCAGCAACGACACATACCGCTTCACCAGCTACACCAGCTCCGTGCAGATGGCAGACGAGATTCAGGCCGTGTACGTCTACAGTGGGGACTACAGCCTCGCGAGCGTCCAGGAGTTCACCGTCAAGGATTACCTCGATACCATCGTCGCAAGCACTGACCTGCAAGCAAAATCTCCGAACCTTGTCGCCCTCGCAAACGCCATCAAGGATTACGGCCACTATGTGCAGATTCCTCTCGCTGACTTCAACAGCTGGGAATACGGCGTGAAACACTCAAGCATGGACTGCGCGGACGAGAACATCGCCTCCGACAGCTCAGACATAGCCGCGAAGCTCACCAGTTACGCACTCAGCAGGGACAAGTCAGCAGGCATTAACGCGGGAATCACAGGCTTGCAGTATGACCTTGAGCTCGACTCTGAGACTACACTTAACGTCTACCTGAGCCCGGATTCTGAGGCCGGGACTGTCCAAGCCTACATCACTGACGACGAGGGAGAGTATGACGGCAAAACTGACATGGCCGCCTATAACCCGTCAACAGGAGAGTACTCCGTAAGCATCGCCGGGATTTCCGCCCACAAGCTCGGCAAGACATACACCATCAGCGTGAAGACAAGCAAAGGCGAGTTCCCCGTCAAAGTCTCGGCTCTCTCCTACGCGGACGGAGTCATGAAGTCTGACACTGTTACCGATGACCTCAAGCGGGCGGTGATTGCACTCTACAAGTATTACGCCGCCACGATGAAATACAGAGGCACTCCCGTTGACGGGCAGGAATAGTGCTACAATATCAGCAACCCCACAAAACACGAAAGGAGACCCACGCATGAGCGCAAAGACAGAGTACGTTTCACCCGACGCTTACGTGATACGCTTCACCGACGCTGACATCATCACAGCCAGCGACGGAGCAGGACACACAACGACATCGTCAGCCGAAAACGACACAAGGCTTCCGGCAATCTAGCGCAGGCAGGAGGACAAGCAGCATGACAGTCAAAGAGAAGTACGAAGCACCCTCAGCGGAAATCATCAGCTTCACGGACGCGGACATCATCACGGCCAGCGAAACGAGGATGCCAGCGATAACAGGCTCAGGCGCGCCAAGCGTATCGTCGTTCTACTAGGCTTCAGGATTCCACACTGCCCCCGGTGTGAAGGCATCGGGGGTATTTTTCTGCCCGCGTCAAGCCTCACCGCCTGTGTTTTTCCCGCGCTATACGATATAATTCACTCATCACAATTCACACTCACACACAAAATCTCAAGGGGGTAAATTCATCATGGCATTGTTCGCACAGGACAAGAATCTTGCTATGGAGCTCGTCAGGTCAGCGGAAGCCGCCGTAATGGCATCGGGGCGCTGGTTCGGGCTCGGCGACAAGAACGAGGTTGACCGGGCCGCAGTCGAGGCTATGAGGTACGTTCTTCACGGAGTCCACATGAAGGGCGTTGTCGTAATCGGCGAAGGGGAGAAGGACGAAGCTCCCATGCTCTTCAACGGCGAGGAAGTAGGGACAGGCGAGGGCCCGGAAGTCGACATAGCTGTTGACCCGATTGACGGCACAAGGCTAATGGCTCAGGGGCAGGACGGAGCAATAAGCGTCATCGCCGCCGCTCCGAGAGGCACAATGTTCAGCCCTGATAATCTCTTCTACCTCAACAAGATTGTTACAGGCCCGGAAGCAGCAGGCTACATTGACATTCAAGCACCCGTTGAGTTCAACGTGAGAATCGTCGCGAAGGCTAAAGGCAAGAAGATTGAGGAGACGACCGTTGTCATGCTTGACCGTCCTCGTAACGCCGAAATCCTCCAGAAGGTCCGGGCAATGGGCGCGAGAGTCAGGCTCATAGGAGACGGGGACGTTGCGGGCGCTCTGATGACCAGCCTCCCAGGCCATGAGACAGCCGACATCCTGCTTGGCATCGGCGGGAGTCCCGAAGCCGTAATCACAGCCTGCGCGATGAAGTGCCTTGACGCTAACATGCAGTGCCAGCCCTACTTCAGGAACGAGGACGACGAGGCCAGGGCGAAGGAGCGCGGACTCACGCGTGATACAGTGCTGACGATTGACGACCTTGTGAAGAGCAACAACGTCTTCTTCGCGGCAGCCGGCGGGTCTGACGGTGATTTGCTGAGGGGTGTCCACTATCACGGGGCGCATATTGAGACGAACTCGCTGTGCATGAGGAGCAGTTCCGGGACAATCCGCTTCATATCGGCGACGCACTCACAGAAGAAACTTGAGGAGATGGGCGGAAACATAGCCTATGACCCGTCAGTGAAAGAGGAGCTCGGACTGTAATGCACATAATCAGCGCGCTCACACAATGGCTCGTCGACACAATCGGCCGGATGGGCTACACAGGGATAATCTCGCTGATGTTCCTTGAGTCCTCGTTCTTCCCGTTCCCAAGCGAAGTGGTCATGCCTCCCGCCGGCTATCTTGCGTGGAAGGGTGAAATGTCCCTCGTTCTCGTCCTGCTGTCAGGAATCGCCGGGAGCATACTGGGCGCGCTGTTCAACTACTGGATAGCCGTGAAACTTGGCCGCCCCTTCCTGCTGAAGTACGGAAAATATTTCTTCGTGTCAGCCGAGTCCGTTAGCAAAGCGGATGACTTCTTCAAGCGTCATGGCCACGTCAGCACACTAGTAGGAAGACTCCTCCCCGTCATCCGTCAGTACATCTCACTCCCGGCAGGAATCGCAAGGATGAACCTGTGGACGTTCACGCTCTTCACCACAATAGGGGCGGGGGCATGGGTGATAGTGCTTACGTTCGCGGGCTACCTTCTCGGTGAACATCAAGACATGCTGAAGGAATATCTCCACATAATCACGCTGGCATGTGTCGCCGTGGCAGTGATAATTGCGGGGGGGTACATGCTCATATTGAGGCGGCGCAGGAAATCATGAGCGGTATTCCCGGCGTAACATTGCGGGGAATGGAAGCCCTTCCGGTTGAAGTCGAGGTTGTGATTACGGGGGGGCTTTTCGCGGTCTCAATTGTGGGAATGCCCGACGTTGCCGTTCGTGAGTCGCGTGAAAGAGTCAGGGCGGCTCTGCGTTCTCTCGGCCTCACTCTCAAGGGTAAAATCGCCGTCAACCTTGCACCTGCTGACATCCCAAAAGAAGGCGCGCTGCTTGACCTTCCTATTGCGCTTGGGATGATTCAGGCCATGGGCGCGCTGAAGGAATGCCCGAAGGCTCTCTACATGGGGGAGCTTGCTCTTGACGGGAGATTAAGGCGCGTGAGGGGTGCTGTACCTGCCGCGTTTCTTGCCCGGAAGATGGGAATCCCTCTCTACATTCCGGCCGGGAACGCTGAGGAAGTCGCATTAGTCCAAGGAGTTGAGGCATACTGCGCGGACAATCTCGCCGAGCTGGTCATGATGCTGACGGGTGAGGAGACACCGAGGCCATTGCCGCCCGCGTATGTCCCGGATCTTCCTGTGAGCGCCGAGCCTGATTTCGCCGACATAAAGGGGCAGGCCCAGGCAAAAAGGGCCGCAGAAATCGCCGCCGCCGGGCATCATAACTTGTTGCTTGTCGGTTCACCCGGAAGCGGAAAGACCATGATAGCGAAGGCAATTGCCGGGATTCTTCCGCCTCTGACGGATGACGAGCTTGTTGAGACTCTCCTTGTACGAAGCACATTAGGGCTTGAGACTAAGGCAGGAAGGGAACGCCCGTTCAGGACAGTGCATTTCACAGCAAGCACCGTGTCAATATGCGGAGGAGGCTTTGACCTGAGGCCGGGGGAAGTCTCACTTGCTCACAGGGGAGTCTTGTTCCTCGACGAGTACACAGAGTTCCGCCGGGACTTGACAGAGAGTCTCCGCGCGCCGATCGAGGACGGAGTGATTCACGTCAGCCGGGCTTCAGGCTCAGTAACATACCCTTCACGCGTCCTGCTGGTGCTCGCGGCCAACCCCTGCGCGTGCGGCTACTTGGGCGACCCTGTAACACCCTGCAAATGTTCATCCTACGAAATCGAACGCTACAAGCGCAAACTCTCCGGGCCGATCATGGACAGGATAGACCTTCAGCTTACAGTACCAAGACTGACACCGCAGGAATTATTATCCATAGGAGCAAAGGGACTACCCTCAGAACCCAGCGCGTCAATACGTAAACGTGTCATAGCGGCAAGAAACATTCAGATTGAACGCTGGAAGGAATACGGTTACTCCTGCAACGCCGAAATCCCGGAAAAACTCGTCAGACGATGCCTCACTCTTGACGACGAAACACGGTCATATCTTGCATCAATGGCAGGCAAGCTCAATCTTTCCGGGCGCGGAATAAGCAGGGTGCTTAAAGTCGCACGCACAATAGCTGACCTCGCAGGAGATGAGAAGCTGAACAAGAAGCATGTTGCAGGCGCGCTGATGTTCCGCAACAATCAGGACAAGTGAAAGCATAAAAATTCCTCCCCGCCGTTTTCTGACAGGGAGGAACGCCTTTATTCCGGCAGGAACGCTTTTATTCGTCGTAATACTCCTGCCCCTCCTTGAGGGATCTTATGTGTGCTGACAGGAAGGCCCAGAACACTCCGATGCAGAAGCCTATCATTGTCCCGATAACCATAATCTGCGCGCGCTTGGGCTTGAACTTCCAGTCCGGGGGCGTGGCGGGGTCGATTACTTGGAGGGTTGACAGGTCGCTTGCCTCAGAGAGCTTTGCGTTCTCATACTGGCGGAGCATTGTGTCATACTTCACGTTCGCGAATCTCAGATCACGCTCGTAGCGCATGTACTCGACGTTGAGCTCAGGGACATTTCCCAGCGACGAAAGTATGTCGCCTGACATGACGCGTCCAGGCCGTCTCTCTGTGCGTCTCTGCTCTTCCTCGAGGCGGTGAAGCTCCTTAGTCATGGCCTCAAGCTGTGATCTTGCGAGTTTAAGGCGGGGGTTGTCTTCACGGGCATAACTTGACAGGGAGGAGATTTCAACGTTCTTTGCGGCTATCTGGTTTCTCAGGCCTGCGATTGAGCCGAGAAGTGAGGCTGTCTGTGAACCTAGGGCAAGGACTCCGCTGTTCTGCTGGTAGCGCATCATCGCATTTTCCGCGTCCGCAAGCTGCTGCTGTGCCTGAACGAGCTGGTTCTCGAAGAACGTGCGTTTTTCCTGAGCGTCAAGGAACGACATTTCACGCATCTTTATCTGCAGCTGTTCAACGAAAGCGTTTGCGATGTCGGCGGCTCTCTGGGGGTCTTTGTCCTGGTAAGCCACGCTGATAATCCCGCTCTTTGTGTCCTCTGTAGCCTCAAGTTTCGCAAGAACAGCATCCCTAGCCCTCAGACGTATATCTATGCTCAGTTCCTCCATTAGGTTGAACTTGTCTATTATCACGTCAACCACAGAGTCGCCCTGAAGTATGCCTAGCATTGTCTGCCCTCTTGAAGCCGTCGAGGCAGTTCCAAGCCCCATGAAGCTGGCAAGTCCTCCGAGCTGTGAGGCGAGTCCTCCGCCCCCAGTGCCGGGAGGAAGCACCCTGCATTCAGCCCGGTATATGAAGGGGGCTGTGAAGGCGTAAATTGTGGCCCCCGCCCCGAAAACGAACGTCAGGAAGAATATCAGCCATTTCCTCCCCCATATAATGCGGAATATGTCTAGCAGTGACAGCTCTTGTTCCTCTTCGTACGGCATGTGATGAATCAGATCCTTTCGTGTGAGATTTCCGGCTGATTATAGCATTCAGCCCCCGTAAAGCACACGTATGCACGCGTCGCTCAGGGCCTGGAGGCTTGACACCTGCCTTTCACGCGGAAGCCCTGAAGCATCGTACGCCAGCGGCAATTCCGTGCAGCCCATCGTAACAGGAACATCACGCTCCCGCCACAGCTCCCCGACAACTTCACGCATCAATTCACCGGCCTCGGCCATGTCGCCGGCCTTGACCCGCCTCACGCAGAGCTGGACTCTCTCCTGCTGCTCACGGGAGGGCTTGAGGAAATGGTAGCTCATCTTCTCAGCGCAGGCAGGGTAAATCATGCTCTTCTGCGTCCCGTCAGTAGCTAGAAGCCACGAGCAGTTTCCCGCCGACAATTCTTTTGCGGCCTCAACGGTGGCCTCGACGATGTGAATCAATGGCACTGGCAGCTCGTCCCTGAAGCGGTCGATGAAGTAGTGCGCTGTGTTGCATGGGACGGCGAGGATGTCAGCCCCCCATTCCGCGAGCTTCAACAAATTCTTGCGGATGACCGGGAGGGGGTCAGGGCCTATACCCATGAGTCCGTCGCTTCTGTCGGGGGTGTCGGGGTCGGACAGCATGATGATGCGGGGATGCTGGGAGTCGTTTTCTGCGGGGCAGTCGCGGGCTAGTATGCGGAGAAATTCGGCGCAGGCGGCGGGCCCCATTCCTCCGAGAACGCCTAAGGTCTTTTGCGGACGTGCGGACATGACAAATGTACCTCCTTCGAATGTGAATGCTTGATTATATTCGTGAATGGGCTAAAATTTTCCATATCCTACCACACTTTAAGAAGGGAGAAAAACTTTCATGTATTCATTTCTTGGCGGACTTGTGCTGCTCATACTGGGCTACATGATTTACGGCACGATCGTCAACAGCGTATTCGGCCCGGACGACAGGAAGACACCCTGCGTTGAGCACCCGGACGGCGTGGACTTCGTTCCGATTTCTGCGGGGCGTGCATTCCTCATCCAGCTCCTGAACATTGCGGGGCTTGGGCCGATATTCGGGGCGTTGACGGGGGCAATCTGGGGGCCGCAGGTCTACTTGTGGATAGTCTTCGGGACAATCTTCGCGGGTGCTGTCCATGATTACCTCGTTGGGATGCTCTCAATCAGGAATGACGGCGCGAGCGTGAGCGAAATCACCGGGAAATATCTCGGCGGCTTCATGCTTCAGGTCATGAGGCTGTTCAGCGTCGTGCTTCTGGTCATGGTCGGAGTCGTCTTCATGGTCGGCCCGGCGGGCTTGCTTGCGCTCATGGTGACTCAGGGAACAAGCGGGGCTGTCGGCGCGGCTGGCGGAGCTCCTGCTACGTTCATGGGCTACAGCGCGGGGGAATGGACAAAGATTCTCACGGTCGTAATCCTCATCTACTACTTCCTCGCAACACTGCTCCCAATCGACAAGGTAATCGGCAAGATATATCCCGTTTTCGGGCTGTGCCTGATCTTCATGGCAATCGGAATCGGCGGTATGACGGTCTACAACCACATTCAGGGAACGAAGCCGATGATTGAGCTGTGGGAGGGACTCTACAACATGCACCCCAAGGCTGACTCGATGCCTATATGGCCGCTTATGTTCATCACGGTGGCCTGCGGGGCGATTTCGGGCTTCCACGCTACACAGTCCCCTATGATGGCAAGATGCTTAACGTCCGAGCGTCAGGGTCGCTTCGTGTTCTACGGGGCAATGGTGGCTGAGGGCATCATCGCGCTGATTTGGGCTTCGGCAGGAATTGCGTTCTACAATGAGACAGGCGGCGGCTTCTCTACGGCTGGACTTCTTGCAGTCGGCGGAGGAAACTCAACGAGCGTCTATCAAATCTCAGTAGGACTACTTGGGCCTATAGGGAGCATTCTGGCACTTCTCGGCGTTGTGGCCTGCCCGATTACGTCAGGTGATACGGCGTTCAGGAGCGCGAGGCTGACTCTTGCTGACTGGTTCAAGATTGACCAGAAGGGTATGATGCCGAGACTCCTTCTTGCTGTTCCGTTACTTGCGGCGGGCTATGCTATTTCGTTCCTGGATTACGGAATCGTGTGGCGTTACTTCTCGTGGTCAAACCAGACACTCGCAATGATAGCGTTGTGGGCGGGGGCAGTTTACCTTTGCCGCAGCGTCGGGGCAGGAAAGGGCTTCATCGCGGCAATCCCGGCAACGTTCATGTCTGCGGTCAGCGTAACATACTTCTGCATCGCCCCTGAGTGCTACCTGATGCTTGAGAGAAATCTTGCTTACGGAATCGGAATCGGAGTCGCTGTGCTGTTCTTCGTGATTTACTGGATGAGGGTATATTCCCCTGAGTCAAAGAAGGCGTAACCATGAAGAAAATCGTACACGTTGAAGGAATGGGCTGCCAGAACTGCGTGAAGCACGTCAAAGAAGCCCTTGAACGCCTCAAGGCGGTTGAGTCGGCGGAAGTGAGCCTTGAGACAAACACGGCGGTAATCACTCTGTCAAGAGACGTTGAAGACTCCCTGATAAAGGAAGTCATTGAAGAGGCTGGCTACGAGGTCAGCAAGATAGAAGCGGCGTAAGAAATCGGAATTATGCGGTGGGCAGTCTTGGCGTTAATATGCCGGGGCTGTCTCTTTTTGTTGACTTGGGAGGAAACATGCAGGACATAACGATTATCTTCGAGGAAAACGCAAACAGAAGCGCGGCATATGACGGTGAGAAGCAGATAGGGGAGTGCGATTTCTCTGTGTCATCCGGGACGTGGACGATAACACACACAGGAGTCCGCCCGGAATACGGAGGACGCGGAATTGCTAGGCATCTCGTGGAGAAGGTCATAGATGAAGCCCGCTCAAGACACGTGAGGATTGTCCCGGTATGCTCGTACGCGGTGAGGGTGATGGAAGGCAGCGGGGAATACGGGGACGTGCTGTAACAGCGTGGCGGTATGCTATAATCTCTCACATCTCGCATGACTCAGGCATTAACATTTTACATGGCCTCATGTCAGCGTAAGGAGGATATATTCACACATGTACGCAGTAATCGAGACAGGCGGAAAGCAATACCGCGCAAGTGTCGGCGACAAGTTCAGGGTCGAGAAGCTCCCCGGTGAGACAAGCACAGAGATAATCTTCGACAAGGTTCTTGCAGTCGGGGGCAATGACACGGAGGCAAGATTCGGCAATCCCTACATCACGGGCGCAAGAGTAACAGCCGAGATCATCAAGCAGGCACGCGCCGACAAAGTACTAGTCTTCAAGTACAAGAGCAAGAAGAACATCCGCAAGATGCGCGGACACCGCCAGTACTTCACGGAAGTAGTCATCCGCAGCATAGAGGCATAAAGGAGGAAATTCACTCATGGCACACAAGAAAGGTCAAGGAAGTTCAACCAACGGCCGCGACAGTCAGCCCAAGTACAGAGGGATAAAAGTTTACGCAGGCCAGGACGTAACAGCCGGAAGCATTCTCGTACGTCAGTGCGGAACACAGGTTCACCCCGGCAGGCACGTGGGACTCGGAAGGGACTTCACGCTCTTTGCCCTCGTACCCGGAAAGGTCAGCTACCACAAGAAGATGGGCAGGAAGTACGTATCAGTTCAGCCCGCTCAGGCATAAACCCAGAAATCACGCAAGCCCCTGAAATATGGGGCAATTTTTTTACCGTCAACAATGAAATTCACAGACACAGCAGAAATTTACGTTAAGGCAGGACGAGGCGGCAACGGAGCATTGAGCTTCAGGCGTGAAAAGTTCGTCCCAAAAGGCGGCCCGGACGGCGGCGACGGAGGCAAAGGGGGCGATGTCGTAATCGAGGCTGTAGGCGGAATTGTTACTCTTGCTGACTTCGAGTATGACAGGCGCTTTCAGGCAGGACACGCAGGACATGGAGGCGGGGCTTTGCGCTCAGGCAAGGACGGCGACGACCTCACAATTCACGTGCCGTGCGGGACTCTCATCCGTGAGACTGGAAGCCCGGAAATCCTCGCTGACCTCACAGAACCGGGACAAAGATTCATCGCGGCCCACGGCGGAAAAGGAGGCCGGGGAAATTCTCACTTCGCATCATCCTCAAGACGCGCCCCGAAATTCGCGGAGAAAGGAGACCCGGGCGAGGAACGGGCATTATCGCTTGAGCTGAAATTGATTGCTGACGTTGGACTCGCTGGTTTCCCGAACGCAGGCAAGTCAAGCATCCTGTCAGCCATCAGCGGAGCAAAGCCCAAAGTAGCAGGCTACCCCTTCACCACACTCACGCCCAATCTCGGAGTCCTGGCAGTTGATGACGCTCAAGTTGTGATTGCTGACCTTCCGGGACTCATTGAGGGAGCTCACGAGGGGAAGGGACTCGGCTTGCAGTTCCTGAGACACGTTGAGCGCACACGCATAATCCTCCACGTTATCGACCTATCACAGCCCGACCCGGTCGCAACATTCCGCGCACTCATGACAGAGTTCCACGAATACGGAGCAGGCCTCGACACACGTCCCGGAATCATCATCGGCAACAAGATTGATGTCCCCGGCACTGACTCCAACTCCCAGGCACTCAGGGAAGAAGCAGAAAGATTGTCGCTCCCCTACATGGCCGTGAGCGCGCTATTCGGCACAAACATTCCCGAACTCATCAGGGCAATAGCTGACCTAGTCCGCAAGACTCCCGCAACAACACCGCAAGTTTCAGCCCTCCCGGTAATCGAGCTTCCCGCCCGGAAAGCAAGGCCGTCACGCGAGCCCGTGAAAATCATCCGGCAGTCAGACGGCAGCTTCAGGGTCGAGCACGCCAACTTCGAGAAGTCAGTAGCAAGAATCAACTTCGAGCATGAGGACGCGCTCCAGAAATTCGCCGGGCTGCTTAAGGCTCTCAGCGTTGAGGAGGCATTAGAGGCCGCTGGCGCGAGGGAAGGCGACAAGGTGTACATAGGCGAGGCCGAATTTGACTTTGAGCCCGGCACGGCAGGTTAGGCCATGAAGACAGGAATAATGGGCGGGACTTTTGACCCGATACACTACGGGCATCTTCTGGCGGCTGAGGAAGCCCGGATAAATCTGGGAATTGACCGCCTAATCTTTGTGCCGACTGGAGACCCTCCCCACAAGCACCAGCGCAGAATTACCCCCGCTGAAGACAGGTACGCGATGACTCTTCTTGCGACGGCTGGAGTCCTTGAGTACTCGGTCTCACGGATTGAGATTGACCGGGAGGAAGAGACTCACACGGTTGACACTTTGAGGGCGTTTCTTGACACGGGGATTAAGCCGGAAGACCTGTACTTCATCACGGGGCTTGATGCTATGCTGTCTATCACGTCATGGTTTGAGTACGAGAGAATCCCGGAGCTTTGCACGCTTGTTACGGCAAGAAGGCCGGGCTACCCTGTCAGCGGAATAGAAACCTTGCCGGAATTTGTCCGTGATAAGCTAAAATATATAGAGATTCCACAGTTCGCAGTCTCAAGCACAGTAATCCGTGAGCGCGTGAGAGACGGAAAGGGCATAAGATTTCTGGTGCCTCATCTTGTCGAGATATATATTGCGTCCAACAATCTGTACAAAAATTTGTGAGAGGTGATTTAATGAGAATGCTGAAGATATTGGGAATTATATTCATGGTTACGGCCTCAGCTGTAGGGGGGGCGGCGTTAAGGCTCATGGAGCTGCTGAATGACCCGAACCCGCTTCCTGTTCCCCTGAGCGTGCAGGCAAAACCCGCGCTTCCTCCGCAGATTATGCAGGCTTCACCTGATTCTGCTGCGCCGGCCGCCGGAGAGCTTGCCGTAGGAGAAGCAGAGAAGCCCGAAGCCGTAGCAAGAAGCACCGTCAACGTCCTCATTGTCGGGCTGGATAACGTTGAAGGAGGCTCAAGGACTGACGCAATAGCCCTCGCCATATTCGACGCTGCCAACAAGGGACTCCGCATTGCCTCAATCCCAAGAGACTCACGCGTCTACATTCCCGGGCGCGGCTGGGACAAGATCAATCACGCCTATGTTTACGGGGGGATTAACCTTCTCCGCGAGACTCTCGTGAATTTGACGGGGATGCCTGTTGATTATTTCGTCAAGATAAACTACAAGAGCTTCCCGCGTATCGTCGACATACTTGGCGGAATTGACATCTACGTTGAGAAGCGGCTTCACTACAACGACTATTCGGGAAAATTATTCATCAACATTCCCGCGGGCCAGCAGCACATGGACGGCAAAACAGCTTTGGGCTACGTGAGATTCAGGCATGACCCCCTAGGCGACATCGGGAGGGTCAAGCGTCAGCAGAAATTCATCGACATCATGATGAAGAAGATAAAGACTCCGGCGATACTGCCCAGGATTCCCGCGATTGTTACGGAGCTTTACGACTCTATTGACACGGATCTTGCCCCCCTTGAGGCGTTGAAGCTGGTGCAGTTCACAAACTCGATTTCAACCGACAGGATAAAAATGTTCATGGCACCCGGCCGCACAGGTTCAAGCAAGAATATAAGCTACTGGATTCTGGACAACAAGGCTTTTTCCGCGCAGCTTGCGGCGATGCTTCCTCCTGCTGATAACACAGAGGCTGATGACGGCGGGGCTGTTGAGCTTGACCTGACACCTGAGCCCGTCAACATGTCAGGTTTTGACAGCGAGAAGATAGCAGAACTCCGCGACCAGATACTAAGTATACGCATCCTCAACGGCGACGGCGAGAAGGGAATCGGCAAAAGAGCCGCCCAAATCTTCCAGCGAATCGGAATCGAAGTGCCTTACACGGGCAACGCAAGGCATTACGACTACAGGGCATCAAGCATAATTTACCCGCCAAGTGATGACGACTCAGGGAGACAAGGAGCTATGGCACTGGCTGAACTCTGCGGTATAAAGAACGAGAGGCTCATTCAGCCAGACAAGAGAGCCGCCTCGCTCACACTGATACTCGGCCATGACAAGGAAGAACTTTTCAGGAGGCTTGAGCCGCTCAACTCGTAACAGGAAACTCTGCCCCGTGCTGAAATGGTGCGGGGTATAATTTTGCCCGAAGAAAGGAGACTCTCACAGTGAACAACACGGACATAAAGATACTCATAGCCTGCCACAAGAAATGTCCCGTCCCGTCCGACCCTGTATATCTCCCCGTCCAAGTCGGCGCGGAAGGAAAACAGCCCATCGGTTTCACGCCAGACAATACAGGCGGCAACATAAGCGCAAAGAATTTCATGTACTCCGAGATGACCGGGCTTTATTGGGCGTGGAAGAATCTCACCTGCGGCTATATAGGCCTCGTTCATTACTCGCGCTTCCTAGCAATGAAGGCTAAGTTAGGGACAGCTTCACTTGATGACGTTCTTACGAGCGATGACGTGAAAAGGCTTCTTGCAGGACACAGAATAATCCTCCCGCGGCGGAGAAAGTATTACATTGAGACGATATACAGCCACTATTCACACACTCTTGACGGCTCCCATCTTGACGCTGCCCGCGAAGTCATAGCCGGAAAATGCCCGGAATACCTGCCCTGTTTCGATAATGTCATGGGGAGGACTTGGGCGCATCTGTTCAACATGTTCATCATGCCTAAGACGCTTGCGGATGAATATTGCGCGTGGCTCTTCCCGATTCTTGAGGGGGTTGAAGGAAGGATTGACAGGAGCGGGATGAACCAGTTCCAGAAAAGATTTGTCGGGGCTGTCAGTGAGAGGCTGCTAGACGTTTGGCTTGACTGGCAGGTTAAGGCCGGGAAAATTCAGCCGGATGACATGGCCGAAGTCCCGTACATATACACGCGCAAAATAAACTGGCCTCAGAAAATAACTGCGTTCCTTGCGGCAAAATTTCTGGGCAGACACGTGGATCACAATTTCTGATTTACCGCCCTTGACGTAAACCGCGCTTCAGCGTCTAATCTGACTCACATCCCAATCATAAAAACAGGAGGCAGAAAGCAATGAAGCGCATCACACTTATCCTCACAGCAATGCTCGTTCTTTCTTTCACATCGTCAGCATTCTCCGCCCCGGCAGTATTCTTCACGAAGGACATATCACCCGCCGGACTCATGGCAATATATGAGAAACTGGGGCGCGAAGCAACTGGCAAAGTAGCCGTGAAACTCAGCACAGGCGAGGCCGGGAACACTCACTACCTTTCACCCGCGTTAATCGGCGAGCTCGTCCGCAAAGTAAACGGCACAATCGTCGAGTGCAACACAGCATACGGCGGTTCACGCGCAAGCACAGCCCTTCACCGCCAAGTCATCGAGGATCACGGCTTCAACGCAATCGCAAAGGTTGACATCATGGACGAAGAAGGCGACGTTGAATTACCCGTAACAGGCACAGGGATAAAGCACCTCAAGTTTGACGCGGTCGGCTCGCATTTCCCGAACTATGACTTTGTGCTGGTGCTCTCACACTTCAAGGGTCACGCAATGGGAGGCTTCGGCGGCGCGATAAAGAACATCTCCATCGGAATAGCCTCATCACGCGGAAAAGTCATCATTCACACGGCAGGCACAAGGGAATCCGGCTCTATATGGTACGACAACCAGATAGCAAAAAATCAGGACGAGTTCCTTGAGTCAATGGCTGAAGCGGCAAAGGCTGTTTCTGATTCGCTCGGCGGAGGGAAGAGAATAATGTACATCAGCGTAATGAATCATCTTTCGGTTGACTGTGATTGTGATGGCAACCCGGCAGCCCCTGACATGCACGACATAGGCATTCTAGGCTCACTTGACCCTGTTGCGCTCGACCAGGCTTGTGTTGATCTCGTCTACAAAGCCCCGGACGGAGCATCACTCATCAAGCGCATGGAGTCCCAGCACGGCATCCACACCCTTGAACACGCCGCTGAAATCGGACTCGGTTCACGCGCATACGACTTCGTGAGCATTGACTAGCATCCTGCGCAGGGAGTTCGTTTACCTCTGGTACTATTTCACCCTCCAGCTTGAGCAGATTTATGCTTACTGGCTGGCTGGAATGGCAATAGGCTCGTTCGTCTCAGTTTTCGGCAAGAAGAAGATTCATTCACTCTTCTCGTCCATGAGCGGGAGAAGATGGAGCCTCTTCGGGATCGTTCCGGCATGTATACTCGGCATAGCGTCGCCCTTGTGCATGTACGGGACGATTCCTATTGCCGCCTCTTTCAGCGAAAAGGGAATGCGCGAGGACTGGCTGGCATCCTTCATGACGGCATCAATCCTCCTCAACCCTCAGCTTATCGTCTACAGCTCTGCACTAGGCACAACAGCCCTCACAGTCCGTATAGTCTCGTGCTTCATGTGCGGAATTTCAGCGGGGCTTGCGGTGAATCTTTTCGGGAAAATGACAGGGAGAAAATTCTTCAGCTTCTCAGGATTCTATGAGGCCTCTGACCGTGATACAGCTCCCAATATGCTTGTGCGTTACGCAAAGAATTTCGGCCGCAACGTGAGAGCAACAGGCCCGTGGTTTCTTGCGGGAATTTTGCTGACTGCGTTATTCATGCGCTACGTTCCTGCGGAGTCTTTTGCGCGTCTTTTCGGGCGGAAAAACGGATTTGGTGTCCTCATGGCCGCGACAATAGGAGTGCCTCTGTATGCGTGCGGGGGCGGGACAATCCCATTGCTGCAGATGTGGCTTGCTGACGGTATGAGCATGGCCAGCGCGAGCGCATTCATGATAACGGGTCCGGCGACAAAGATAACGAACTTGGGCGCGCTGAAAATCGTTCTTCCTAGCTGGAAGTTCGCGGGATATTTGGCGTTCGTGATTCTGTTTTCGCTGGTGAACGGTCTTATTGTTGACTTGATTCTTTAGGCGGCAAAAAAATTCCCGGCCTCATGAAACGACCGGGATACTTTCCTGAATTTATTTCTTTCCGCTGAGGCATTCAGTTATCTCAGCGCAGACGGCTTTGACTTCCTCTATGTCCTCGTCCTTGATGTACTCCGGGTGAGCGTGAAACACAGGGTCTCTCACCCATTGCAGTTTGGCGAACCTGTCCTTCCAGTATGAGGCGTAAGGCTTCCCCCCGAAATGCGCCCCGAAGCACTCGTTCCAGTACTGGCGCATCACAGCTCCAAGTACGTTTATCGGCAGGACATCGAGAAGCCCGGCGTCAGGGTTGTACTTGCGCTTTGTCTTTTCGAGAGAACCCGCATATTCCTCAGATGCAAGGATGGGATTTGCCCGCTTCAAAGCGTCGTCAAAGTTTTCCGATGTCGCGCCAAGTATCTTCATGAGTTCTTCCTTCATGAGGCGGACTATCATCTTCTGCACGCTCAGTATTCTGAGAAATTCCGGCGACAGCTTCACTTCAGCGTCAAGAATCAGAGAGTCCCTGCGCTCATTGTAGCCTGACAGAGCCTTCTGGAATGACGAGCGGACTTCATCATCAGCATTCCCAAGCGCGAAAATCCCGGCATTAAGCCCAAGTTTCGACAGGAGCGCACCCGAATATTCCGGGCTGTGAAGAAGCCCCCTCAATGTCGGAGCAACAAGCTCATCACCCGTAACGTAAGCAAGTGTCAGCAGACCCTCAAAGAATTTCCCGAAGTCGTTGAACTCAAGCAGGCTGCATCCTGAAAGTGAGACGCTCTGAGATGTCCATTTCCCGGAAGAGCTGTGAAAGCGCAGGCCGTTCACGAAGTACGAATAGATGTATATCCTGAGCCACTCGTTGTTCTCACCGATGCGGCGGGTTTCCTGTATCTCCCCTGCCAGCTTAAGGAGGCAGTAACGCCGGGCTGTGTCATAATTCCCTTCGCTCCTGCCCGCCCCGTCAAGCTGGGAATAAATCAGGTACTCAAGCCCCTTGTAGGCCATGATGCGTATATTGTCCTCTTCTGATGCCGGGTACTGCCTGCGGTCGTTCTCGTCTGCGAGCATGAAGAAATTGTACACGTACCGGGCCATAAGAAAGCACATCCGCGCGCGCTCCGAGTTTGATAGGGTAACATCATCATTGTTGAAGCGTCCCACCATAGCGAGATAATCCGCCCTGACCTCGCGGAAATGCCCCTTGGCGTAATACGTGTCAGTGAGATACTGTGTGCTGTAATTCCCGGCGGTCTTGACGGCTAATATTCTGTCCTGGAGGAATTTCGGAAGCTCCCGGAATGTCTCAGGAGCATAGGCTTTCTTTGGCTGCGTTTCTTCCTGTGATTTCTCCGCGCCGTTGTGGCCTTTCGTCTCAGGAGTATAAGGCTCAAGGGGGACATAGCCGCGTTCTATAAGGGCTGTGATTTCCGGGCTTATGTCTTCGGGAATGTCAGGGATTGAATCAGCCTCTCCTTTTGCTGACGGGTGATACAAATTCATACGTTCCTGAGCCTTCCGTATCATCCCGGAATTTTCCCATGCCTTGAGTTTCTCTTCAGGGAAAGGAACTGACGACTCCACGTTCTGAATCTGAATCTTGCCGCTGTCGTTCATGCTCTTGGTGAATCTCACAGGGTGGCCTTCTGCTGACGGCTCAACCTCAAGGAACACAGCAAGCGCGGGGTCAATGATGTTCTTCTCGTTGAATGTGTAGAGAGTGCCGTTCTTGGCGCGGACTTTGCCGAAAGGAGGATCGTTGTAGCGCATGAAAAATTCTATCTCTCCTTCCTCCGACAATGCCGACATCATGTCAACAGAAAACGTGCCGACAGTGCTATCATTCTTTTCCTGAACGTCATACGCAGCAGGGCCCTCGACGTTGTTGCCGAGCCTGAATGTTACCCGTATCATCGGCTTCATTTTCCCGCACGTGAGAATCTTGCGCCTCAGCACACGGTCTTCAACCTGATTCAGATGAACGAAAACAGAGCCTTCTGACCTCAGCGGGACATTATATTTCTTGAGGATCGGACACTTGATGAAACCGTACAGCTTGTCCCTGTTGGGGTTGAAGTATTCAAAATCGCCCTCGAAACGCTGGGTTGTCCAGTCAATGCTGCGGAATCTTTCCGGCTCTGTGTGTGCTGACATGTTCGCCTTGTCCGAGAGCTTCAGAGCGTCATCGATAATCTTCGTGTCAGAAGGCCTTGACTCCAGCCATGCCTTGAGAGCGTCAATATTCGCCTGAGAATGAAGGGCGCGTTTCTCCGGGAAAGAGCCGGGATTATAGCCTAGGATTTTCCACGCTACAGAACACGAGTACTTGAAGCAAAGTTCCCGGTAATCCTCCGGGTAATCGTGTTTCAGCACCGCGCTTTCGAGAATCCATTTCAGGAGCGCGCTGACCTGAGGCGGTTCAAGTTTCAGGAGGACGGAAAAATTCCGGGGGGTCAAGGGCTCGCTAACTATCAGGCAGGCGGCGGCCAGCATCCTTGAAGCGGCTGATGTTGACGCTGTGAAGGCCGCCCGGAAATCGTGAATGCCCATGTAGATTTTCACGCTCCTGGCATTTTCCCCCATAAGGTAAAGCACAAAACCGTAAATTTCTGAGGCCGCTACGTTTGTCTGATTGGAACGCCACAAATTCTTAGCCTCGTCTAATATCTGCCTCATCCTCATGGAATACGGCCGGTCTTCCTGGACTTTTACCGCATAGCCGTATTTCGTCAGTATGCTGTCGAGGGCAGTCTGTACTTTGTCCTGCCTGTCTTTCCTGAACTTGCGGACATAATCAGTGCTGAGGATGTAGCTGTCAGATTTCGCGTCAAGGTCGTCATAGCATTCTTCAAGCTCATCGGTGAATGACAGCTCAGGCTCAGGCTCAGGCTCAGGGGCTGCGGCATGGGCGGCAGGAACCGGGGCGGAAACAGAAACAGGCGCGGAAGGAATGACAGCTTCTCCGGCCAGCGGAGTTATCCCCCACACCATAGGGTAAACGTAAATCGCCTCGCCCGTCTCACTCCCAAGCGCGAAAAGGTCATCCTCACACCTGAGAATAACACCTGATACCTTGTGAGCGTCAGGCATCAACATAATCTCGACATTTCGGCCAAGATACTGCTCAATAACTTTCCTGTTCAACTATATGCATCTCCTTGCTTATTATGATTTCGTGAAATAACAGCAGGCAGCCTCAAAGAACTTCATGCGTCCGGCAAAAATTCCCGGCACATTGCGGTAAAGACTGCTCCCTGTGCGCTCAACATGCCCCATTCTTCCGAGTATTCTTCCGTCAGGGGATGTTACACATTCTACAGCATAAAGTGAGCCGGAGGGGTTGTGTTCCGTGAGCATTGAGGGCTTCCCGTCAAAATCACAGTACTGCCCGGCTATCTGCCCGTTTTCCATGAGCCGCGAAAATTCGTCCTCACTGCACATGAATCTTCCCTCGCCGTGTGAAATCGGGATTGAGTAGACCTCGCCGGGCCGGGTGAACTTCATCCACGGAGAATTGTTGCTGACGACTACCGAGCGGATTATCCGGGACTGATGCCGGCCTATCCTGTTGAACGTGAGAGTTGCAGACAGCCCGCCGGGGTTCACGAAGCGGCCATGAGGCAATAACCCTGTCTTGATGAGAGCCTGAAAGCCGTTGCATATTCCGCAGGCAAGTCCGCCCCTAACGTCAAGCAGATCTTCCAGAGCCTCACGGACAGCCGGACTCCGTAAGAATATCGCGATGAATTTCCCGGAACCGTCAGGCTCATCACCGTTTGAGAATCCTCCCGGTATCACGAGAGCTTGGGACTCTCTGAGGGCTTGGGCGAATTTGTCGGCTGACTCCTTCATGAGTGCGGGTGTCAGTGAGCGCACAACGAAGACTTCTGCCTTCCCTCCTGCGCGTGTTATGGCTCTTGCTGTCTCGTACTCGCAGTTAGTCCCGGCGAAAACGGGAATCAGGAACCGCGGCGAGGCTACGGGGCTGTGAGTGTAGACGGCTGATTTCAGCCCGGACTTCACGGTGATGGTTGGGATTTCTTGAGGCTCTTTTGTTGACGTGGGGAATATCCCGGACATTGGAGCGTCATATATTGCCTCAGCGTCAGACAGCGCGACCCTCCCACCGTCAGCAAGAACAATCACAGGCTCATTGCTCACACGGCCGATTACAGGGTAAGATGTCTCTGCGTTGTCCGCAACCTCAGCGATGAAGCTCCCGCGTCCTGCCTCAGATTTCCAGGTGAAAGTGAAGCCGAGTCCGTTGCCTATACACATACGGAAGATTTCTGCCTCAAGATTCCCTGACACAAGCGAACACGCAAGCACCTCACCGCGCCCGTTCATGGCCTCAAGGTCAGCAAGTACCTTCCTCATAGACTCAGCAGCAGGAAGCCCCCGGCCGTCGTGCTCAGGCTCAAGGAGAATCACACGCGACTCCGCCCGCTTGAACTCAGGGGAGATTGCCCGCTTCACGTCAGCAACAGACACAGCAAACGCAATCAGAGTAGGAGGAACATCAAGCCTCGTGCCGTCAGCCCCCGTGAAAGTCCCGCTCATTGAGTCCTTGCCTCCGATTGCCGCAACACCGTAATCCGTCTGAGCCTTCAGCGCACCGAGCAGTGCCCCAAAAGGAAGCCCCCAGCGTTCCGGGTCAGTCTCAGGTTTCCCGAAGTACTCCTGCAACGTCAGCCAGCAACGAGAGAGAGTCCCGCCCGCCGCAACGTTCCTGCACAACGCCTCAAGCACCGCCGTATATCCCCCGTCAAACGGAGAACGTTCCGACAATTCCGGGTCAAAGCCCCACGACATCAGCGAGCATACATCGGTCTCATGTTCCGCCGGGATTTCCGCGCACATGGCCATCACGGGAGTCTTCTGGTACTTCCCCCCGAAAGGCATCAATACGGTGTGGCCGCCTACTGTCGAGTCGAACCTCTCACTGAGTCCGCGCCCTGAGCATTCGTTGAGATTGGCAAGGCACTCAGGGAATTTTGCTGACCGGGATTCTTTTTGCTGACTGGGACGCACCTTCACCGAGATTTTGCGGGAAGCTCCGTTTGTGTTGATGAACGAGCGGGATATGTTGACTATTTCGCGCCCCCGCCACGTCATGCGCATACGGGCTGAGTCATTCACAGTGGCAATCACGGCAGCTTCAACGTCCTCACTCAAGGCAAGCTCCTTCACCCTCCCGGTGTTCTCAGGGGCAACAACAACGGCCATGCGTTCCTGCGACTCGCTCACCGCGATTTCTGTACCGTCAAGCCCGGCATATTTCAGGGGTACAGCGTCAAGGTTAATGTCCAGACCGTCAGCAAGCTCACCAACAGCCACGCTGACACCGCCCGCCCCGAAATCGTTGCAGCGTTTCACCAGCCGGGTAAACTCAGGATTGCGGAACAGACGCTGTAACTTGCGTTCTTCTGGAGCGTTGCCCTTCTGGACTTCTGCCCCGCATGTGTCGAGTGATGAGGCTGTGTGTGAGACGGATGAGCCTGTTGCCCCGCCTATACCGTCCCTTCCTGTCCTGCCTCCGAGCAGCAGCACGACATCTCCCGGCTGAGGACGTTCACGGATGACGCTGGACTCACGGACTGCCGCGATGACCGCCCCGACTTCGAGACGTTTTGCCCTGTAGCCCTCGTGATATATTTCCCGGACAATCCCGGTAGGTAGTCCTATCTGGTTGCCGTATGAGCTGTAGCCCTGTGCTGCCTTCGTGATGATTGCGCGCTGTGGAAGCTTGCCGGGAATCGTGGGGGTGAACGGGTCAGCCGCTCCCGTTATCCTCATGGCCTGGTAGACATACGCCCGCCCTGAAAGAGGATCCCGGATTGCCCCGCCTATGCATGTTGCCGCACCCCCAAAAGGCTCGATTTCTGTCGGGTGATTGTGGGTCTCGTTCTTGAACAGTAACAGCCAAGACTCACCGTCAACATCAATTCTGACAGTGCAGGCGTTGTTCTCCTCGCTGTCGACAAGAGAAGGAAGGAGACCTTTTGCCCGGAGATATTTCGCGCCTGTCGTGGCAATGTCCATCAGAGTAACGGGACGTGATGAGTCATAACCCAGCTCCTTACGCATGGCCATGTATGACCCGTAAGCATCCCTCACCGCGTCATCCTGAATTTCCGCGCCGTCAATATGGGTCGTGAACGTGGTGTGCCTGCAATGGTCTGACCAGTAAGTGTCGAGTACCTTAATCTCCGCGCGAGTCGGCTTGCGTCCCTCAGCGTCAAAATATTCCTTCACGCAGGCGAGATCTTCCCGGCTCATGGCGAGGCCCTCAAGCGACATGACATCATCAACAATTTTCACGTCATCGGGCGCGGGGTAATCGGCCTCAAGTGATTCATACTCATCAAGCGTTGCTTCTCTTGCTTCTACCGGGTTGATGAGGTGTTTCTTTATTGCCATGAAGTCGAGTCCTTCACCGTAAAACAGATATACTCTTGCTGTCCTCACAAACGGCCTGAAACCGAGCAATAACCCGGCGCATTGTTCGGCGGAGTCGGCTCTCTGGTCATACTGGCCGGGCAAGTATTCGACAGCCAGCGTGTAATCAGCATCAGGAAGCGAGGTTAGCACGTTGTCTGTGAATGGCTCGGCGAAAATCGAGTCCCTGCATCCGGCAAGCTGTGAGTCAGTCAGGCCCTGAACATCGTAACGGTTAAGGACGCGTAAATCTGTGATGCCCTTGCAGCCTTTGAGGCCTCGTATTTCGGCAAGCAATGAGGAGGCTTCCGGGCTGCGGGAGTCTCTGCGCTCTGTGTAAATTCTGTGTACCAAGTCTTTACCTCCATATGGAATTTTTGCGCGTTAAGTTTAACATGAGGGCAGTAAACGGAATATGTCAGAAAGGTGGGAATTATGTCTGAGTGAACGGAAGGGCTTGTGAACCGCTGGAATATTGGAGGGCTTGTTACTGATTTGTGCAACGAAAAATACCGGGACGCATTACGCAATTCCGGCAAGACTCAAACATTCCCGGACAAACGCCGAAAACGTATAGCGGACGAATGAGAAACTCTCCCTGTTTCAGGCACTAAAGCAACTGTGCTATGACGTAGGCGGCAGTAATGACGATGCCGGAGACGTGGGCGAAAATCTTGTATGTTTTCATGGCGCGTGCATAGTCGGATTCGGAAACACTGGCGGCTGTTTTTGTCCTCATGTGCGCGTCATGATCGTATGAAGTCCTTTTCATGACGAACAATCCTTTCTGGTTCAAACTGGAATGCGTAAATTGTACCAAAATCACACGGCAAATCAAGCAAAATTTTCACTGTTAATGTAACATTATCGGCATCCCAAATTAAGGAGTGAGAATGTTGCGTATACTTCACACGTCAGACTGGCACTTAGGCCGGAAGCTCAAGGATCATGACCGCGCGGACGAGTTCCGTAAATTCCTGACATGGCTTGAAGGAGTCATAGCTAAACAGAAGCCCGATGCCCTCATAGTGTCAGGCGACATCTTCAATACGAGCAATCCCCCGGTAGAGTCGCAGGAAATGTACTACTCATTCTTGAGCCGCGTAGCCGGGAAAACCTGCCCCAACATCATAATCACAGCAGGAAACCACGACTCAGCCCCCTTCATCGACGCTCCCGCCGGGTTAATGGAGCGATGCAGTGTCCACGTCATAGGCCGGGCATGTTCCGATGAGGCAATCCTACTCAATGACAAGCAAGGCAGGCCGGGAATGATAGTGTGCGCTGTGCCGTTCCTTCATGACTACGATGTGAGGACGGGGAAATCTGAGGCTTCATTCGCTGACATTGAGCGTGAAATCAAGACGGGCATCATGAGTCATTACGCTGAAGTTTTCGTGAAGGCGAGGGAACTGCGCGGGGACATGGACATTCCTATTGTGGCGGCGGGGCATTTGTTCCTTGACGCGGGGAAGACCAATGACAGCGAGGGCGAACGGTCATTGTATCTTGGGACGGCCATAAAGGTTGGTGCTGACATTTTCCCGGATGATGCGGCGTATGTCGCGCTGGGTCATCTTCATTCACCGCAGAAGGTCGGGCGGGATAATGTGCGTTACAGCGGGTCGCCGATTGCCCTGACGTTCGGGGAATGGGGGACGCAAAAGACCGTGAGCGTTGTTGATTTTGCCGGGCGAAATTTCGCGGGCGTTACTGAGATTCGTGTTCCAGTGTGGCGGGAGATGGCGAGAGTCTCCGGGGACATGGCCGGGATTGAGCGTGAACTGAGGGAGCTTGCCGGGCGGAATGTGTCAGTGTGGGCGGAAGTTACGTACACCGGGGCTGAATCGCCGGGAGACCTTGCAGGGAGGCTCGCGGATATTACGGAGGGGAGTCTTGTCGAGGTTCTGAGCGTGAGGAATGAGCGTGAGTATGAGAGTTACGGCGGAGGGAACAAGCCCGGGTCAGTCATAACGATTAAGGACATGAAGCCGCGTGAGATGCTGGAACTTTATTTTGAGGAGAAGGACATTCCGACTGCTGACCGTGAAATCTTTGTTGAGCTGTACAAGGAAATACTCAGGGAAATGGAGATTGATTACTGACATGAAGATACTCAGCATACACTTTTCGAATCTCAACTCACTACGCGGGGAATGGCACATAGACTTCAACGACAAGGCTTATACGTCGGACGGGATATTTGCGGTAACAGGCCCAACGGGTGCAGGCAAGACCACGATATTTGACGCTGTATGTCTCGCGCTCTACGGCAGGACTCCCCGTCTCAGCACGAGGCAGAAGGACGAAATCATGTCCAAGCACACCGATGAATGCCGGGCAAAGGTTGACTTTGAGGCAGGCGGGAAAAATTACACGTGCGAATGGTCAATGACAAGGACGGCCGGGAAAATTGAGACCGCTCACACAATCAAGCTGAACGGCAGACCCCTCACAGATTCGTCCAAGCAGCGTGATACTGTCCTGATGGTTGAGAGTGTTACCGGGCTGAATTTCGCGCAGTTCACGCAGTCGGTATTGCTCGCGCAGGGGAGCTTTGACTCTTTCCTCAAGGGCAACGCAACAGACAGGTCTAAGATTCTCGAACTCCTCACAGGCACTGAGATATACAGCAAGATCTCAACGAGCATAGCAAACCACGCGAAGACGGCAGGAAATGAGCTGAACGCGGCAAAATCCCGGCTTGCGGACATGATTCCCCGTGATACTTTCGGGACAGATGAGGAAATCTCGCGGGAAATCTCCGATGTACGCGGCAGGCTGTCAGCACTTGAGGGGGAACAGTCCCGGCTGCAGGAGGCGGTGTTGTGGCTGTCGAGGGTCGGCAACTTGAAGAGTCAGCTCACGGCCATACGGTCAGACATTGAGGCGCAAAGGAGTCTGAACGAGAAATTTTCCCCTGAACGTGCGAGGCTTGATGCAGGACTGAGGGCGGGCGAGATTCGGCACATTCACACGGAGCTTGCCGGGAAACGAGACCAGCGCAACAAACTCAAGGAACGCAGGGACAACTTGCAGGCAAAAATTGAGGACGATGCGTCCAGATTGTCGCAGATAGAGTCAGCAGAACTCCCGGAGGCAGAAGAGAGGTTCAGGAAGATTACCGCCGGGATTCCTGAAGGTGAGACCCCCGACACAATCCGCACGAAAATCAGGCAGCAGATCAAAGCCTCGGAGGATACCTACAAGCAGAAGGCAGAACTCGAAAAGCAGAGGACACAGCTTGAAGGCGAGCTCACGCGGGCAGACTCCCTGCTGTCATCGGCGCAAAAAGAATACGACAATGCGCAGGACAGAGTCAGCAGGCTGCTAGATATGAGGGTGTCTGCTGTGCTTGACGGTGAGAGGCTGAAGCTGAAGCCGGGGGACATCTGCCCGTTGTGCGGGGGTGTGGTTGACGCTGAGGGGCTGCACAGGGTGAAGGGAGAAAATTCCGGCGGGGATTTCAGGTTTGATGAGGAGCTGAGGACTGCCCGGACGAACGAGAACACAGCCCGCAAAAAGTTACAGGACGCGCAGAACATGAAGAATGACTGCAGCATGAAACTTGATGCTTGCAGGAAGGGTATTGCTGACTGCGAGGAGAGGAGGCTTGAAATACGGTCGGCAGTCGTAGAGATGATAGAGCCGCTCGGAATTGTGGGGGCTAAAACCTGCGGGGAAATCACCTCCCGGATTGACAGCTGGCAGGCTGAAACAGTCAGGCTTAGCGAGGCCGTAACGACGCTGAAGAATGAAGCCCGCGGCATAGCCAGCAGAACGGAGGCCATGAGGAAATCACTTGATGAGGAAAATTCCGCGCTTGAGTCCGCTGAGACTGACCTTCAGGAAACGGAGGAGGCATTCATTCGTGAGCTTGAGGTGAAGGGGTTTGCTGACGAAAAGAGTTTTGCTGACTCACTGCTTGCACCCGGCGTTATCGCGGAACTTCAGGAGAGGGCCCGGCGTTACGACAACGAGACGGCCAGACTTCAGGCTTTGGCGGACAACATAGCGGCTCAGCTTGCGGACGAGGAGGCAAAGGCTGTAACGGATATGACACTAGACGAGGCTAATATGAAGCTCGGTGAGAAGAAGCGGGAGTCAGCGAACCTTCACGGCAGGTTAGGGGGGCTTGAGACAGCGCAGGCCGCAAGAAAGAAGCTGGCATCTGACGCGGAAATTCTCAGGGCTGAGGTGAGCCGACTCCAGAAGAAATATGATGACTGGTCGGCGTTCGACAAGGAACTAGGCTCGGTTGGCGGCGGGAAATTCGGGAGCTTCGCGCAGACCATAACCCTGCGGATGCTGGTACAGCTTGCGAACGTTCAGCTTGCGAAAATCAGCGGACGTTACACCCTCATTCAGACGCGGGACGAGAACAAAACATTAGGCCTCAGCGTAATAGACCACGACCAAGCCAACGAAATCCGCCCAACCGACAATCTTTCAGGCGGCGAAAGATTCATCATCAGCCTTGCCTTAGCGTTGGGACTCTCCCAGATCTCAGGAAGCAAAGCCCAAGTAGACTCTCTCTTCATTGATGAGGGATTCGGCTCACTTGATGACGACGCACTAAGCTCCGCCCTTGAGGCACTCGGCGAAATCCGACGCGACGGAAGAATGATCGGCATAATCTCCCACATCTCAGGCATAAGCGAGCGCATCCCCACGAAAATCAACGTCATCCCCAAGTCAGAAGGCACGAGCATAATCACCGGGCCGGGCTGTTCAGGGTCAAGATAGGCTATAATTGTGTGAAAATTTTGCATTCAAGGAGTGAGTCTCTCATGGCGGAAAAAAGCGTCTCTCCCTTCTCTGGAAAATCTCAATCGGCTTCTTTCTGGGAATAATATTCGGGTTCGCAATCGGCCCGGTAGTCCCAACCTCGCCAGTCCTCAGCGGCTACATTATGCCGTTCGTTGACCTTGTCGGAAAAATCTTCCTGCGTCTGTTGATGATGCTGATTGTCCCGCTGGTGTTCGCGTCATTAGTGGCCGGGGCCGCGTCAGTAGGCGACGTGAAGAAGCTCGGAAGAATCGGCGTGAAGACCCTCGCGCTGTACCTCATCACAACGGCTGTGGCAATCATCATCGGTCTTGCCTGCGGTAACATCTTCCAGGCGGGGGCGGGCATGAACATTCCCGGAGACCTTCAGGCCTCAGCGCGGGAAGCGAAGCCCCTTCTTGACGTGATACTCGACATCTTCCCGACAAACCCGGTCGCCTCAATGGTGAACGCCAACATGCTCCAGATTATCGTGTTCGCGCTTTTCTTCGGGGTAGCGTGCATACTTGCGGGCGAAAAGGGGAAGAAAGTATCAGACTTCTTCTAGAATGTCGCCGAGGTCATGTACTCTGTTACGCACATGGTGATGGGGTTCGCGCCTTACGGGGTGTTCGCCCTGATAGCCGGGACCGCCGCGAAATTTGGGCTGGCAATCCTAGCACCCTTCGCGAAAGTCATTATTGCTGTCTACATTGGCTGCCTCATCCACGCTCTCATAGTGTACTCAGGAATGATAGTGTTCTTCTGCCGCCGTTCTCCAGCGTGGTACTTCAAGGGTGTACAGGAGGCCTGCATTACAGCGTTCGTTACGCGCTCAAGTTCAGGGTCTCTGCCGGTAACAATGGCGAACGTTCAGGACAATCTAGGCGTGTCTGAGGGGGTAAGCTCGTTCGTTCTGCCACTGGGCGCAACAATCAACATGGACGGCACGGCGTTATATCAGGGAGTGTGCGCGCTGTTCGTGGCTTAGGCGTTCAACATTCCGCTGACGCTGCAGATGCAGATCGGTATCGTGGTTACTGCGACTCTTGCGTCAGTTGGGACTGCCGGGGTTCCTGGGGCGGGTCTGATAATGCTGACGATGGTATTGACGAGCGTCGGGCTTCCGATTGAGGGCATTGCTCTTGTCGCTGGAATTGACGTGATACTTGACGCGGCTAGGACGTGCCTGAATGTCGCTGGTGATACGGCGGTGTGCGCTGTTGTTGCGGCGACTGAGGGCGAGGAGCTGAAGGTTTGACCCCGGCAGGGCAGGTTTGACGGAATAATTTGCGCGTGGTAGAATGCCAGCTGTGATTCACGGGGCGTAGCGCAGTCTGGCTTAGCGCGCATGGTTCGGGTCCATGAGGTCGGAGGTTCGAATCCTCTCGCCCCGATAAGACAGAAAGCCGGGATTCCTTTGTGGAGAGTCCCGGTTTTTTGTAGACTACTCTGTCAGTCTCACCGCAAAAAAAAACAGAGCCGGGATTTTTTCCCAGCCCCGTCAAATCTTCACCAGCCCTAGACTTCAGGCTTCACGATTCCGATAAACGTCTTCTTGCCGTCCTTGATCTCGACAATCCCCATGTCCTTTTCCGCGTCATGGGTTGCGTTGATTGTCGTCATGCCTGTAACAGTCGGAAGGTCCTTCACCGTCTCCAGAGCGTCCCGGATTTTCGCGGGGTCTGCGCTTCCTGCCCTCTCTATTGCGTCCTTCAGCATGATGTAGCAGTCATAGCCAAGCGCGCAGTTGACGTTGGGGGCTTTGTCGGGGTGAATCTTGTTCCATTCCTCAGTGAAGGCCTTTGCCACGTCGTTCATCTCAGGCATTGACGGGTCATAAGCAAACGTTGTGTGAAGGAAGCCCTCCACAGCGTCGCCGCCTAGCGTTACGATTTCGGGGTTGTCCATAGCGTCCGCGCCGATGAAGCGGAATGTCGCCCCGAGTTCCTTTGCCTGCTTGAGGACGATTGCACCCTCAGCAAAATACGCCGGGAGAAATACGATGTCGGGTTTCGCGTCAATCAGTGCCGTGAGCTGTGCGGTAAAATCCGTGTCGCCTGACTGGTAGAAGAGAGACGCAACGATTTCGCCACCCATCTTCTTGTAGCTGTCCCGGAAGAATTTGCCGAGTCCCACGCTGTAATCATTGGCCATGTCGACGAGGGTAGCCGCCTTCTTGAGTCCGAGATTGCGGAATGCGTATGTTGCCGCGCCCGCTCCCTGGAACGGGTCAATGAAGCACACGCGGAAGTAGAACTTTTTGCCGTCCGTAACGAGGGGGTTGGTGCATGACGTGCCGATTACGGGGACTCCGGCTTTCTCCGCGACTTCTCCGCCGGCCATAGCGAGGGATGAGCCGTATGTGCCGATGATGGCGTTGACTTTGTCGTTCTCGATGAGGCGGGTTACAGCGTTCGCGGCCTCGACCTTGTCCGACTTGTTGTCGACGATCACAAGCTCAACCTTGCGTCCGAGAATTTCCGGGAAAAGCTGATGAGCTAACTGGGTGCCCTCAAGCTCAAGCTGTCCTCCGAAAGCGTTCTGACCCGTGAGGCAGTTGAACACGCCAACCTTGATTGTGTCCTCGTCAGCAGACGCAGCAACACAGAGCATCAACACGAGCATTAATGCCGCCAAAAATTTGCGCATGGTGAAAAATACAACTCCTTTGTTTGTGTGAGATTGACGGAATTATATCATGCGCCCTTTGTGTGGTAACATTTAGCCGCAAAATTTCAGGGAGGTATCATCATGTCAGACAGGAAACAGATCACCCGTACCCGTGTGCGTTACGGCGAGACTGACAAAATGGGCGTGGCCTATCATCCCAACTATCTCAGCTGGTTCGAGATGGGACGCTCTGACTTCTGCCGGGCAAACGGTAAGAGTTTTGCCTTGTGGGAGGCTGAGGGAATATTACTGCCGGTTGTCGAGGCTCATTGCCGCTACAAGTCGCCGCTGTGCTACGAGGACGAAATCATCATAGAGACGACAGTAACCAAGCTCACAAAAGTTAGCGTTGAGTTCACGTGCAGGGTACTTCATGCTGACACCGGGAGAGTCGCCGCCGAGGGGTACACAAAGCACGCCTTCACATCATCTGACGGTAAATTGCTGCGTGGGGGCAACGCTCTTCATGACTGGCTGAGTGAATTTCTCACACAATTGTAAACCATAAATCCCAGCTATAAATTGACAATCTTGCGCCCCGTTCACTATAATGTGCCGAAAATTTCTGAACGGGGTAATATTTTTGCGGATCAACCGAATCAAGTCGCTTGTACTATGCTCAATGTTCGCGGCACTAATCACGGCGGGCGCGTTCATCAAGATACCTGTACCCGTTGTGCCTTTCACGCTTCAGTTTCTCTTCACGTCATTGGCCGGGCTACTTCTCGGCGCGGAATATGGGGCTGTCTCGGTCGCAATCTACATCATCACCGGGCTTCTAGGAGTCCCGGTTTTCGCGAACGGTGGGGGAATAAGCTACGTCCTGCAGCCTAGCTTCGGGTACATGCCGGGCTTTGCGCTGGGAGCTTACGTTACCGGGAAAATCGCGTGCAAGTCAGACAGTCCAAGCTACAGGAGGCTTGCTGCCGCAAATTTCGCCGGGCTTCTCGTCGTCTACACAATCGGGATGGCATATTACGCGCTCATGAGCAGGTTCTATCTTGGGACTCCTGTGGGATTGTGGCCGCTGTTCCTGTACTGCTTCATTCTGGCAGTGCCGGGAGATATTGCGCTGTGTTTGTCTGGTGCGATGTTCGCGAAAATCCTAAACCCCGTCATCAAGGAGAGACACTGCAACGCATGAATTACGCTGAAATTCTGGCCTCGAAGGTCATGGCCGGGGGCATAATCACGAAGGACGAGGCAATGACCCTGTACCGTGAACCCCTGGAGGAAATATGCACGAAGGCTGACGAGATTCGCAAACACTTCTGCTCCGACAAGTTCGACGTATGCACAATCATCAACGGCAAAAGCGGACGATGCCCGGAGGACTGCAAATTCTGCGCACAGTCAGCACGACACAGCACCAACGCTGAGACTTACCCCCTGCTTTCACCCGACGAACTCACACGGAAGGCAAGGCATGACTCATCGCTTGGGGTCGCTCATTACGGCATAGTAACGTCAGGCAGGAATCTTTCGGACGAGGAAATAGAGAGAGTCTGTGAGGCCGTCAGGGAAATCAAGGATGAGACGGGAATATCTGTGTGCGTTTCGCTGGGACTTCTCACGGAGGAACAATACCGGAAGCTCAAGGCCGCCGGGGCAGCGAGAGTCCACAACAACCTGGAGACCTCAGAGAGATTTTTCCCGGAAGTCTGCACGACTCACAAATTCGCGGACAAGGTAAGGGCGATAAAGTCAGCGCAGAAAGCCGGGCTTCCCGTTTGCAGCGGGGGGATTATGGGGATTGGTGAGAGCGTTGAAGACAGGGTAGACATGGCCATATCCCTGCGCGAGTTAGGCGTGAAGAATGTCCCGGTCAACATGCTCAACCCTATACCCGGTACACCGCTTGCGCTGCGTCAGGTTCTCGGGGTGGACGAACTGAGGAGGATTATTGCGGTCTACAGGTTCATTCTGCCGGATGCGTTCATCAGGCTTGCGGGAGGGCGCGGGCTTCTTGCTGACATGGGGCGGGGGTGCTTCGAGTCGGGGGCTAATGCTTCAATCTCAGGGAACATGCTGACGACTCAGGGCTTCAGCGTTGAGAGGGACATGAAACTTTTTGACGAGCTGGGATTCAGGGCAGGACGCTATGACGATTGAGGGCAGAAATATTTTCATCGTCGGCACTGGCACTGACGTAGGGAAAACTTACGTCGCCGGCCTCATGCTGAAGGAGCTTCTGCGTTCGGGAGTAAACGCGGCTTACTTCAAGGCGGCCATGAGCGGAAATATCCGGGACATTAACGGCAGCCTCATTCCCGGCGATGCCCTCCGCGTCAAGGAAGTATCAGGCACAACACAGCCATTGAGTGAGATGTGTCCGTACGTCTACGAGGCGGCATATTCCCCGCACCTTGCCTCGCGGATTGAGGGTAACCCTGTCGACTTTGAGGCAGTTCTTGCGGGATTCGACTCCCTGTCAGCAAGATATGACCGCGTAATCATGGAGGGTTCAGGCGGGATATTATGCCCGATAAGGCTTGACGGTGAGCGGGAAATCTGGCTTGAGGACTTTGTGAGGGCGCGGGATTTCGGGTGTGTTCTTGTGGCTGACGCGGGGCTTGGGACGATTAACGCTGTAGGCCTCACGGTGTCATACATGAGGGCAAGGGGAATGAATCTGACGGGGCTAATCTTCAACCGCTTCCGGCCCGGCAGCATTCTTCACGAGGACAACATGAGGGTCTGCGAGCGTATGACGGGGCTTCGCGTGATTGCCTGCGTCAGTGAGGGGAGGAAGTGCTAAAGACATTGCGGGTGATGTTAATCCCGAATAATTATCAGAATGCACGGTTATTTCAGTTCGCCGGGACTGCTAGATTTGCGTATAACTGGGCTTTGGAGCAGGAAAATAAAAACTATGAAGCGGGCGAAAAAATCATCAGCGATTATGAGCTTCGCAGACGTTTCACGAAGTACAAGAATGAGCCGGATAATCAGTGGCTTTATACAATCAGCAATAACGTGTGCAAGCAGGCAATCAAGGACGTAGATGCCTACCGTAAATTCTTCAGCGGATTAGCCGGGCATTCTAGATACAAGAGCCGGAAGCGTAGCAAACCTACTGTAGGAATTGAGATGTCAGACCCAGAGTCTGTGGCAGGCAGTAATGACGGCATCGGGATTGACTTAGGTGTGAAAGATTTGGCGATATGTAGCAACGGCTATGTCTACAGGAACATCAACAAGACGAGCCGGGTGAGACGGCTGAAGAAGAAACAGCGCAGGTTGCAGCGCAGAATCTCACGGAAATACGAGAAGAACAAGAAAGGAGGAAGTTACCAGAAGACACGCAACATTGTAAAAAGTGAGAAGCAGCTTTTACGAGTAACGCACCGACTGACGGACATCAGGACGAACTACATTCATCAAGTAACGACCGAGATAGTGAAGCGGAAACCAAGTTTTATTGTCATGGAAGATTTGAATGTATCAGGAATGATGAAGAACAAGCATCTGGCGCGGGCTGTGCAGGAGCAGAAATTAGCGGAGTTCATCAGGATAATGCGGTATAAATGCTACTGGAACGGCATCAGATTTATCACAGCAGGCAGATTTTACGCATCAAGCAAAACATGTTCAGTATGTGGACACAAGAATGGTCTGAAGCTGTCAGACAGAATATATCGCTGTGAACACTGCGGAGCTGTAATAGACCGGGATATGAACGCCAGCATGAATTTGTATCATTACGGGAAATCAATAATCAGCCACTGACAAGGAATTATTGGTATGTACCGATACGTTAGTCGGGAAAAGCTACGCGCACTACGTAGCAAAGCCTCTGGAGCGTCATACCAAACGTGAGTAGCAGACCATCGCAAAAGCGGACGCGTTGAATGATGAATGAAGCGTAAAAGCTGATAACTTTTTATAAGTCTTCTGTAAAGGCATAATATGATCTGGTATCCATACACGCAGATGAAGGGCATGAAGTCTCCGTACAAGATAACGGGGGCTGAGGGTGTCTGCCTGTACACGAACGGCAGGAAGCTCATCGACTCTGTGTCGTCATGGTGGAGCGCGATTCACGGCTACAATCACCCGGAAATGAACGAGGCCATAATCTCGCAGGTTCGGAGATTTTCGCACATCATGTTAGGCGGGCTGACTCATGACCCGGCGGAAAGGCTCGCGGAGAAACTCGGCACTATTCTTCCAGGCGGTCTCAATCACTGTTTCTTCTCTGACTCCGGGAGCGTTGCTGTTGAAGTCGCGCTGAAGATGGCACTGCAATATTTCGTGAACAGGGGCGAGACTCAGCGGACGATGACACTATCACTTGAGCATTCTTATCACGGCGACACGTTCAGGGCGATGGAGGCCGGCGACGATGAGGACTATCACTTCATCCTGAAGGCTTGCGGCAAGAACACCAGCATCATCCACATTCCCACGAACATAGCAGACCTGGATGGAGCATTCAGGGATTACGGCGGAAGGCTGAACTGCATGATAGTTGAGCCGCTTTTACAGTGCGCGGGTGGAATGAGGATTTACGGCTTGGACTTCCTGAGACGCGCGCGGGAACTGTGCGACAAGTACGGGGTGCTGCTGGTATTTGATGAGGTTGCTACAGGATTCGGGAGGACTGGGAATCGTTTTGCTGCCGACTTGGTACAGCCTGACATTCTGATTCTCGGCAAGGCATTAACCGGGGGCTATATCGGCCATGCTGTAACAGTAGCAAACGGGAGAGTCTTTGCGGGCTTCTATGACGATGACCAAAATCACGCCTTCATGCACGGGCCTACGTTCATGGGGAATGCTCTTGCCTGTACTGCTGCCCTGAAGTCGATAGAAATTTTCGAGCGGGACAACTACCTTGCGAGGGTGAAGAGAATCGAAGAAATATCGCGGGACTATTTGGGGGATTTCACGGCGCGCGGAGTAAGGGAAGTGAGGATTATCGGGGGCTGTGTGTGCATTGAGTGCGGGAACCCGGAAGTTACGCGGGGATTTCAGGATTTCGCGTACGACAGGGGAGTCTTCAGCCGTCCTTTCTTGAAGTACATATACACTATGCCGCCTTATGTCATCTCTGAGGGAGACTTAGTGAGCATCCTGCGTGTGATGAAGGGCTGGTTTCAGCGGTAATAAAAATCCCCCGGCCATGACACCGGGGGGCAGTAATCTTCCCTGTTACCTCACGGGTTCAATGAGTCCGTAGCTGTTCTCTCCGCGCTTATAGACAACGTTAATCTCACCTGACGCGGCATTCTGGAACACGAAGAACGCATGTCCTACAAGCTCCATCTGCATGACCGCTTCGGAGGCCTCCATAGGGTGAACTTCCACCTTCTTGACCTTGTCTATTTCCGGGGTATCCGAACCGGCTTCAGACTCCTCAACGCTGAACGTGAAATCCTCCTCTGCTCCGAGCTGGGCCCTGTCCTTGAGGTAGGAATTGTACTTCTTGATCCTGCGCTCCAAGTTCTTCAATGACTGGTCAAAAGCCTTGCGCGGTTCTGGAGCGTCCTCTTCTGCCCTGAGAATTACACCGTTTGCATTGGCCGTTGTCTCGACGTTGAAGCTGCCCTTGTGATGGGATACTACAATCTGACAGCCCATGATACGGCGGAAGAACTTTTCCAGCTTGGATATTTTCTTCTCCATGTAATCCTTGAGCCTGTCATCGATTTCGCATCCGCGCTGTACAAAACGAATGTCCATTCCTGGCACCTCCTGAATTGTTATAGCTGATGGTGATATTATATTACATTTCCCGCGCCCATGCCCCCGAAATTTCATGCCCCCATGCCCGCAGAAATCACTCCTTCAAGCTCCCCCGCGCTGATGTTCCGGACAACACACCGTCCGATTTCCGCCGGAACAACAAGCTCAAAGCTGCCGCCTGAGATTTTCCGCCCGTTCAGCAAAGCCTGAGATATTTCCCCCGCCGTAAATTTCCTGCACTCCGAGGGCAGGCCGTTCCTCGTGAGAGCGTCAAGGATTCTTGCTGACGTTTCCTCGCTGCACCAGCCCATTTTCGCCGAAGCACGGGCCGTTATCCCTATACCCTGAGACAATGTCAGCCCGTGATGAATCCCGTAGCCGCTCATGGTCTCGATTGCATTTCCCAGAGCATAGCCCAGACATTTCGTCCTCATGGCCGGAGTCAGCCCTGCCCTGTATTTCACACAGCTCTCAATTATCCGCTCTATGCCGGCCTGCACATCACCGCGTTCAAATATCCTGAAGAGTTCACCGCCCGACATCACCGCCGTCTTCAAGGCCTCAGCTATCCCGGACTTGTATTCTTCCGCCGGAAGCGTCCTGAGACAGTCAGTATCACAGAGAACAAGCGACGGATGACAGGAAAGCCCCGCAAGATTCTTCCCTGAACTCAGGTTGAGAAACGCGCTCCCCCACGCAGAAGCCTCAATCATCCCCGCCAAAGTCGTAGGAACAAGCACAAGCCTCACGCCCCCCATGTAACACCCGGCGGCAAACCCGGCCGTCTCGCAGACAACCCCGCCCCCTACAGCGGTTACTATGCATTTCCCGGACAAGCCAAGCCCCGCCATCTCATCAAGAAGACCGGCCATAGTGTGGAAATTTTTTGCGCCCTCGTGCGAGTCTATGATGAGTTCGCAGACCCTCACCTTCATTCCGTCAGGCTTGGGGCATTCCTGGAAACCCGTTATCGCCTTCTGGAGATAGAGACCTGAAACTTTCTCGTCCGTTACAATAAGTATCTCAGCGTAATCCTCATCAGCCAGCCTCAGTATCTCAACACCGAGACGCTCTATCACTCCCCTGCGTATCCTTATGCTGTAACCGTCATTAGCCTTTACGTTTGCGGGCATGTCTAAGCTCATTCCTTCCTGCATAGAAAAACGCCCCCCAAATCCTTTGACCGATTCGGAAGGCGTGTGTTCTCCGTGTATTGTTGCGTTTGGTTTGTCCCTTACGTCAGCCGAATCAGTGCAAGCCTCTGGAAACGATACCAGAAGCCGAAGCTAAACCAGAAATAATTTGCTGATGTAAGTATGTTCTTGTTCACTGTGATAAATTGTCTCCGCTCAAAATTTGGAACTGTAAGAATAATCACACATAAGCGCGCAAATGTCAAGCAAAAGAAAACACCCTGCCGGGATTTTCTCCTGACAGGGTGCTTGTTATTGACTTGATTCTTGCCTCGCCTTGAAGATGCCTGCTACTCTGATTTGTCCTCCGCTGTGAGCTCAATCACAGGGGCTTCATCCTCATCCGCAGGTTTCTCCCCGGCTTCCTCAAGTGCCTTTTCTGTTACCGTGTCGCCTTCCTCCGCGTTCTCTAGTGAGTCCTTAGCATCTCCTGCAGCGGGTGCTTTGACCGCTATCACAGGCGCGTAGGTTATCTCAGCTTCGAGCCACGGGGACGGGACAACGACTCTGCCTTCAGGAACAGCGAACACTTCAGCTCCTGCCTCGTCGTAGAACTCAGCGATAAGGTCATCGTCCGAGCTTTCGACATCAACAGGGAACGCGAACCAAACGAGCTCGTAACCTTCCGGCGCGGCCTCGTCAAGGGACACTGCCTCAAGGTCATACTGCCCTGACTCTTCCGCCCTGATTTCAGGAAGTATAGCCGCTATGATGTAGCCGCCCTCAGCAAGAACCCTGCGCTGATCCGCCGTGAGGGCTTCTATCGTCCTCGCGCCGCCGTATGTTACCGCGCCTTCCTCGGCTTCAAGGTCATCAGAAAGTGCCTCGTCGTCAGCGTCAAGCCTGTCTTCAGGAAGAGCATCTTTCGCGGCAGGAAGAGCTGTAGACGGCGGATTGATGGTTATCTTCACGTCAAACGAGCCGTATTCCTTCGTGTAGGTGTTCGTTACCACGACCTGAACCGTGTCAGTCTTGGCCTCGTCTGTGGATACAAGCGCGTTCTTCGGGACTGTGTAGGTCACCGTCGCGCTCTTCCCGTCAGTCGCCGCCTTGATTGTCGCGGATATGATGCCTCCTGTGGGCTTCTTGGAGAGCGTCCACTTCAGCTTCGTGTCGCCTGTCGCCATCGTGCTTTCTGTCTTGATGGTGTAGGTTACCGGAAGCCTCTGAATTTCGCTTGTCACTGTAGCGTCGAGTGTCGCCTCGCCCTGGATTTCCGGCTTTGCGTCGTTGATGCCGATCCTGATGTTGGACGTTACTACTGTTCCCATGTTGTCGGCCGAAACCTTCAGGGACTTGCCCTTTGTCGCGTCGGCGGCCGCTATCCCGGAGTTCGCCAGAAGCCCGTAGTTGCCGAAGTTGTCGCTGATGCCAACGCCCTTGATTTCATCGTCAAGCCCCACAGCACTCGGATCAGCACCGCTCCCCCACGCCCAGCGCACGTTGGCTGTCGTGTCGTCTGAGAGTATGTTGGTCTTGAGCATCTTGTCCGGGCTGCTGATGAAGAACGGGTCAGAGTTGTCCGCGTCGCCCTTGTTGAACACAATGAGCTTCGTTGTGATTCTCGGCTTCGCTCCCTTTACGCCGATGATGACATCCACGCCCTCGGTGATGCCCGCGTCGTTGCTCGCCTTGACGGAGAACGTGTAAGGCTCGTACTTGTACTTGGCATCCGTATCGTCCGCTGAGGTTACCATCTTGGGAGTACCCTTGAACGTGCCTGTCTCAGAGTCGAACGAGAGGCCCAGCGCGACAAGATCCGCGGCAGTCTTGTACGGATCGCCCGCTTCGTCGTCAATCAGCCACCTGATAGGCGCATATCCGATGTCCTTCGTGTCCCACTTCCACACGCTCACCTGCGTTGTCTTGGCGGTGTTCTTCACGACAGCGCGCTTTGAACCCTTCTTCGTGGAGAGCTTGAGGCTGAGGGTCTTTCCGATTTCGACGACCTTCTCGAACGGCTGCTCTGTCCCGTCCTTGTCCTTCTTCACGTTGATCTCAGGAGGAAGCGCGCCCACAATGGTTATCTTCGCGGAGGCCTTCGCCTTTGTTGAAGGGTTCACGACCGTGATGGCGAACGGTGTCTTTGTCTCCTGGCCAGCCGTCGGAGTTCCCGAAATCTTGAAGACCTTTTTGCCATCCTCATCCTCTGACGTGATGGAGAGGCCGTTCTTCACTATTTGGTTGCCCTTGTTGTCGAGATCTTTCGGCGACAGCGTGTAGGAGAACGGGCCGTCCCCGCTGACTATGAGCTTGATGAACGGATCCCCCTCCGTACCCGCAACGCCGAATATCGTGATGTCAGGCGAGACAACAGTAGTCCCCTCGTCATTGTCCTCATAGATCTTGACCCCTCTGCCCTTGATGTTGACCTTGAGGGATCTCGTTACTGGCTTCTTCACCGCCGCGTTCCTCGCCGCGAACGTTATCGGAAGCTGGCTCAGGGCGAGCTTGCCGTCGGTCGTGTATTCGAGCCTTGCGTCATTCGAGTTGAACCTGAGGCCTAGTCCGTCGGGGTAATTGTCGGGTGCGCTGCCAGTAGGGAAGCACAGGTCGATGCTGGTCTTGCCGTCAAGCCCGAAGTACGTCTTGGCCGCTGCCGTGTCGATGTACGCGCCGAAAACTATGGGCTTCGTTCCTGTTGCTGCGACCGGGAAGCTGCCCGCTGTCCCTATCTCGAAGTCGGCGTTCTTTGTCGCGTCCGCCTGGTTCGTAGTGATCTTCGGGGCGATTCCCTTCACGAGGAGGGCTATATCCCTGCTCACGGCGACTCCTGTGTAGTCATTCGACAGCCTTACCCATACCCTGACGGTGTCAAGGTTCACGTCCGTCGAGGGCATAGCGTCGAGGCTTCCTGTGATGAGGATGTTCCCCGTCTTCGCGTCCCTCTTGAAGGTAAGCGTTGAAGTCGCGCCTGACACAGGGGAGGTGTACGTTGCCTGCGTTATCGCCTTGTTGCCCTTCGGTGAAGGAAGCGATGCAGGTTTGGCCGTCCTGTTGTTGGGAGACCTTGTGTCGTTCACGTCGCCTGATGTAACGACTGTTATCGTCCATGAGAGGTCAGCGGATTCACCGCCTGAGCCCACAATCGTCCCGCTGTAATTCTTGTCTGTCGTCAGCGGCGCAAGTGTCTTTGTGGTTATCTGCGGGTCAGCAAAGACCGTGAGATCCGTCGAGAACTCCTTTACCGTGTTGGTTACAGTGTTCTTCGCCGTAACTGTGTACCACGTCTTGCCCGTCTCCTTGTCGCGCTTTGTCGCGCTCTTGAGTTCGCCTTCGATGTGGGCAAGCGTGTCAAAGGACTCAAGCGAGGAGTCGGTTACAATCCTCACGCCAGAGGGCTGCCCGCTTATCGACCACTTGATCGGCCCTGGCTCAACCCAGAAGTAGTTGTCAAGGTCCGTGCTGACTATGTCAGTTCCGCGCACCCTGTCTGTGTCCCTGCTGGTCAGCTCAAGTTTCACCGCTCTTCCGCTGGCGTTCCCGCTTTTGTCTACCTTGTACGTGTGGAGTGCCTTTTCGCCCCTTGCCATCTTCCTGCCTATGACTGTGAGCGAGCCGCCGTCCCCTACGTTAAAGACAAGCGACAGGTCCACGCTTCCGACAGCGTTGCCCATCTTTATGGGAAGCCTGTAGTTCTTGAGCGCGACTTTAGGCTTGCCCTTGAGGGTGATGTAGGTCTTGGACACGGTTTCTGCTGTGCCTGAGTCTGCCTTCTTGCCCGTAGCGTCCGCTTTCTCGCCGGAGATGAGGACTTTCAGGCCCGCGGGGAGCTTGGAGCTGTCGATGTCCCACGAGATTGTGCCGGGCACCTTGGTCGCCGAGATCTTGAAGCTCACATCATCGCTGTACTTGAGCTTGAGGGCGTTCAGGTTCTTCTGGATGTTGCCCTTGTCCGCGAAATCAGGCGCGACCGCGAGAATGTCAATCGAGACTTCCCTCGACACAGCGCGGAGGTCGTTGCTGACTGTGATAATTACGCTCTTCTCAAGTTTTGCCTTCGCGTCGAAGCTGAACACTGCGGGAGTGTCATAGTCCATGGATGTCAGCTTGCCCGTGATCTTCCCGGTGAGGCGGTCAACCTTCAGCACGGCGGGAGGAAGCACTGTCTGATCCTTCCATGCGCTGCCCTCTTTCACTTTCTTGGTGTTGCTGAGTGTGAAGCGGAGTGTGCGCCCGGTTGACGCTACTGCCCCGGTGGCCTTGATGTCCTTTGAGGTCAGGCTGTAGTCCTGGCTCCATGTCAGGTCGGGGAGCTTCTTGATGTCGAACGAGGGGGCGGGGATGACTTCCAGCTTGTAGTCATAGCTGATAGTCGTAGAAGACAGTTTCCAGCCTGCTATGTCAGCCGCAACAGATGTAGCCTTTCCGTCCTTGTCGACGCTCTGGACCTTGGAGAGGTCGTTCGTCAGTATGAGCTTGATGTCGAATGAGCCCGACTCCTGAGGAGTGCCCCTGATGTATGCCGTCGCTGTTCCGACACCGCTGGCGTTCTTGGATGCGTCGAGCCCCGCGTCTTGGCTGATTTCAAGCCCCTTGGGGAGGCCTGTAGCAGTGATTGTTACGGGAAGAGTCGCTCCTGTCAGGTTGAACTTGAGAACGTCTGTCTGAGCCTTGATAAGAGGCCTGTCCTGCTCAATGATTGGCTTGCTTGCCGTCGCAGTGGTCAAAGCAGTAGTGTCAAGTGCTTTTTCCGCGTTTGCTCCCGTGTGTACAAGCCTGATTTTCTCGCCTAAGTTCTTAGGAAGAGCGGCATTACCGTAGGCTGCTCCGTTGGCAGTGAAGTTGACCGTTGTGCCTGTCTTGTCGGCTACTGGCTTCGCCTTGACGTAGAGCGTGAACGTCTTTGACACAGACGCGATTTTGCCGCCTGCCGCCCTGCTCTTGACCGTAACGACTATGTCAGTCCCGTCTGTCGCCGCTGTGGGCGTGCCTGCAATGGTAACATCCCTTGTCGCTTTGGGAGCGGCTACTCCGTTTGTGTTGGTCAGTAATGTTGCCGCCACTGTGATGCCGTTTTCGAGAGCGGTTGCGGACAGTGCTGCAAGGCCTGCGGTTACAGTCTTGTTTCCCATCGTGATGTCAATCGACTCAGGGTAGTAGCCAAGAGTAAACGTGAAGTCCTTGTTGTTCGTTTTCGGCTGCGCGGTTGCGATTGTTCCGAGCGGAATTATCCCCACATCACCTGAGAACACAGGCTCGTGCTTGTAGAGCTTCAGGACATAGTTCTTGTTGAGCGTGTTCCACTTTCCGCCTGCTTTCCTGCTCTTGACCGTGATTTTCAGGTCGACCTTGTCAGCGGGGGCAGTCGGCGTTCCTGACAGCGTTATTTTCCTGTTATTCTTGTTGTAGGCATCAATTGTGGCGGTTATGCCGTTGTAGGTGATCGTCTTCGATGTCCCGTCGTAAGCCTGGATTGTCTGGGGCTTGCCGCTGGAATCCACGCCAAACGTTACATCGATGCTCTCAGGATAGTTGCCGAAGTTGACGATGTTCGTGTAATTCTTCTGGGCAAAATTTCCGGCCGCAAGCGGGAGGCCGACCACGTAGTCCCTTGAAGCTATGCTCGGTTGGTCTGCCTGAGTATCGTTTGACACAACTGGGGCGGGCTTGAAGATTGACAGCGTGTAGCTCTTCGTGAGCTTGTTGTACTTGCCGTTTGCCTTCTTGTTCTGGGCTACTATGGTCAGCTTGAAGCTGTCGACCGGCTCAGTGGGAGTGCCTGACAGGGTGATTTTCCTGTCTTTGCCCTTCGTGTACGCGTCAAGTGTGGCCGTTATGCCGTATTTCGAGACTGTTCCCGTTTTCCCGTCGTAGAACGATTTTTTCTCCCCGCCAAGGTCAATGTCGATGCTCTCAGGGTAGTTGCCGAGATTGACGACGTTCAGGCCGTTGGTGGTAACAAGAGCCTTGTCGTAGGAGTAGACCGAGTAGATTGTGGGGTCGCCTGAGACTACCGGGGCGGTTTTTTCGGGAATGGTGATCTTGATTGTAGCCGTCTTGGTGATTTCAGGCCCGGAAGTCGCATTAACCGTACTTGGCTTCTGAGTCGCGGTTATGGTTACTGTTCCTGATGCTACAACTTTGCCAACAAGATTAACAGCTACCTTATCATTTTTCTTGGCTATGCTTGTATCACTTGGTTTGGTCAATGTTTTGCCAGTGGCTACCATAGATTCAGGGTTGAAGCTGAGAGCGTACGTGATTTTATTCGCCGTGTTGTACCCTGACGGAAGACTTGTAGCACTTTGATAGCTGTAATCAGCGGAGAGCTTGATAGTACCGATGTCATACTCATCAGTATATCTTGGTGCTGTGATAGTGGCAGGTGCTGTAATAGTGTTCAGCCTGTAGTAGTCTGTAGCCCAAGCCGAAGCCGACAGCATACCCACAAGCAGAGCCGACAGCACGCCAATGCACAATATGCGTTTTCTCATGTGAACAAACCTCCTTGTCCTTTCTTCCCTTGTGTGTTTTTGTGATTGGGATAGATGAGATATTTCCTGCATGTTGCATTTTTCTGATGGGGGAAATCTTGACGAATCCCCTGCCGAATTGCGCAAATGTTCGTTCTCCGCGTCCACCTCCTTGATTTTATGATGGGCAAATATTGTACCAGTGAACTCCTGCCCCCCTATGCCTCCTGCTCAGGGTGTATCAGGAGCATGTATGACAGTGGAAACAACACACTCCCGGCTTGTCATTCGCAATATTTTTCGGAATTACGGGGAATATTCTTTAACGTGTATTCTATCACAGCAAGGCTTCATTCATGCTTCCCGTCCTGTAGCCCCTCAAGTCCAGCGCAACATACCCGAAACCGTATCCCTTCAGCGCGTCATACACAGCCCTCCTTACATCGTCAGCCATAATCCGGGAAAAATCTTCCGGGAGAAGCTCAATCCTCGCAACATCACCGTGAACTCTGACTCTCATCTGACGGAAGCCCATCGACAGCAACAGCTCTTCAGCCCGCTCAACCATTCTCAATTTTTCCGGCGTAATCTCCTCACCGTAAACGAACCTTGACGCGAGGCACGCGAACGAAGGCTTGTCCCACGTCGACAGGCCTAATTCCCGCGAAATTTCCCGGACATCCTGCTTGGTTAGGCCGCATTCACGCAAGGGGCTGATAACTCCCAGCTCAGATAGTGCCTTCATGCCCGGCCTGTAGTCGCCCGTGTCGTCGAGATTTGAGCCGTCGAGAACGTGAGGGATGCCCAGCTCACTTGCCGCCCCAAAAATTCGGGTGAAGAGGGCGCGCTTGCAGTGATAACAGCGGTCGGGAGGGTTTGCAGTGAAGCCGGGTATTTCGGCCATGTCTACGTGAAGTGTGATGTGGGTGATGTGATTCTGCCGACAAAAATTTTCGGCCTCTTCCGTCTCCCTTCCTGCTGTGAATGACGCTGAGACTGTTACGGCTATTGCCTTGTCCGCGAGAACGTCATGCGCGATTCTGAGAAGTAAAGTGCTGTCGACTCCCCCTGAGAACGCGACGGCGGCACTTCCGAGTGAGGCTAAATATTCCTGAAGTGAAGTTAGTTTGTCCATGTGAGATTTTCCCCCCTGATATACAGAAAAGCCCTGCACACTTGGTACAGGACTTCCCATTACGTAGCGGAGAATGGAGGATTCGAACCCCCGGAGGCTTGCACCTCAATTGATTTCAAGTCAACCGCCATCGACCGCTCGGCCAATTCTCCGTGAAAACAGGCGGAATTATAGCACATAGTGTAAAATTTTCACAATCCAAAATTTCACAGGGGGAACGAGAATGTCAGATTACACAGTCTCGAAGGTATACCCGTCAGATAAGAGAGGCAATGCGCAGGTTGAGCATCTTTTGCAGGACGAGGGGATAAGGCGCGACAAGAACCTAGATTACACGTGTGCGCTGTATGATGACGACTACAACATTGTTGCTACCGGGAGCTGCTTCGGGAACACTCTCCGCTGCATGGCCGTCAGCCACAGGCACCAGGGCGAGGGACTCATGAATGAGGTTGTCTCACACCTAGTTCAGCATGAGTATGAGCGGGGAGTCAATCACTTGTTCCTGTACACAAAATGCAGTTCGGCAAAATTCTTCGGGGACTTGGGCTTCTACGAGATTGTGCGCATAGACAATCAGGTTGTCTTCATGGAGAACAGGAGAACAGGATTTGCGGACTATCTTGCGGAGCTGTCGGCAACAAAACGCGGGGGCGAAAATGTAGCGGCTCTTGTCCTGAACGCCAACCCTTTCACGCTGGGGCATCAGTATTTGGTGGAGAAGGCCGCGGGTGAGAATGACGTGCTTCACCTGTTCATTGTGAGCGAGGATGCATCACTTGTTCCGTTTGACGTTCGGAAGCGTCTTGTCATGGCCGGGACAGCTCATCTCAGCAACATTGTGTACCATGACACAGGGCCGTACATCATAAGCTCGGCGACGTTCCCCAGCTACTTCCAGAAGGATGACGAGGCAGTCATCGAGAGCCACGCGAATTTAGACCTTGAAGTGTTCGTGAAGATAGCGGGTGCTTTGGGTGTCAACGCGCGTTATGTTGGCGAGGAACCCAAGAGTCTCGTTACGGGGATATACAACCGGATAATGTCGGAGAAGCTCCCGGAGCATGGGATAAGGTGCGTGATTGTCCCAAGAAAGACGGAGGGCGGGAAGGTCATCAGCGCGTCAGACGTCAGGCAGGCCATCAAGGAAGGAAGGCTTGAGGATATACGGGGGCTTGTGCCTGAGACGACGTATGAGTATTTCGCGAGTGACGAGGCTGAAGGTGTGATAGCGAGGATACGGGGGACGGAGAATGTGATTCACTACTAGCGAGGGGATGCCGGGATGATTGGGAGTTGTCCCGGCTGTTCACTGTTAGAGTTCGGATTTGATTTTGTATGCTATTATCCTGAGTCTTGCGCGGAGGAACTCATCGAACTTGCGCACATGCCACAATGAAGAATCCTTCGGGATCAAGTGCTTCTTCAAGTAGTACGTGTAATATGGATTTTCCTCACATATTTCTGATTTCAGCCAGTCGCCGAACTCTTTTGCTCTTTTGCGTTTCCTGTTAGCGTCCGGGTCAAGAAACTGCAAGTTGCCTATGCTGTTTATCCTGCTCTGGTCTATGCCTGCCCGTTCAAGAAGGCTGCGCGGGTGAATTATGTCATCCCTGTACTGTTTGCCCGCCATCCGCAGCGGTAACTGAAAGCACGGTTGAGCAGTGAAAGCTGAAGCCATCTTGGCTCATGCTGTCCTCGTTCTTTGTGGGCTGGTAGGTCAGGACATACAGTAGCCTTATGATTGCGCGCCTGTTCATCCCTATTGATGAGTAGCGGGTCTCAAGGGTGTCAAAGAAACTGTCCATATCATCGTTAATGCCGCTTAAGGATGAGTAGACTAAATCATAGTTTGTCAGCCTTGTTCCGCCGTTGTTCAGCCTTCGGAAAAGCTCGGTGATCCTTTCCCTGTCCTTGATTTTGTCGCTGGACACACGCGCAGAAACTTTTGATATTCCTATGCTGTTGTCGACAAATATTCTGTTGTAGAAATTCCTGACGTTCTCCTCTACGTGCTTTGTTTTCACGGAATCGGCAATTCCTGTTTCTGCTATGATATTTTCGGTTATGATTTGAGGATTGGAGTTCCGGGTCAGCATAGTGAACAGCAACGATGCCTGATACCACAAATACTCATTTATTGCCGACGGGTCTTTGTTCACCGAGGGGAGATCATCGGCTGAAGTCCCGAACGCAAAATTGTATTCATTCTCGCTGTAATCGCTGAACAAGTCATAGTACAGTGATTTTCCGTTGAGTGTTCCTAACAGTCCCATGTAGAAACTTTGTAGCCTCTGCTGACCGTCAATCACAAACATTCTCGTCCTCGCAATTTTATCAGGACGGCTGAAATCTGTAGTGCTTCCGCCGCGTGTGAACGGCCTGCACGAAAACAGCGGCTCTGTCCCGGAATGTTCCTCGACACACACAACAGAGCCGAATGAGTTTTGCAGGAACAGCGAGTCGAGCAGCAGCATCTTTTCTTCAGCCCAGACTAAACGCCTCTGGATGACAGGCAAAACAATTTCCTCATCGGCCATCTTCGTTATGACTTCACGCACAGTTTTTGCCTCTAGGTTCGCCAACGCTGCAGCCTCCGTAATTTTTGGGGATTGCACATTCTATCATGTCCAACGCCGATTTGACCCTCCCACGCTCATACCCTACAATCATTCCCATCCAAAGGGGGTAACAATCTTGCCTGACAGAATCTCAACAGTGAAAGACATGACAGACGGGACAATCTGGAAGCACCTGGTCAGCTTCGCGTTCCCTCTGTTCATCGGCAACATATTCCAGCAGCTCTACAACACCGTCGACAGCATCGTTGTCGGGAATTTCGTCGGTGCTGACGCTCTCGGAGCAGTAACATCCACAATCCCAATCGTCATAACGCTAATCGGGCTGTTCATCGGCCTCACGATGGGCGCAAGCGTCATCATCTCGCAGTACTTCGGCGCGAAGGACATCCCCAGCCTCCGCAAAGCCACACACACCGCAGTAGTCTCCGCCGTAATCATGGCCGCCGTCATCTCAGCCATAGGCTACTTCTCCACGCCCGGACTCCTCCGCATGATGAACACCCCCGAATCAGTCTTCCGCGAGGCTGTAGTGTACCTGCAGATATTCTCGCTGGGACTGGGAGGGACTATGCTCTACAACATGGGCAGCGCGATACTCCGGGCTGTCGGCGACTCTAAGCGTCCTCTCTACTTCCTCATACTCGCCTCAATCCTCAACATATTCCTCGATCTGCTGTTCGTGGTGCGGTTCGAGTCGGGAGTCGCGGGGGTAGCTTATGCCACGATAATAGCCCAGTTTGTATCGGGGGCAATAATCTTCTGGCTTCTGTTCACGAGCCAAGAGGTGCACAGCCTGAGGTGGCGCGAGATGAGGATAGACATCGGGATTCTGCGGCGGATTATCGCTGTGGGTTTCCCGGCGGGGTTGCAGATGGCCGTAACGTCATTCTCCAACGTATTCGTCCAGGCCTACATCAACGCTTACGGGGCGGCATCAACGGCAGGCTGGGGGATTTACGCCCGTGTTGACGCTTTCGTGATACTCCCGACCCAGAGTATGGCAATGGCTGTTACAACCTTTGTGGGACAGAACGCAGGAGCACGCAAGCCCGACAGAATCCGCAAAGGTCTCCTTCAGGGGCTGTGCATATCTTGGAGCATATCAGCCTGTATCATCACATGCCTGTACATTTTCGCGCCTTACATTGCCGGACTCTTCAACCAAGACGCGGCAGTCCTCACTTTCGCGGTTCTGTTCATCCGCCTAAACAGCCTCTTTGACCCGGTGAACTCAACAGCCCAGATTCAGGCGGGGGCATTGAGGGGCGTGGGAGACTCGCGCAGTCCGATGGTGATAATGCTGATGTCGTTTGTCGTGTTCAGGCAGGTATACCTGTTCATCATCTCGCGGCTGACAGAGTCAGTGTACTTCATCGCAATCGGCTACCCTCTCGGCTGGATCGTCTGCGCTACGCTGATGACGGTTCACATATGGCGTTCCGGCTGGGACAAGAAGATAGAAGCGTTAAGATAGGAGGAACTCTTCATGAAGTCAAAAGTTTTCGCGTTGCTGTTGTTGCTGACCGGGATATGTTCCCCGGCCATGTGTGATATTTTCGCTGAGGGTGAAGCACTCGCTGTGTTCCGTGTTCCTGAAGGCGTGGGCATGTCAGCGGCAAGTGTGAGCGTCGCTGAGTCTGTCGGGGAAATCGGCGCAAGTGTCGCTGAGTCCTACGAGGCGTTGTCAGAGATACAGGGGAAATTGATTGTCCTTGTCCGTTCGTCAGCAAAGTCAACCGAAGAACTCATAGCATCCCTCAAGGCACGTCCCGACGTAATCACGGCCTCCCCCAACTACTACGCTCAACGACAATCATTCAGCGCATCAAGACTCCCCAATGACCCAAGCGCGGATTTATGCTGGGGACTGAAGGCCATCAACGCCCCCGACGTGTGGGACAAGACCACCGGGACTGAATACATTTACGCGTGTGTTGTTGACACGGGAGTCTACAAGCACCCTGACCTAGTCGGCAACATTGCGGAGGAATACGGCTACAACACTCAGACAGTAAGCGGTGATTATGACCTGACATTCGGGAGCTGGGACGCTGATTTTCAGGGGCATGGGACTCACGTTGCCGGGACAATCGGGGCTGTAGGCAACAACGGAATCGGAGTCGCGGGGGTGAACTGGAACGTCAGGATAATACCCGTGAGAGTGTTCGATGTTGAGAACGCCTTCGAGACCATAAGCTACGAGATACGCGGGCTGAATTATGTTGCCGGACTCCTGCGGAAGAATCCCAACATGAGGCTCGCCGCCCTGAACTTCTCGCTCGGCTCTGCGCTCCCTCAGACTCCCTCGGAGATGCAGGATGATGCCTACTACATGGCCTACCAGGCACTCGACCAGCTCAACAGGACGCTGATTGTTGTCGCGGCGGGAAACTCAGGTGTTGAGACCGGGGCACCCGCGCTGTTTGACGACCCTGAACGCGCCAGCTTCAAGACCGGGACGTACCATTACCCCGCGGCGTTCACCGGGCTGAACAACCTTATTGTAGTCGGGGCTACTGCTTCGGATGACACTGCGGCGTTCTTCACGAACTGGGGCGACAAGGTGGACATAGCGGCTCCCGGACAAAGCATTCTCAGCACTTACTCACCTATTGAGATTGACGGCGACCAGGAAATGTACGCGACATTAAGCGGGACTTCGATGGCGGCACCTCATGTTACGGGGGCGGCGGCTCTCCTCATGTCGGCATACCCTGACGCGACACCCGGACAGATCAAGGCGGCACTGCTTGAGGGGGCGGACAAGGACAAGAATCCGCTCGTGTATCCTTACGCGGGGTTCGTGAAATGGTATGTGGCACGTAAGACAAGGGAAATAGACGAGAATATAGAGTCAGGGATTACTCCGCCTGCTTCGCGTGATATTGAGATTGTGAGGGTTACCCGCGAGGCTGAGGAGCTGTACGGTCCTTACAGGCAGCTTGACGGTGCGGGGCGTGTTAGCAGGACGGGGCTTCTTGATGTGAAAGCGGCGTATGACATTCTCGACAAGGGGACTCACGGGAGCGGGTCATCGTCGGGCTGTAACGGAGGCTATACGGCCATGATGATTATTTCCGCCGTAGTCATTGCGTCAAATGCAGGGAAGAAAAAGAGCCGCTGAATGATTACGCAAAAAATTCCCCCGGCCTTCTCTCAGACCGGGGGTTTTCTTTATGTCCGTGATGCGTGAATGCCTTGTTATTCCGCCGGGGCTTCAGGTGCTGGTACGGGGGCAGGCGGTGCAGGCGGTACTGTCCTGTTCAGCTCGTTCTGTTTCTGCCAGGCCTCGATACGTTCAAGCCTCTGTGCGAACCTCCACGCGTCAATCTCCTGTTCAGCCTTCTGTATCTTCGCGAAAACCTCAAGAGCCTTCTCCTTGTTCAGCGGGCGGGCCGTCATTGCCTCGTCAAGATCAACCCTGAGCTTCGCGAGTTCCGTTGCCTTTGCGCGGATTTCCTGGGGCATGTCGGGAGTGAACATCGGGCCTCTGCGCCTTCCGTCAAACCTGCACTGCCTTCCGTCAAACTGAGGCCGGAAATCTCCGTGAGGGCCTCTCATGTCGCCTGAAACGTTATGCGGGGCCGGGCCTCTGAAGTCCGGGATGCTCCTGAAATTCTGGGGCTGCATACCGCGGGGCTGATGCCTCATCTGTTCTCCCTGATAGGCCAATGCTGACCCTGCAAGGCAAATCACACACACTGCTACTGCTGCTGCTAATACTTTCTTCATTACTGTATATCCTCCTTAATTGTTATCTGGCTGTTATCTGGGCTGTACCCTGCCGAAATCCTGCGGCCTTCTGTCTCCTGAACGCGGGGGCATAGGCGGTCTCGTGTCTCTGCTCATGGGCGGGCGTTGTGGGCTGGGGGATGTTGTCGGCCTTCTGTCCCTGCTAATCACTGGCGGGCGCTGCGCGGGGGGCAGTGCGGGCTTCTTGCCGCTTCTGCGCTCTATCTCGTCTACCTTGTCCGCGACTATTTGCATTCTAGGCTTCGGTTCTGGCTCAGGAGCCGGCTTTTTTGCGGCGAACGCTGACCCTGTTACTGCGAGTACTCCTGCTAACACCAGTCCTGCTGTCAATGCTTTCTTCATGGTATTTATGTCTCCTTTCTGTCTGTGTGTCATTCTCTCTTAGCGCGGCGGGGGCGGGGGCATGTGTCCTCCGGGTCCTCCCGGTCCTCTGTCAGGCGGCGGCAGTCGTCTTCCCGGTCCTCCGGGTCTTACGTCGGGCGGGGGCAGTCGTCTTCCCGGTCCTCCGGGTCTTACGTCGGGCGGGGGCAGTCGTCTTCCCGGTCCTCCCGGTCCTCCCGGTCCTCTGTCCCAATCCGGCGGCGGCATGTGTCCTCCTGGGCCTCCCGGTCCTCTGTCCCATCTGTCATGCGGGGGTTCTCTCCATTCGTGAGGCGGGGGCGTGTGTCCGGGATGATACCTCGACGCTTCTACTTCCTCTGCTCCTGCTGTGCCTGCTATTGTCAACGCGCTTCCTGCTGTTATTATCATCAATGCTGCTGCAAATTTCGTTCTCTTTGTCATTGTGATTACCTCCTTGTTTCAACGCTGATAGAATAATCCCGGAATGTGAATGAGGCATGAATCCAATCTGTGATTTTTGTGAAAGGAGAAATTTTCACCGTGAAGATTCTTATCGTTGAGGACGAAGCACCAATAGCAGAAGTTGTGAGCGCGTACGCAAAACGTGAGGGCTACGACACTGTAACAGCTGCTGACGGTCTGACTGCCCTCGAAATTTTCGGCCATGAAGATATTTCCCTCGTCATTCTCGATCTCATGCTCCCGAAATTGTCAGGCGAGGAAGTATGCCGCCGTATCCGCGAGAAATCCCAAGTCCCAATCATAATGCTGACGGCCAAAACCGGAGAGTCTGATGTCGTTTACGGGCTAGATTCAGGCGCGAATGACTACGTGGCAAAACCTTTCAGCCCCCGTGTATTGATGGCGAGAATCCGCGCGCAGTTACGTCCTGCCGCAACAAGGGACAACATAGCTTCCGGGTTCTGTGCTGACGGAAGAATTGAGATTGACCCGGAGAGAGTCGAAATACGCAAGGACGGCAAGCCCATTCCCGTAACAAAAAGCGAGTTCCTCATCTTCTCGACCCTCGTATCACGCCCTATACGCACGTGGTCAAGGGACGAAATCATACGCTCGGCGCTGGGGGACGACTATGACGGCTTCGACAGGACGATTGACACGTACATAAAGAACCTGCGCAAGAAGCTCGCAGAACCCGGCCACGAAAACGGATGGATAAAAACAGTTTACGGATTCGGCTACAGGTTTGACGATGAGAAGTAAGTCGCTGCGTTCGCATTTCCTGATTCTCTACGTGATACTTGCGGTTGTGTCGGGAATTGTCGTGCCTTTCCTGTGCGTGAAGATGAGCGTCGAGGCCTTCAGGAATTACCAGATACAGAGAAGGCAGGCTGACCTTGAGAACTTGGGCGAGTCTCTTGCGAATCTCTATGACGAGGAAGGAGGAGTCTGGAAACGCCGCCGTGTCATGGACATATTGCGCCCCGCTCCCCAGTGGGCAGGAATGATAATCGCCCTCATTGACGCTGACGGCCGGGAAGTCTACACGCTCCGCCCCATGCCTATGACGCGCAGGAATCACAATTCCCAGCCAGAAGCCCAGCCCCCCGAATCCGAAACAGAACACATGACTATCATCCTCGCCAGGAATAAAGGCAGACTTGAGATTGAGCGCAGGATACCTACAGGACGCTATGAGGCCTCATTCATCACTTACCTCATGAACTACACGCTTGCGGGCGCGTTGTTGATGATATTGTGCGCATGCGGTGCGGGTTATGTTGTTGCCGGGAGACTGAGCCGTCCTGTGATACTTGCGATTGAGAGGACTAAGGATATTGCGCGGGGGGATTATGACGTTCACGAAGAAGCCCGGCCTGTTGGGATTCGTGAGCTTGACGCGCTGACACGGGGAGTTGAGGATTTGGGGCGGTCGCTTGCGGGGCAGGAGAGACTGAGGCGGAGGCTTATGGTTGACGTTGCCCACGAGCTGCGGACTCCCCTCACGGTAACACGCACACAGATTGAGGCTATTGCTGACGGGATTCTTGAGCCGACTCCCGAACGTCTCACACTCTGCGTGAACGAGATGAAGAGACTCGCTGACCTCATCGGGAATGTTGATGCCTTGTCGCGGATTGAGGGCGAGACATTGAGGCTTAACATTGAGGCTACCGACATGAAGAAGTTTCTTGAGTATGTCGCGGAGAGTTTTTCCCCCGTTTTCGCCAAGTCAGGAATCACGCTTAACGCCGAGCTTGAGGCTGTAACGTGTGATGTTGACCGGGAGCAGTTCCGGCACGTCATCGACAACCTGCTATCGAATGCTCTGCGCTACACTGACGCGGAGGGGAATGTGTGGCTGAGGCTGTATGCTGACGGTGAGGACGCTGTGATTGAGGTTGCTGACACTGGAATCGGAATCTCGGCGGAAGACCTGCCCAATATATTCGAGCGTTTCTGGCGGGCTGATGAGTCCCGTACCCGCGTAACAGGAGGAAGCGGAGTCGGCCTGGCAATCGTGAAGGCTACAGTTGAGGCACACGGCGGGAAAATTTCAGCCGTCAGCAAGAAGGGTGAAGGTACGTGTTTCACTGTGAGGCTCAAGCGCGTGTAAACAGGCTCAATCACTCATTAGGATTCAGAATCGGCATGATATACTTTGCGCATCCATCACAGACTAAGGAAGGAGCAATTAGTGTTGCGAATAGGGAAGTACCAGCCCCGTTACCCTCTCATACAGGGAGGAATGGGAGTCGACATATCCGGCCCGAACCTAGCCGGCCATGTTGCCAGGAACGGAGGAATAGGGACAATAGCGAGCGTAGGACTAGCGCATGACTCGCCGCTGTTCCAGATAGAGAAGCACAACTACTTTGACGTGAACGAGATCGTCATAAAGGAAGCCATAGCGAAGGCAAAATCAATCGCCGGGCCTGACGGAATTGTCGCGGTGAACTGCATGGTAGCTTTGACCGACTACGACAGGCAGGTACGTTCGTCAGCGGAAGGAGGAGCGCACATCATCATATCGGGCGCGGGACTGCCTCTCAGACTGCCGGACTACACGAAAGATTTTCCTGATGTCGCGCTAGTGCCTATAGTGTCGTCAGCAAAAGCCGCCAGCCTCATCACGCGCCACTGGGAGAAGAAGTATCACCGAGTCCCGGACGCGTTTGTTGTGGAGGAGCCTGCTACTGCCGGGGGGCATCTTGGGGCGATGACGATTGAGCAGGTATTTGACCCGGCATTGAGGCTCGAAAACGCGCTGCCTGAAGTTGTGAGGTATGTCCGGGACGAGATGAGGAGCGATATTCCCGTGATAGCCGCCGGGGGAATCTGGGACAGGTCGGACATTGAGCGGGTATTCGCGCTTGGAGCGTCGGGGGTGCAGATGGGGACTCGTTTTGCGTGTACAGTTGAGGGCGACGCGTCGGATAGGTTCAAGCAGGCGTATATTGACGCGAAGGAAGAGGACGTTGTGCTGATACACAGCCCTGCGGGACTTCCGGGACGCGCCATCAAGAATCCGTTTGTCGCGAAGTATCTTGAGGGTGAAGTCGAGAGCAAGCCGTGTTTCGCCAACTGCCTGAGTCATTGCCGCTACCGTAAGACGAAGGAGACATTCTGCATTGCGGCGGCATTGGTTGACGCTCAGGTCGGGAACTGGGAGACCGGGCTGTTCTTCTGTGGGTCGAACGTGGTTAAGGTCAACAAGGTTGAGAAGGTCGCGGACATAATCGCGGAACTGTTCGGGTAGTCAGCAGGAAAAGAGTCCCCCGGCCGTTTTTGCGACTGGGGGATTTTGTGTGTGCTAGTGCTTCCTTGAGACAGCGAGTCCTGTCAGTCCGAGAACGCCCGCGAGAATGAATGCGCCTGATAGTGCGTTGCATCCTCCGCTTGAGCCGCCTGTGCCTCGTACGTCATGGCTTGGGTCTGGCGAGACTATGTAGACGTAGCGGATTTCCGGCGATACAACAACTTCACGCGAGACGACATCAACCGAAACCGTAAGCGGCGAGAAGAAGTTATCCGGGTCAGGGACGAGGGCAATCTTGATGTCCGCCGAAATATCCGCCGAGCCAGTGTAGCCGGTGTCATACGTGTAGACGACTTTCACCGGGAGCTTCTCGAAACTCGCCGTGCCGTCAGTCATGAATGACGTGAGGATTTCGCCGCCGTCTGACGTGCAGGCTGTGAGGCTGGTGATACTGGTGAAGCTGTCGCCTGTGTAGTCCTTCATGTCGGTGTGGTAGGGCATGCTGCCGGGTGAGTAGCGGACTGTGAGCTTGGGGATTTCGGACATGATGCCGGACGCGCCTAATCTGAGGTCGAGGGCGGTGATGTCGTTGCTGTAACATTCCAGCCTTTCGAGAAGGGGAAGGCTGCTCAGGTCAAGTGCCGTAAGCTTGTTCCGGTCGCATATTAGCGTCTTCAGCTTCGTGTTGTTCGCAAGGTCAAGGCTTGTGAGCGTGTTGTAGGTGCTTGCCGGGTTGTACCAGATTCCTCCGCAGTCCAAGTACTCAAGCTCCGTATTCTGCGACACATCAAGCTCCTCAAGCCTGCATGAATAGCACTCAAGGTGAGTCAAGGCCGTGTTGCGCGTAACGTCGAGGCTCTTTATGTCGTTGCTCCCGCACACAAGATACTCCAGCGCGGTACAGCCTGTTACGTTCAGGGAAGCCAGCTGATTCCTGTTGCAGTCCACGCTCACGAGGGCGGCGCAGTCCGAGAGGTCTAAGGCAGTGAGTCCGTTGCGCTTGCAGATTAACTCTTTGAGGCTGCTTTTGCCGGAAAGGTCAAGCGTCGCTATGTGGTTGGTGTGGTCAGCCCCTGATGATGCCTCAGTACCGCATTGGAGAATCTCCAGAGCGTCGCACCCGGTGATGTTGAGCTCCCGAAGCTGGTTGTCCCTCCGTAAAGCTCCGTCAATGCCGCGCATCCGTGAACGTCAAGGCTCGCAAGCTGGTTCAGCCTGACATTGACCCTCCTGAGCGTCGCCATTCCGTGAAGGTCAATCGTCCCGGTTAGGGCGTTATCCCGTGCGTTGAGGTATTCCAGCGCGTTGCACCCCGTGATGCCGAGGAAGGTCATTCCGTTTTCCTGGCAGTGAATCTCCTTGAGGGCAGCGCACCCGGACAAGTCGAGGCTCTGGACGCTGCTGTTGCCGCACCTCATAATCTCAAGCTCCGTCAGCCCGTGAAGGTCGAGGGTCTCTATGCTGTTGTCGCGACAGTTGAGCTCTTTTATGGCCGTCAGGTATCCTATTCCTTCCAGCGACTTTATGCCCATGCCCTGAACGT